>JAUTCT010000156.1 GCA_030673875.1 Verrucomicrobiota bacterium JB025 | reverse complement strand
GGAGGCGGCCGATGAGGGTGGATTTTCCGTCATCGACGGAGCCGGCGGTGGTGAAGCGAAGAAGGTCCATGGTTCTTTTAGGAGGTTGAAGGTCGAATGTCTGAAGGTCTGAAGGTCTGAAGGTCTGAAGGTCGAAGGTCGAAGGTCGAAGGTCGAAGGTCGAAGAGTGGAAGGTCGAAGAGTGGAAGAGTGGAAGAGTGGAAGAGTGGAAGAGTGGAAGAGTGGAAGAGTGGAAGAGTGGAAGAGTGGAAGAGTGGAAGAGTGGAAGAGTGGAAGAGTGGAAGAGTGGACTACTTGCGGAGGTGTTTGTTGAGGGATTCGATGGCTCGGCTTAGGTCTTCGCAGAAGCTTCTCATTTCCCGGGCGGTTTCTGAATTGAGGTAATCGCGGTCTTCGGCGAGATAGAGCATGCTACGGACCTCTCCGTTGGAGCCCTTGGCGATGTCGAGTAAACGGGCGAAGTCCTGGTCGGTTCTGCGCTCGAATCCTTCGGCGATGTTGTTCATGACCGGGACACCGCAGCGCTGGATTTGGTCGCGGAATCCGAAATCACGGGTGGAAACGGAGTCCGGGCCGAACGCATCATAGATGCGGTTGGCCTGAATACGGGCGTTTTGCCATATTCTAAGGTCCTCGAAACGTTCTGCGGTCATTTACTTACGAGCCTGAATCTCTAAAGGTTGAAGAGTTGGAGAGTCCTTTTGACTTTCAGACTTTTGACTTTCGGTCCTTTGACGGGCTATTTCTGATCTGCGATCAAAAGTAGCCTTCTTTCTTGCGGTCTTCCATGGCGGTTTCGGAGCGTTTGTCGTCGGAGCGGGTGCCGCGTTCGGTTTGGCGGGCGGCGGAGACTTCCGCGATGACTTCGTCGAGGTTGGAGGCAGTGGATTCGACGGCGCCGGTGCAGGTGGCGTCACCGATGGTGCGGAAGCGGACGACGCGTTTGGTGACTTCTTCGTTTTCCTGGGGTTTGAGGAATTTGGTGACGGCGAGGAGTGAGCCGTTGCGTTCGAAGACTTCGCGTTCGTGGGCGAAGTAGATGGGCGGAAGCGGGATGTTTTCGCGTTTGATGTACATCCAGATGTCCATTTCGGTGAAGTTCGAGAGCGGGAAAATGCGGAAGTGCTCGCCGTCGAGTTTGCGGCCGTTGAAGAGGTTCCAGAGTTCGGGGCGCTGGTTTTTGGGGTCCCACTGGCCGAAGTCGTCGCGGTGGGAGAAGAAGCGTTCTTTGGCGCGGGCCTTTTCTTCGTCGCGGCGGCCGCCGCCGAGGCAGGCGTCGTATTTGTTTTCCTCGACGGTATCGAGCAGAGTGACGGTTTGGAGTTTGTTGCGGGATGCGTTGGCGCCGGTTTCCTCGACGACGCGTCCTTTATCGATGGATTCCTGGACGGATCCGACGACGAGGTCGGCGCGGATCATTTCCACGAATTCATCGCGGTAGGTCATGGTTTCATCGAAGTTGTGGCCGGTGTCGATGTGGACGAGCGGGAAGGGGACGCGGGCAGGCGAGAAGGCCTTGCGTGCGAGCCATGCCATGACGATGGAGTCTTTGCCGCCGGAGAACAGGAGGGCGGGGTTCTCGAACTGGGCGGCGGTTTCCCGAAGCACGAAGATGGCTTCGGCTTCGAGTTGGTCGAGGTGACTGAGAGTGTAGTTTGGCATGGCGTGTGAAGTGGAAACTGAGAGGTTGAAAAGCGGGGAAATTGAATCCGGGCGGTTGCCGAGAGGGGTGATAGTCAGATCTGCGGACCGGGTCAAGAAACGTAATTAACCTTATTATGGTAATAAGGTTTCATTGGGGTTCGTCGTCCGGATTGGTTTCGATGCGGGAGTTGATGGCCTCGAGGAGGAGGATGGCGGCGTCTTCGATGGAGCTTTGTTCGGTATCGATGACGAGGTCGGGGTCATTGGGGGGCTCGAACGAGTTGTCGCGGCCGGTGAAGTTCTTGATTTCGCCGCGAGCGGCTTTGGCGTAGAGGCCTTTGACGTCGCGTTGTTCGCAGGCTTCGTAGCTTGCCTTGACGTAGATTTCGATCATGTCGTTGCCGAGGATTCCGCGTGCCATGTCGCGGAGTTCGCCGCGGGGGGTGATGGCGGAGACGAAGGTGATGATGCCTTGTGAGACGAAGAGTTTGGCGACTTCGGCGAAGCGGCGGATGTTTTCGAGGCGGTCTTCGTCGGTGAACCCGAGGTTGGAGTTGAGTCCGGTGCGGAGGTTGTCGCCGTCGAGGATGGTGGTGAAGTGCCCTTGTTGGTGGAGGACGCGTTCGGCGGCGTTGGCGATGGTGGATTTTCCGGAACCGGAGAGCCCGCAGAGCCAGACGACGATGCCTTTTTGGTCGAGCAGCTTTTCCTTGTCGGTGCGGTTGAGAAAACGGTGGAACTCGGGGTGGATGTTCATTGGGCAAAAACTGAAAAACTGAAAAGCTGAAAAGCTGAAAAGCTGAGATGAAGAAAGGCGGAATGGGGAGAGGAGAAATGGGGAGAGGAGAAATGGGGAGAGGCGAAATGGGGAGAAGGTTACAATGTGCGTCGGACTTTTGCGACAATCGTGGTGAATATGGCGAGGAGTTCGCTTGCTTCGTTGTGAATGGGAGTGAGTTTGGTTGGGTTCGATGAACCTGCGGCGTCGCGGGAGCCCTCGGACGTCAGGTTGCCGCTGGTATCCCTGCCGGGATGCGGACCCGGACCGGGTCGTGTGGTCGAGGTGGGGTGGATGCCGGAGGGCCGGTTGATATGATGATACCTACCGTCCCCGCGAATCGCGGACGCCCCGGCGGTGCGTCCCTACCGGCCGGCCGGTCGATGGGCAGGGACGTGGGGCTGTTAGTCGTCAGGTTGCCGCTGGCATCCCTGCCGGGATGCGGACCCGGAATGGGTCGTGTGATCCGGGGGTGTCGCGGCGCTCGACCCCCGGCTATTGGCTTTGATCCCGCCGGGATCAGTTCGGTTGTTATGCTTTTCAGCCTTTGCCTCTCAGCCTTTGCCGATGGTGAAGGGGTCGAAGCCGATGGCCTTGAGTTTGTCCATGGGGAGGACGGCGCGGCCGTCGAAGACGAAGGCGGGTTTGAGCATGAGGTTGTAGATGCGCTCGAGGTCGAGGGATTTGAATTCGTCCCACTCGGTGAGGGTGGCGAGGGCGTGGGCGCCTTCGACGGTGGAGTAGGGGTCGGTGTGGATTTCGAGGTTGGTGTCGATGATGTGTTGCGGGACTCCGGCCTCGAGGAGGTCTTGTTTGATTTGCTCCGGTGAGACCTGCGGGTCGTAAAGCGCGATCTTGGCTTGTTCGCCGAGGAGGTCGCGGCAGACGTAGATGGCCGGGGATTCGCGGGTGTCGTTGGTGTCTTTTTTGAACGCGAAGCCGAGGATGGCGATGCGCTTGCCGTTGACGGTGTTGAAGAGGGTGCGGACGATTTTCTCGACGAAGCGGGAACGCTGCCAGTCGTTGAGGTGAATGACCTGGCGCCAGTATTCGGCGACGTGCGGGAGGCCGAACGAGTCGCAGAGGTAGACGAGGTTGAGCACGTCCTTCTGGAAGCAGGAACCGCCGAAGCCGACCGAGGACTTGAGGAATTTGGGGCCGATGCGGGAGTCGTGGCCGATGGCGCGGGCGACTTCGTCGACATCGGCGCCGGTGGCTTCGCAGAGTGCGGAGATCGAGTTGATCGACGAGATGCGCTGGGCGAGGAAGGCGTTGGCGACGAGTTTCGAGAGTTCGGACGACCAGAGGTTGGTGGTGATGATTTTCTCACGCGGCACCCAGTTGGCGTAGACGGATGCAAGGGCCTCGACGGCGGCGTTTCCGGTGGGGGTGATCTCGCCGCCGATGAGGATGCGGTCGGGGGTCTCGAGGTCTTCGATGGCGGTGCCTTCGGCGAGGAACTCGGGGTTGGAGAGGACTTCGAAGGTCGCGTGTTCGGTCGAGTTTGCCGCGAGGATGGTTTTGATCGCGCTGGCGGTTTTGACCGGGATGGTGCTTTTTTCGACGATGATTTTGTGGCCTTCCGAGATTTCGGCGATGAGGCGTGCGGCGGACTCGATGTAGCGGAGGTCGGCGGCGCGGCCGGCGCCGATGCCGTAGGATTTGGTCGGGGTGCCGACTGAGACGAAGATGAGGTCGGCTTTGGCGATGGCGCCGCGGATGTCGGTGGTGAAGTGGAGGTTTTTGCCGATGGCGGATGCGACGACGTCATCGAGTCCGGGTTCGTAAACGGGCAGGGTGTCCGAGTTCCATGCGGCGATGCGGCCTTCGTTCATGTCGGCCACGGTGACCTGGATGTCGGGGCACTTTGCGGCGATCATGGCCATGGTGGGGCCACCGACATAACCGGCGCCGAGACAGCAGATAGAATTGATTTTCATGGGGTAAGAGGATTGGGAGTTGTTGTTAAGGAGTTGTGTTGTTGAGAAGATGGAAAGCCGTGGGATGCGGGGAAATGATGATCCGGATGACGAGATGAGTCATCGAGTCGGTGCCACGCGGTCGCGGAGGTAGTGATAGAGGAAGAGTGAGTTGTATGTGAAGTATCGTTTGAAAAGTCTGCGGGGTTCCATGGCCACGCGGTAGGCCCATTCCATGCCGATCTTCTGAAGGGCGGGCGGGGACTGGCGGACTTCGCCGGCGTGGAAGGCGAAAGCAGCGCCAATGCCGAAGTAGACGCCGGGCGGGAGTTTGTCCTTGTGGCGGGCGATCCAGTGTTCCTGTTTCGGACAGCCGAGGCCGACCCAGATGAGGTTGGCTTTGGATTCGCGGATTTTCTCGCAGACGGTTTCGAATTCGTCTGCCGGCCACTCGCCGAACGGGGGTGAGTAGGCGCCGGCGATGGTGGTGCCGGGGAATTGTTCGGCGAAGTTGGCGGTGAGTTTGTCCAGGGTGCTTTGTTTGCCGCCGAAGAGGAAGTGGCGGAACCCGGGCTTGCCGTCGGTGGCCTTGAGGGTTTCCAGCATCAAGGTCGGTCCGTAGACGCGGTCGGTGAGTTGCTCTTCGGGCGGGAGTTGTTGGTTGATGGCCCAGACGAGGGGCATGCCGTCGGGGACGACGAGGTCGAAGCGTGCCATGGTTTCGCCGAAGGCGGGGTCATGGCGCGAGAGTGCGGCGACGTGGGTGTTGGCGGCTTCGACGGCGACGGTGGATGACGCGTTGGCGGCGTGGTCGAGGATCCACTCGACGGCACCCGCGTAGGTGGTGGCGGCGACCGGCAGGCCGATGACGGAGATTTGTTTCACTGGGGTGTTAGGACCGGTGGGTGCGGGGAGGCTCCAGCCATGGTTGAGATTGGTGTTAGACGCGGCAGAAGGGTTCGACGGCGCGGAGTTCTTCGTGGGCGGCGACGGCGGCGTCGCGCTGGGATTGTTCGACGAAGAGGTAGAGGGCGTAGCCGCCGTGGCCGCCGCCGCAGTATTTTTTGGCGATGGCACCTTCGATTTCGGGGAGCGGCTGCATGCCTTCGTCGAGCTGGACGAGGTGATAGAGCTGGATGCCGTCGGCGAGCTGGCGGATGTCGGAGTTGAGGATGCCGCCGCGGGCGACGCGGGCGCTCTGGGCGATGCGGTCGTAGTCGCGCTGGAGGTCGGCGGCGCCGGGGGTGTCGTGTTGGGAGCCGGTCCAGAGGATGGCCATGCGGCCGTTGAGGAAGTCGCCGTTTTGTTTGAAGTCGAGTTCGGGTTTTTCGCCGGAGCGCCAGACGCAGAGTCCGGTTTCTCGGATCACGGCGGGGTCCTGCCAGCCGACGCCGAGGTCGATTTCTGCGTCGACGCCGTCGCGGCCGTTGATGAGGGCCCAGGCGCCGCTGCCGCCGAGGCCGGCGCGTTTTTCAAACGGCCATTCGCGGAGTGAGACGAGCGGGGAGATGGCGCAGTTGACGATGTATTCGCCGGGGCGGGAGTAGCGCGGGACGTCGAGCCAGCCGCCGGCGAAGTCGACGCGGAGCGGGGCTTCGGTGGGGGCCTGGACCCATTGGACGATCGACGAGGTGGAGACGGGTTCGAAGCGTGGCGGGGTTTTGGGGAGGACGGTGTATTTGGCGCCGATCTGGTCGCAGAGTTGGCGTTTGATGTCGCCGTATTTGTCGTCTTCGGTGACGACGAGGAGGTCGGGTTCGAGGCGGAGGAAGTCGTCCTTGAAGTCGAGGCCTTCTTCGAAGTTGGTTCCGATGACGACTTCGTCGACCATTTTGAAGCCGTGGATGAGGGCTTGTTTGTGTTCGTCGGGGATGGACGGTTTGCGGCGGGTGTGGTGCCAGAGGACTTCGGCGGAGGCGAAGGAGACGATGAGGTAGTCGCCGAGTTCGCGGGCTTCCTCGAAGAACTGGAGGTGGCCGGCGTGGAGGATGTCGTAGGCGCCGGAGACGAAGACTTTTTTCATATCGTTGGGAAAGGGGCTTGGGTGGGGAGTGGTCGAGAGCTGGTGTGCGGGAGTTGCGGAAGATGCGATTGGTTTTGCGGCGGCGGCTGGATCAATCCGCGTTGCGGAGTTTTTCGGCGATGTCGGTGGTGGAGGTGGGGATGAGTCCGGCGGGAACGACGCGGGAGACGAGTTCGAGTTTGATGCCGCGGGCCTCGCAGAACGCGCGTTTTTCGGCCAGGCCGCTGTCGTCGTCGTTGAGGATGTAGACGTCCGGGGTGAGTTGGTCGCAGAGGCTGTAGCAGTCGATTTTTCCGGGGAGGAGTTCTTCATCGCCGATGAGGGCGAAGTCGACGGCTTCGAGCGCGGCGACGAGGAAGAGGCGGTTGGGGTCCGGGTTGAGCGGGCGGCCGGGTTTGAGTTTGGCGACGGCTGCGCCATTTCCGACGACCACTATCAGGGTGTCGCAGAATTCCTTGCACTGCTCGAAGAAGACCGCGTGGCCCGACTGCAGGATGTCATAGCAACCGGTGCAGACTCCGACTTTGCCGAGGCCGTCCCGGGCGGGGAGGGTGGCGGGGGTGACGATTTTGTTTTGGGTGGATCTCATGTGGGAACGGGCGTGGTGGTTCGTGCGGACTGATGCCGGCGGTGGGTGATTATTCCTTGGTGACGGCGACGTGGTGGCCGTGGGCTTCGAGAAGGGCGTGGCGTTTGGCGACATCGAGGTCGGATGCGACCATTTCGGCGCACATTTGTTCGACGGTGATCTCGGGGGTCCAGCCGAGTTTGGCTTTGGCCTTGGCGGGGTTGCCGAGCAGGGTTTCGACCTCGGCGGGGCGGAAGTAGCGGGGGTCGACGCGGACGATGGCGTCTCCGATGGTGACGCCCGGGGCTTTATCGGGGTCGGTGATGGCGGTGACGGTTGCGATTTCATCGACGCCGGAGCCGGAGAATTCGAGGGTGATGCCGGCTTCGGCGGCGGACATGCGGACGAATTCGCGGACGGAGATTTGTTTTCCGGTGGCGATGACGAAGTCGTCGGCGACGTCCTGCTGGAGCATCATCCACTGCATGCGGACGTAGTCTTTGGCGTGTCCCCAGTCGCGCAGTGAGTCCATGTTTCCGAGGTAGAGGCAGGATTCGAGGCCTTGGGCGATGTTGGCGATGGCGCGGGTGATTTTGCGGGTGACGAAGGTTTCGCCGCGGCGGGGTGACTCGTGGTTGAAGAGGATGCCGTTGCAGGCGTACATGCCGTAGGCCTCGCGATAGTTCACGGTGATCCAGTAGGCGTACATCTTGGCGACGGCGTAGGGTGAGCGCGGGTGGAAGGGGGTGGTTTCCGTTTGCGGGGTTTCCTGGACGAGGCCGTAGAGTTCGGAGGTGGATGCCTGATAGAAGCGGGTTTTCTTTTCGAGGCCGAGGAAGCGGATGGCTTCTAGCAGGCGGAGGGTGCCGATGGCGTCGACGTCGGCGGTGTATTCCGGGGCTTCGAAGGAGACGGCGACGTGGGATTGGGCGCCGAGGTTGTAGACTTCGTCCGGTTGGACCTCGCTGAGGATGCGGGTGAGGTTGGAGGAGTCGGTGAGGTCGCCGTAGTGGAGGTGGAAGTTGGCGTTTTCGACGTGCGGGTCTTCGTAGATGTGGTCGATCCGCTGGGTGTTGAAGAGCGAGGCGCGGCGTTTGATGCCGTGGACTTCATAGCCTTTTTCGAGCAGGAACTCGGCGAGGTAGGAGCCGTCCTGGCCGGTGATTCCGGTGATGAGCGCGCGTTTCATGGGAGATTGAAGAGTCGAAGGTCGAAGGTCGAAGGTCGAAGAGTCGAAGAGTCGAAGAGTCGAAGGTCGAAGGTCGAAGGTCGAAGGTCGAAGGTCGAAGGTCGAAGGTCGAAGGTCGAAGGTCGGAGGTCGGAGGTCGGAGGTCGGAGGTCGGAGGTCGAAGGTCGAAGGTCGAAGGTCGAAGGTCGAAGGTCGAAGGTCGAAGGTCGAAGGTCGAAGGT
>JAUTCT010000155.1 GCA_030673875.1 Verrucomicrobiota bacterium JB025 | reverse complement strand
TCATCCCTTGGGAAGTCGCATCAGCATCTGGAGTCGGCAGGTGAATAGAAGCTGGGTTCAACCGCCGGATGCGGAAAACCGCATGTCCGGTGGTGTGGAAGGGTCATGGGGCGCAATCCCCATGACCCCATCCGATCCGGGTTGGTGATCGGTCGACGGGTGGAAAACGAAAACCCCCGGCTTCCGATGGGAGGCCGGGGGGTGAATGAGGTCGGGCGCCGGTTGCCGACGGGCGCGACAGAGGGTGGTTTAGCGGACGACCCGGGCGCCGCCGCCGCCGATTTGTTTTTCGACTTCCTTGCGGGTGGCCATGGAGGTGTCTCCCGGGGTGGTGGAGGCGAGGGCACCGTGGGCGGCGCCGTATTCGACGGCTTGTTTGGCGTCGTTGAACTCCATGAAGCCGAACTGGACGCCGGAGGCGAAGGAGTCGCCGCCGCCGACGCGGTCGAGGATTTCGAGGTCGGGGTATTTGCGGCTTTCGTGGAACTGGCCGTCGTGCCAAAGGATGGCGGACCAGTCGTTGACGGTGGCGGTTTTCACGCCGCGCAGGGTGGTGGCGGCGGCCTTGAAGTTGGGGAATTCCTTCACGGCGGTTTCGATCATCGCCTTGAAGGCATCGACGGGGATGGTGGAGATGTTGTGGTCCACGCCTTCGACTTCGAAGCCGAGGCAGGCGGTGAAGTCTTCCTCGTTGCCGATCATGACGTCGACGTATTTGGCGATCTCGCGGTTGACTTCGCGGGCCTTTTCGAGGCCGCCGATGGATTTCCAGAGCGAGGGGCGGTAGTTGAGGTCGTAGGAAACGATGGTGCCGTATTTGTTGGCGGCCTTGACGGCCTCGGTGGTGAGTTCGGCGGTGGTTTCCGAGAGGGCGGCGTAGATGCCGCCGGTGTGGAACCAGCGTGCGCCGAGGGTGCCGAAGATGTGTTCCCAGTCGATGTCGCCGGGTTTGAGGGACGAGGCGGCGGTGTTGCCGCGGTCCGGGTTGCCGACGGCGCCGCGGATGCCGAATCCGCGTTCGGTGAAGTTGAGGCCGTTGCGGACGGTGCGGCCGATGCCGTCGTCCTCGCGCCACTGGATGAAGTCGGTGGCGACGCCGCCCTGCATGACGAAGTCCTCGATGAGGTGGCCGACTTCGTTGTCGACGAGTGCGGTGACGACGGCGGTCTTGTAGCCGAAGCATTTGCGGAGGCCGCGGGAGGTGTTGTATTCGCCGCCGCCTTCCCATGCCTGGAACTGGCGGGCGGTGCGGATGCGGCCTTCGCCGGGGTCGAGGCGGAGCATGATTTCGCCGAGCGAGATTTGGTCGAAGGCGCAGTCGGATTTTGGTTTGATGTCGAGAGCCATGGTGGTGAAGGATTTTGTGGTTAGCCCGGTGTGTTTCACGGTTGGTGACCGGGTGGCGGCGAGTGTTTACGGTTTTGTGGCGGACTTCAACCCGCGGTTGGGGGAAAGCGCTGTCCCTGTTTACCGGGTGGCGGGGCCGGTGGGGCGGCGGGATTGACAGGAGGGAGGCGGCGGGGGAGGATTTTTGCCGGCCGGACGAGAGAAGTCGCCGGTGTTTCGCGTTGATACTGGCACTGACGCGGGAGTTTTTTCCAAGCCAGCGAGATGATGTTCATGAGAGCCCTGATTTGTGTTTTGTTATTGTCGATGTGGTCCGCGTTTGCCGGCCAGCCGAATGTGGTGATTATTCTTGCCGACGACCTCGGGTATGGCGACCTGAGCTGTTATGGGGGCAAGATTCCGACGCCGAATCTGGACCGGATGGCGGTGGAGGGTCTGCGGCACACGGATTTCCACTCCAACGGGGCGGTGTGCAGCCCGAGCCGTGCGGCGCTGATGACCGGGCGCTACCAGCAGCGCTGCGGGGTGGATGGCGTGGTGACGGCGGATCCGGGGATGGCTGCCTATCAGTTCGGCCTGGATGCGGAAAAGGAGACGACACTGCCGGCGGTGATGAGTGGTGCGGGATACAAGGCGGGGTTGTTCGGCAAGTGGCATCTGGGGTATATGGCGAAGTATCACCCGATGAATCACGGGTTTGACCGGTTTGTCGGATTCGTGAGCGGCAACATCGACTACCATTCCCACTACGACCGGATGGAGACCTTCGACTGGTGGCATGACCGTGAGCTGACGAAGGAGAAGGGATACTCGACCCAGTTGATCACGAGTCACGCGGTGGAGTATATCAAGGAGAACAAGGACAAGCCGTTTTTCGTTTTTGTCGCCCATGAGGCGGTGCATGCGCCGGTGCAGGGGCCGACCGATGTGATCCAGCGCGGGCCCGACAAGGTGAAGGGCAAGCGGCGTCCGTCCGATGTGGTGTATCGGGACATGCTGACCGAGTTGGACAAGAGCGTGGGGGAGATCTTGCAGATGCTGCGGGACCATGGTCTGGCGGAGAAGACGCTGGTGGTGTTTGCCTCCGACAACGGTCCGATGCCGCTGGCGTCGGCGGGGCCCTTGAAAGGTAAAAAAGGATCCATTTACGAGGGCGGGCACCGGGTTCCCGGTCTGTTTTGGTGGCCGGGGACGATCCAGCCCGGGGTGGAGGAGAAGCGGACGGCGGCGTTGTTTGATTTGTTTCCGACGATGGTCGATCTGGCGGGCATCGAGGGTGAGTTTGATTTTGACGGGACCTCGCTCAGGGGATTGTGGAGTGACGGCAAATTTCCCGAGAGGAAGTTGTTCTGGCGCAAGGGCGGGTTGAGCCCATACGAGCCGAAGTTGGAAAACGGCATGGATGTGCCGAAGGCGATTCGCGACGGCAAGTGGAAGCTGGTGGCCCAGCCCGGCTACCGGAAGGTCGAGTTGTTTGATCTGGATAGTGATCTCGGCGAGCGGAAGAACTTGGCGGCCAAACACCCCGAGCGCACCGAGCGGATGAAGAAGGAACTGCAGGCATGGGAGAAGGAAATGCTGGAGAGTCTTCCCTATCAGACGCGGCCGGCGAAGGGGAAGTGACGGCGGATGGCGGGGGGAGACTTTCCTCGGCCGGACGGCGGTGATTGTGCCCGGCGGCGGTGACCGCGGGCTGGGGTCCGGCGGCAGCCAAACCCCTTGAGGGCAGATCCGGCACCCCAACACCCGCCGCGGCAGAAATTGGTGCGGTTGATTGGAGCGGCTTCGGCGAGGAAAGGTAAGTGCCGCCGTTCCGGGGGCAGCGCCTTCAACCCCAATGCTTCGTTGTTCCTCGGTCGTGAATGGCTATTCACTTCCTCGGTGCGCCTTGCCTTGAATTTGAATGCTTGCGTCGCCGGACGCCGGGTTGCCGGATGTGCCCTTGAGTTGGTGGCGGTGCGAGTATATATGAATGATGCGCTCATCCCGAGCGTGGAGGTATTCACCACAAACCCATTTTGCCATGAACGAGGAATCACTAGCTGCGACTGCATGCGCGATCGTCACGCCCGGAAAGGGCATTCTGGCCGCCGATGAGAGCAATCCCACGATGGCCAAGCGACTTGCCCAGATCGGGCAGGAGAGCACTGCGACCAAGCGCCGCGATTTCCGGCAGGCATTGTTCGAGACGGCAGGTCTGGAGCAATACATCGCGGGAGTCATTCTTTTCGAGGAAACCCTGGAACAAGTGACAGAAGACGGGCGCCGCTTGTCAGGTATCCTCGAGTCCAAGGGCATCATTCCCGGCATCAAGGTCGACAAGGGGGCCCATCCGATGGAGCACTCACCGGCGGAGAAGCTGACCAAGGGGCTGGATGGCCTGGCGGCGCGGTGTGTGAACTACCGGGCATCGGGTGCGCGGTTTGCGAAATGGCGTGCGGTGATAGCGATTGGCGACGGGATTCCGACCGATGACTGCATTCAGGCGAATGCCGGTGCGCTGGCGAGATACGCACGCATTTGCCAGGAGGCGAATCTGGTGCCGATCGTGGAGCCCGAGGTGCTGATGGATGGCGCGCATTCGATCGAAACCTGCTACGATGTTTCGGTGCGCACCTTCCGGATTGTATTTGATGCGTTGAAGCGCGAGGGCGTCGGCCTGCGGGGCATGTTGCTGAAGCCGAACATGGTGGTGTCCGGCAAGGACTGCGCCGAGCAGGCCGATGCGGAGACCGTCGCGGCGCTGACGCTCAAGTGCTTGAAGGCCTCGGTTCCCGCGGAGGTGCCGGGCATGGTCTTTCTATCCGGCGGGCAGTCCGAGCTGGAAGCGACGCGCAACCTGAACGCGATCAACTCGCAGGGGACCTACCCGTGGGCCTTGAGTTTTTCCTTCGGTCGGGCGCTGCAGCATAGCGCGCTGCACGCCTGGAATGGCGACAACGGGAACATCGCCGCCGCGCAGGCCGCGTTGTTGCACCGCGCCGCGATGAGTTCGAAAGCGAGTCTGGGCCGGTATTCGCCGGAGATGGAAAAACCCGCGTAAGATCGGAGCTCAAGGGCTTCCCGGCGTGAGGAGCATTGGGAAACATCGGGGAGCTTTGGCGGAGCCGGGTGGCGGCGATGGGCGGGGGTGACGGCAGTTTGGGCGGGGGTGACGGCATTTCGCCGGACGTCCGGACCCATTTGGAATCCGCTGCAAACCGGCGGCTTGGCAGGGCTCTCGGCTGCGGTTGAGCGCGCGTGTGTGGTTGGTGCCGGGCATGCGCCCGGTGGCGGGTGGGGGAGAAAAAGGTTCCAATACACAAGTAATGCGGTAAATTTTCTAATGTTATGAATGTGCAACGTGCTGGAATACTTCTGTGGGCCGTTGGATTGTCAGGGGTCGGGGCGCAGGAGTTCAGAAGTTATGTGGGCGCCAACAACACGGTTTGGGAGAGCCCGACCAACTGGAATCCGAACTTGGTGCCCGACACCGTCACGGAAGGGGCCCGTCTGGGGAATGGATCGACGGTGAATGTGGGTGGCTCGCATTTGATACAAGCGCTGGAGATCACGGCGGGCAGTCTCACGGTCAACCAAGGCAACGAACTGCGCACGAACACCCTGTTGATTTCCGGGGCGGGGGTGCTGGCGGGCCCCGGATCGCTGGTGCTTGAGCAGAGCGGCTCGATTGTCGACTCCAGCGGGGTGAATTTCTCTAACCTCGTGTTTCGCAACAACGGGGACCTGCAGCTGGTGTTGGGCATCGCGTTGAGTTCGGATAGTGTGTTTGAGAATGTGAATTCGCTCACGCTTGCCGACGGAGCGTCGATCAGTTTGGCGTCCGGGTCGCCCGATCCGACGCCGGGGCCGATCCTGAACACCGGCTTTGTGCGCAAGGTGTCGGGGACGGGGAATGCCTCGATCGGGGCACCGATTGAGAACGATGAGGAGATTTTCTCTGGCGAGGGAACGCTGATCCTCAGCGGCGACCTGCAGCACCGCGACCGACTGCGGACGGATGCCGGCGGGGTGATCAGCTTGCGGGGAGGAGCCACGCTTTTCGATGGTTCGCAGATTGCTGGCGACGGCACGACGGAGTTCCGGACCGGGACCTACACCGTCCCGACGGCGGCGACGGTGACTTTCGACAACGTGGACTACGCCTCGGCATTCACCATGACCGGAGGCGGGGTGGTCGAGCACGAGGGAACCAGCAATACGTGGTCGGCTGGATCGATGCAGGACACCCTGGTCAACCGGGTGGTCTCCGGCGCGGTGGTCAGCATTTCCGGGAATGGCATGACCTTTGAGGATGCCACCGGTGTCGAGGTGGAGGCGGGTGGCCGTCTGGTGTTCACCCAGGACGGTTCATCGATTACCAGCAACGGCACGACGACGTTTCTCAACGAGGGAACGGTGGAATTCGCGAGCGACGGGGACATTTTCCAGAATGGTCCCTATGACCCGCAGTTGATGACTTTCAGCAATGCGGCTGGCGGTGCGGTGGTCAAGAGCGCGGGCAATGGCGGGGTGACGCAGTTCGTTGCCAAGGTGGAGAGTTCGGGGAGCTGGCAGGTCAACGCGGGGCGGATGGACTTTTTCCGCGAGACCGGGTTTTCCGCGCCGCTGGATGTTGCTTCCGGAGCGGAGGTCGTGTTTGACGGTGGCACGAGTTTCCTGCGCGACGGGGCGGCCCTCACGGGTGGCGGATCGGTGAAACTGCGGGATACGACCGAGGTGAGCGGCGGCAGCGTGAACGCAAGCACACCGTTGATTCTCGACGGCACGCTCGCGGGCGACGGCCGGCTGGTTTGCTCCGCCGCGTGCGTGTGGGATTCCGGCAGTCTGGGAGGCACGGTGGAGTGGGAGATATCACCTACGGGAAGCGTCGTAGCAAATGACTCGTCGAGTCGGACGGTTCTCGCCGGAGAGTCTCCGCTGGTGGACAACCAGGGGGAGTTTTTGTTCGGAGGTTCCGCGAACCTATCAAGCAACGGAATGGCGCGGATTGAAAACAGCGGGACGCTGACGTTCACCGAGACCGGCGGGTTGTCGACGAACGCCGGAGTGGACACCGAGCTGCTGAACACCGGCGCGCTGGTCAAGGAGGCCGGCACGGGGACGGGAACGGGTGCGCTCTCCCGGCTGACCGTTGAGCTCGAGCACCACGGCACGATGGAGGTGCGGTCGGGGATTCTGGATTTGCGGGGTGATCATGTGATCGCAGCTCCCATTGATGTCAGCAGTGGCGCGGTGTTCCGGTTGGATGGGAGCGGCGTGGCGAGTTTCGAGGCGGGGGCAGAGGTGCGCGGGGATGGGGTGTTCGAGCACCGGGGGGCGGATGTGCGGGTGGCCGCCGGGGCGCGTGTGGCGGTGGAAAATTATGAAACGCCGTTTGGTTCGGGCGTGGTGGGCGGAACGGGGACCTTTGTCTTTGCGTCGGGCGGAGTGGTGAGCCGGTTCCTTCACGAGGATGCGGGAACGACGGAAATCCCGGCCGGGGTGGAGCTGGAGGTGACGGGGAACTTTCGCCCGTCGGGCGGGCGGCGCCTGCGGGTGCTGGGGGAGTTGACGGTGAATACCGGCTTCACCCAGGCGGCGACGGGTGGCTTTTCGATCGAGAACGATGGCACGGTCGAGTTTCTGGTGGGCGGGAACATGCCGGCCACCGCGGATGTTTCGGAAATCACGAACGACGGACTGATCCGGTTTGCCGTGCCCGCGAGCAGCACGGTGAGCCTGCCGATCGATGTCTGGAACGGTTCGGGAGCGGTGGAGGTGGTGAGCGGACGACTGAGTCCTTCAAAGGCGGTGGCGTTCGGCAATGACATCACGGTGGCTAGCGGGGCGAAGTTCCGGAGCAATGGCCTCACGCTCGCGGCCGGGTCCCGCCTGAGCGGCGGAGGGCTGGTGGAAAATCCGATCACGGTGAGTGGAACGGTCGCGCCGGGGAGTTCGGTCGGCACGCTTGCGTTTGGCGGGCAGACAAGCTTCACCGGGAGCGCGGTTTATGAAGTCGAACTCGGCAATGGAACGAACGACTTGATCGATGCCGGGTCAAGCGTCGTGCTCGGCGGGTTGCGGCTCCGGCCGTCGCTGCTGGCGGGCGCGACACCGGCGGTGGAGACCAGTTGGACCATCCTTGAGGATCCAGCCTGAGTGGGGAGGCGGGACTGGTCGACCAGTCGGCGGCCCCTGCGGGATTCGGGTTTGAGTCGAGCGTGGTTGGCAATGATTTGGTGCTGACCTATGTGGAGGTCGGCAGTTTCGAGGCCGCGTATGAGGCGGCGACCGGGCAGGAGTTGGGGCCGGGTGCGGATCTGGATGCGCTGGCGGTGGGGGACGTCGATGGCGACGGGGTGGCCGATTTGATTGACTGGGCATTCGGCGGCAGTCTTGGTGGTTCCGATCCCGGACGGGTGCTGCAGATTCTGGCGGTTGAGGAGACCGGCGGCAGCAAGGTGGTCACCCTGCGCTACCCGCTCAATCCTGTGGCGACGGACGTCACGCTGACGGTTGAGTCCGAGGATGACCTGACCGGACCGTTCGCGGCCGCGGCCTTCATTCCGACGTCGACCGAGACGGTCGGAGGAATCGTCTTCCAGCGGGGAACGGTGAGCCTGCCGCTGCCGACGCCGAACGCATTCTTCCGGATTGGCGCGACATTGGACTGACGGGGGACGAGGATGGCGGGAACCTGCTGTGGTTGCCGGAGCCGGGGTGGCGCCGACGGATTCGATCCGGTTGCAATCCGCGGCGTGACGCGTGCGTTTCATCGGGTGTTCCGTCTTGATGGCGGAGGAGGATTTTCCCGGTGATTTGCGCTGCGAAATCCGTGATTTACCCGTTGCGTTATTGAGCAACGTGACCGAGGTTTTTATTCGGAAGGGGATGAGAGCGGCCGAATCGAGTCATGCTCCATCAACCCTCATTCATGTTGTTTTCCTTTGCCTCACCCGTAGAAGAAAAAATCTTCCGCTGAAAATCCAATCCCGGAATTCCCGTCGTCCGTTGTCGGATGATCGGGCCATTGCGGGAAGCCAATCAGGGCGATGAGGAAACAATGGAATGAACTCATAGGCTTGTTGCCGGTGGTTCTGGTGGCGTGCCTTGCGGCGACTTCGGTGCGGGCGTTTGAGGTTCTGGAGCGCTTCACGGTGGGGGAGAGTCGTTACTATCTCGTTGCCGGCAGTGAGGACGGATTGACGGGTATCACGTGGGCGGATGCGGAGGCGTTTGCCGTGGCTTTGGGCGGTCATCTTGTCACGATCAACAGCCAGGCAGAGCAGGAGCTCATCTGGAATCGGTGGGGGACCAGTTCGAGACCTGCGTGGCCGCCCGGCAACCATGCGAGTTTGTGGATCGGTCTCTCGGATGAGACGGGTTCGGGGGGCTATGAGTGGAGCAGTGGCGAGGCGGTGGCTTACACCAACTGGGGGCCGAATGAACCGAGCGGTGACGGTGGCTACGTGTTCATGGCGGGCGCCTTGTTTGCCGGGGGGGACGAGTCCCGTGGCAAGTGGAATGATTACTACGACGTGGCCAGTCACTCAGCGCCAGCGCAGTTGCTGTATGGCGTGGTCGAAGTGGAGGTCACGACCACCATTGATGCATGGGATTGTCTGGCATGGGGTGAAAACATCGGTTGGACGAACTGGCGCTGGGACACCGGACTGCCGGGGGGCGGCGCGACCGTCGGACGGTCGTATTGCTCGGGCTACATCTACGGGGAAAATGTCGGGTGGATCCAGCTTGGCACCGGGGTGCCGGCCAACGGCATTCAGTATGGCAACGACGATGCAATCGATTACGGAGTCAATCACGACGGAGCGGGCGGTCTCTCGGGCCTGGCATGGGGTGAGAATGTCGGATGGGTTCGATTCGACCGCGATGGATCTGCTCCGCCGCGCATCGACTATTCAACCGGGCGGCTCTCGGGCTACGTCTACGGCGAGAACATCGGTTGGATTGACCTAGGAAGTGGAGGGACGAACTTCGTCAGAACGACTTCGCTTGCCAGCGGGCCGGATGCCGACTTTGACATGATCGCCGACGCCTGGGAACTGGAGCAGGCGGCGAATGCCGGTCTCGGAGCGGACCTCAACCATCTCAGTCACGCCGCCGATGCAGACCACGACGGCTGGTCGGACTACAAGGAATATGTGGCGGATTCCGATCCATTCGATACCACTGACCAACTGCGGATATTCGCGTTCGACGTGGTGTTTGAGGCGCAGCCTGGAATCAACCTCGTGACCCTCGGTTGGTCGTCCAGTCCGCGGCGTTTGTATGACGTTTGGAGCAGCGTCGATCTGACGTCGTTCGACAGAAGGGCATCCGATGTTCCGCCGGATTCGGGCACGACCACCACGCTGGATTTCACTGATGGCAGCGCCAGCCGGAATTTCTGGCGGGTCGGTGCCAAGTTGCCTCTCGCACCATGAACCGCTCACCTTCACCTCTCACGAAACACCAACCCGTTGTCCAGTCATGAGAACCAGACGATTTTTCAAAGCTGTCAGTCCGGCATGGGCTTTTCTTCTCGGCACGATGATGTCCGTCACGGCACAAGGGCCGCCCGGTCCGCCGGCCGGTGCGCCAGGGGACACCATGAAGTCGCTGCAAGAGATATGGGATAACCTGCAAGTCCAGCAGGCACAGAATGTTGTCGCCCATCAATTGACCTGGGCCAGATTGGAGGCATTGGAGGAGCAGAACTCGGCCCAGCAGATCCAGCTCTCCGGGTTGTCCGCTGTCCAGCAGCGCAGCAGCGCCACCATCCTGCATTACGCGACCGGAGGTTCGCTGCCGTGGACCATTTCGATCATCGACAGCGAAGGCGATGTGGGATCAAGCAGTTCGCTGGCTTTCGATCCGGCCGGCCAGCCGGCCATCTCCTATCGTGACTCGACAAACAGCGAACTGAAGTTTGCCCGCTTCAACGGTAGCAGCTGGGAGATTCAATCCGCCGTGGCCAATGGTGGCAGCCACACGTCTTTGGCCTTCGGCCCGGATGGTCACCCCGCCATTTCCCATTTTGACGTATGGATCGGACTTCGATTGGCCCGATTCAACGGCAGCAGCTGGGATCATTCCACGGTGGACAGCGGAGGCGATGTCGGCAGATTCAGCTCGCTGGCCTTCGGCCCGGAGGGACAGCCGGCCATCTCCTACGACGACAACACGAATGGCGACCTGAAATTTGCCCGCTTCAACGGCAGTTCCTGGGAACTGACGACCGTGGACAGCACGGTCAGCACGACCGTCATCGGCGGTTTCTCTTCACTGGCCTTTGGTCCGGACGGTCAACCCGCCATCTCCTATTTCGACACGTCGGCAGGCGATCTCAAATTCTCCCGTTTCAACGGGAGTTCATGGGTCATCTCTCCCCCGGTCGACAGCACGGGGAACGTTGGTCATGATACCTCGCTGGCTTTCGGTCCGGACGGCCAACCGGCCGTTTCCTACCGTGACGTTACGAATGGTAATCTGAAGTTTGCCCGCTTCAACGGCAGTTCCTGGGATCTGACGACCGTGGATTCCTCATACAGCGTTGGCGGTTTCTCTTCACTGGCCTTCGGGCCGGACGGCCAACCAGCCATCTCCTATCACGATTACACCAACAGCGCCCTCAAGTTCGCCCGCTTCGACGGGAGTTCCTGGGTGGTCTCTCCGGCGTTGGACAGCGCTGGTTTCGTCGGGCAGGAAACTTCGCTGTGTTTCGGTTCGGACGGCCTGCCCGCCATTTCCTATTTCGATTCGACGAACGATGACCTCAAATTCGCCCGCATGGGGCCGTTCATCTCCCCGCCATGATTGATTCCTTCGCGGTGGAGGACGCCCGTCCGCCGCGATTCATCCACCGGTTCCGCATTTGCCAACCCCCAACCTTCAACCCCATGTCGCCATGAATGCCACGCTCCACCGATTCGGACTGATTTTGCTGTGTGGAATCCCATCGCTCCTGACCGCCCAGGGGCCGCCCGGCCCGCCTTCCGGTCCGCCCGGTGACACGATGAAGTCGCTTCAGGAGATCTGGGACCACCTGCAGACGAACCAGGCGCAGAATGTTGTCGCGCATCAATCGACCTGGGCCAAATTGGCGGCGTTGGAGGAGCAGCACACCGCTATTCTGGCGAGGTTGGATTCCATCATGACGAGATTGGATTCAGTGGCGATCGAGTGGGTGACGATTGGGAATGCCGGCAACTCCAGCGACCCGGAAACCGGAACCGGCGGGGTGGCATACGAGTATCGAATCGGGAGATACGAGGTCACTAACGAACAATATGCCGAGTTTCTCAATGCCGTTGCCGGTTCGGACACCTACGACTTGTATCGGGGCGAGATGGGGACGGATCCCCGTGGTGGAATCACGAGGTTGGGTTCACCCGGCGCCTACACCTACGCCGTGAAGGAACACATGGGGAAGAAGCCCGTGAACTACGTGAGTTGGTATGATGCCGCGCGGTTTTGCAACTGGCTGCACAACGGGCAGCTCAGGCGGCCGCAAGGCGAGACAACGACCGAAGACGGCGCTTACACACTGACAGGTGCCGAGGGAGTGGCGCTTGGAAGCGACCCGGATCATGGAGTCAACGGGCGCAACGAGGGGGCGAGGTATTGGATTCCGGGGGAACACGAATGGTATAAGGCCGCCTACCATGAGCCTGGAGGAGACACGGATGGCTATTGGCTCTATCCGACCCGGAGCAATGACGCGCCAACGGTTGCGACATGCGATGCGGCAGGCAACATCAACAACGATGTGGCGAATATCGCAAACTACGACCTCGGAGCGGATTGGAACGGACAGAATGGCAATGTGACGACCGTGGGAAGCGGTGGAACCGGGAGTCAGTCGTTTTACGGAGCTTCGGACATGGGTGGCAATGTTTACGAATGGGGGGAGCATAGGTTCGGCAACGGCGAGAGACGATTGCGTGGTGGAAACTATGCCGCGAACTCCTCGTGGATGCAGTCCACCGCGTATTCCAGCTCGACTCCTGACAATGACTGGAACTCTTCGGTCGGATTTCGGTTGGCCGCGCCGTAGCCCGCTGGCGAAGCGGAACAGCGGAGCTGCTGCCGGCGGCGATGCGAGAGCCGCGGTCGGTTGTGGGTGGCGGGGTTCAGATCCAGCCCTTGCGGATGGCGGTGGCGACGGCGGCGGCGACGTTGTTGACCTGCAGTTTGTTGTAGATCCGGCGCACGCGTTTGTCGATGCCGTGGGGTGAGAGGTTCAATTGGTCGGCGATTTCCTTTTTCACGTAGCCGTCGCCCAGCAGTTGGAGGACTTCGAGTTCGCGTGGGGTGAGCAGGTGTTCGTCCTGTTCCGGAGCATCGGGCTGGATTCGCCGGATGAGGTTGAGGGTGATTTGCGCGAGTTTGGGGTCGATGCTGGCGCCTCCTTCGCGCACTTCCCGAATGCCGTTGTGGATGTCGTCGCGGGTCGCGGTTTTGAGCAGGTAGCCGGAGGCGCCGCGGGTGATGGCCTGGAGCACATGCACTTCGCGGTCCGATTGGGTGAGGATGATGATGTGGCATTCCGGAGCCAGCTTGAGCAGCCGGGGAATGGCGTCGATGCCGTGGATTCCGGGCATTTCGAGGTCCAGCAGGATGACGTCCGGGGTGGTTTCCGAGTGTTGCAGCCGGAGGATGGCGTCGTCACCGGAGGCGGCTTCGGCGAAGCAGGAGAAGCCGGGATGATTGTCCAGCGATGAGGCGATTGCCTGGCGGTAGACGGTGTTGTCCTCCACCACCATGATCCGGATGGTTGATTCGTTCATAGCATTTTGGTCAGGTTGACGGTGGTGCCGCCGGCAGGAGGTGCGGACAGGTCGAGTTTGGCGTTCAGTTTGGCGGCGCGCATCGCCAGGTGGGCGGGTGGATTCGGTGGTGTGCCGTCGAGTCCGCGTCCGTTGTCAGTGATTGTCAGGCAGAGTTGTTGTGTGGTGACGCGCAGGCGGATTTCCACGCTGCTTGCCCGGGCGTGTTTGACGATGTTGTTCAGGGCTTCCTTGAAGAACAAGAGGAGGTGCCATTTTTGCTTTGGCGTGAGTTTTTCGGCGAGTTTGCCGCCCTCGAGATCGAGTTGGCAGTGATGTTTCAGCATCAGCAGTTTGGCGGTGGCCCGCATTTCGCCGATCAATCCGCCGGTGAGGCCGCGGGATTCGAGGATCTGGACCAGGGCGCGTGCGTTGTTGGCGCTGGTTCGCGAGATTTCGGCGATGCGCGCGAGTCTGGGGATGTGGGGCCGGGGCATGTCCTTCTCGTTCGCGAGTTCATCGGCGAGCAGGGCGAGGCCGCTGAAGGTCCCGCCGAACTCGTCGTGGAGGTCGGCGGCGAGGTCCGACTTTAGCCGGTAGATTTGGCGTTGCCGGATCAGTTGTTGCCAGAGGACGGCGGCGAGCGCGAGGAAGAGGGTGGCTCCGGTTCCCCAGCCGAGCCTGCGGATGGTGCGGGACTGCCGGAGGTAGCGGTCCTGCAGTTCGGCTCGCAGTGCGGCGAGGCGGGTTTCCATGAGGTTGCGTTCGGATAGATCGGCCAGCCACGATCGCATGGGAAGGATGCGGCCGTTGGAGGACACACCATCGGTGAGCATCGAAGGGGGGAGCCGCTTGATATCGGGTTGGTGGGAGAGCCGGACGTCCGCTCCGGGGGAAACGGGGATTCCGCGGGAAATGACTTCGATTTCCGCGAATGCGAGAAGGGAGTTCCTGTTGCGCGGGTGCGGGGCCGGGCGGCTTGCGAGGATCCGGACGAAGCGGCCGGATGCGCCGTTGGCGGCGAAGCACGCCAGGCGGTGGCCGGGGGAGGGGTAGTTGTCCGGCCCGGTTGCGAAGACCCGGGTGGGGGCGGTGAATTCGGCGTCGTTGGAGACATCGATCCGGAACCCCGGGGGAAATCCCAGGGCGGCCTTGTGGAAAACCACGAAATTGCGGTCCATTTGCAGCGGGTGGAGGCGGATTTCGTCCAGCGGGTATTCCCGCCCGAGGTCCAGGGTGATGCTTGGCGGGGTGCTGTTGTGGGCGGGAATGACCATCCGGCAGCCGTTGGTCGGGGTGTCGGTTTTGCTGCCGGGTCCGGAGTAGGGCATGTAGCCGTCGGTCAGGTATTGCTTGTGCCAAACGGGGGCGTGGCGGGTCCATTTCGGGCTGCTGACGGGTTTCCCCAGAGCAAGGTTTCTCCCGCCGTCGAAGACCAGCAGTTCGCTCAGCGCGAAGATGTGATAGTCCGAGATTGGCTCCTTGATCAGGGCGTTGGGGATGATGCGGATGCGGCGGGCGGAGGATCCGGGGCAATGGATGATGACCGGGCTCCTGTCGGGAAACGGGGTCAGGGCTTCTGTGTCGGTCCGGGAGTCGAACAGCAAGTGCCCGGTGCTGTCCTCGGCGGATGCGTAGCCCCGGATTTGGAAGTGTTCGGGGAAGGCAAAATTGGATGCCGCCTTCCGCTCGTCGATGAGGACGGCGGGGACCACCACGAGGGTGTCGAAGTGGTGCGTTTCGAGAAGATCGACCTCGACCCAGGCGTTCCCGGGCGTGTTGGCTTTCAGGTGTGTGCCGAATCCCAGGGTGCCGCCGGATTCCCGGATCAGGCGCTGCGGCAGTTGGTCGAGCCGGGTCCGCGTGCTTGCGATCTCCTCTTTGATCTCGGAAACCGACAGCCGGGAAAGTGAATCCGGCCGGGACGGCGCGGCGGACTGGGCTCCATGAGGGAAGGAAATGGCCAGTGCCAGCGCCGTTTGAAAAAGTCTGCCCGGTTTCCCACTCATCGTCATCTCATCACCAAGGAAGTGCATGCTGATTGTGCCCGGGCAAGGGGACAAGGCGAAAGGGCGCAATTGCGCCCCTAGTCGGCATGGTGGTGCTTAGACTAATCTGCGTGCCTTCAACCGGGCTTATCCCAATCGGCCCGGAACAAAACTCCTCCCGCCACACGCAACTCGATTTCGGACGCCTATGAAAACACTTCTATTATTGACCCTCGGCCTGTTGACGGCCGGTGCCGCTTCCGCCGCCACGCTCAGCTATACCTTTGAAAATTCGGCAAACATTTCCGGAACTGGGACGGAGGAGGTTTACACCGCGCCGGATACGAATGACTTTGGTTCAGGGGTTACCGTTAGTGATTTCACTTTGACTGACCGGGATAGCACCGAGTATTCGCGGTTCGTGAACATCGGTGGCGGATCCGTTGAAGCTGCACTTGGGGACGGCGGGGAACCTCTCATCGCGTCATTCACCATCACCATCGATTCTTCGGTGTCTGTGGATTTTACTTCAATCTCTTGGGACGAATCGTTTTGGATCAACGTGGATAACAAATCCTCTACAGTCGAGTCCGTCTTTTCGACGACGGATGGGAGTGGGACGAAAAATATTTGGACCCAAACCGACTGGACTCATGACGGTGTTCCGAACTATCAAAGCAACGACGGCCTGTCGGCAACTTTTTCGGGGCTGACAGGACTTACTGATACCACGGTGACATTTTCGTGGGCCGTGGATTCAAGCAGGTCAAATGAATTTTCCGATGTTGCGCATGGAATTGACGACATCGTTCTGACCGGGACGATTTCCGCGGTTCCCGAGCCGGGCAACTTTGTGTTTGGCGGCTTGCTGGTGTTGATTCCCGTGATGGCCCGCCGTCGGTCGCGTCGTTAGAGCCGGGACATCGCGCGTCTGGATTTGCGCCTCTCCTGCGAACCAGGGGAGGCGTTTGTGTTATCTGCCGGGTGGATTCGATGTGGGGTGAATGGATGGGCAATTGTGTTATTCAGATGGGGTGGGAGGGCGTGATTGCGTCCCTAGGCGGCAGGTGGTTTTCCGTTACCCTGCCGGGGGATGGATAAGTCGGGATCCTCCGGGAACGTGAGGCCAGCCTGACAATTCTGCCCCGGGCATTCGAACTTCACAAAGACCATGAAAACACCCAAACCCAAGACGAATCTCCTGTTGTTGACGATCAGCCTGTTGACGGCGGGTGCCGCATCGGCCGCCACGATCAGTTACACGTTTGATACCCCTGACAACATTTCGGGAACCGGGGCGGAGCAGGTTTACAGCGCGCCGGATGCGAATGATTTTGGAGTCGGGGTCAGCGTCGGTGACTTCACCATCACGGAGGCGAATGATGCGGATTTCTCCAGGTTCGTGGCGATCGGCGGGGGCAGCGTGGAAGCCACGGTCCAGGACCGGGCCGGTTCGGAAACGCTGTCGTTCACGCTGACCATCGACGAAACCGTTCTGGTGGACCTGACGAGCATCAGCTTTGATACGGCGTATCGAGTGACCTTGACCGGTGACTCCACGATGGACTGGGGGTTCTCCACGATTCTGGGGCTGAATGCGGCGGACAACGAGACGAGCGGACAGCTGCTCCATGACGGCGGCACGGATTATCAGTCGGCGTCCTCGGGGGTTGTGGCCTTGTCCGGGCTGACGAACCTGACAAACACGACGGTGACCTTCGAGTGGGAGTATGACGGGAGCCGGAGCAATTTGTTTTCGAGGACCGCGATGGGGCTCGACGACATCGTGCTGACCGGGACGGTTTCGCCAATTCCCGAGCCGTCGTCCTATGCGCTGGTGGCGGGCGGGTTGCTGGTCTCGGTGATGCGCCGCCGCCGCTAGGATAGGCCGCGGATTTTCGCGAAGAATGCCCCTTCGTCAGGCGGAGGGGCATTTTTGCGGTGCGGTGGTGGTGGTGGAATGGATGGGGTGGGCGGCGTGACGGGCTGGAGAGCAATCTCCCGTTAGAGGAACGCAAGGGGCCGCTAGCCGGATGGCGGGGGGAGCGGATGGAATGGGGATGGCAATTCGGCCGTCCATTGATTCATTCCACTACCTGAAGACCCATGATATCACGAATTCTCTCCTGCGGTTTCGCACTGGCATTGCTGGCCGGTTGTTCGCGCCAGGATTCCACCTCCGGTTCATCCCTGACGAGTGATGGCGGCAAGATCGGCGTGCTGCTTGTGAGCCACGGTTCGCACTCCGAGAACTGGCGCAAGATGTTGTTCGATGTCGAACACCGGGTGCGCGACGAGGTGCTGGCTGACGCGAACATCGCCGGGATCGAGTCCGCCTTCATGGAATACACCGAGCCGTCGATCGCGACGCGGCTCAAGGAGTTTGACGCAGGCGGCTACTCGGACGTGATCATTGTTCCGGTGTTGCTGACGGTGAGCGGCCATTCGTTTGACGATATTCCGGTGATCGCGGGTCAGCGCGAGGATCCGGCGACGGCGGCGCATCTGAAGCTTGAGAAGATAGAGACCTACAAGCCGCGGGCGAACGTGACGCTGACGCCGCTGCTGGATTTCCCGGATGTGCTGCGGAAGAACGTGATCCGGCGGGCCGCGAGGATGAGCCGTGAGCCGGAGGACGAGGGGCTGGTGCTTGTTGCCTACGGCAGCGAAGCATACCACGACGAATGGAAGGCGCTGATGGACGAGATCGGGCAAGCGGCGACAAGTGAGCTTGGCCTGGCCCGCAGCCGGCACGCGTGGTGCGGGCACATCGCCCGCTACAAGCCGGAGCCGACCGAGCAGGCGATCCGGGAGATCCTGAGGGAGCAGGAGCGGGCGCTGGTGGTGCCGGTTCTGGTCGCCGTGGACGAGACATTCCAGGGGCGGATCATCGGTGGGGCGATCGAGAACGTGAACCAGCCGGAGCGGATTGAATACCGGCACGACGCCGTGCTGCCGGATGAAAACGTCGATCGATGGGTGGTCGAGGCGAGCCGCGAGCATGCGGCCCGGATCGCCGGTGGCGAGGCCGTGGCGAAAGTCGCAGCGGAGCAGCTTGAAACGGAGGGCAGCGAAGCGGCGGAATGAGGGGGCGCTGGCGCAGGTGGCTGACGGCGGTCCACCGGGATCTGGGAGATTTTCTCGCCGGCACGGTGTTTGTGTTTTCCCTTTCGGGGATCGCGCTCAACCACAAGGAGGATTGGGATCCGAGTTTCATCATCGAGCGGCGTGAGATCGAGGTGAAGCTGCCGGCCGATCGCCGCCGGATCGACCGCAAGGCGATCGAGGAAGTGCTGGACGCCGGAGGCATTGATGACGGCTACCGGGCGCACGATTACCCGTCGGCAAGCAAGCTGAAGGTGTTTACGAAGAAGGGGGCGTTGATGGTCGATCTGAAACGGGGAACCGGGGAATACGAGGCCGCGCGGAGGAGACCTGTTTTCTATCAGGTGACGTTTCTCCACCTCGATCCCGGCCGCTGGTGGACCTGGTATTCGGATGTGTTTTCGGTGGCGTTGATCGGGATCACGCTGAGCGGATTGTTTCTTTCGCGGGGGAAATATGGATTCCGCTGGCGCGGTGCGGTGGTCGCCGGACTCGGGGTGCTGGCGCCGATTGTTTTCCTACTGGTTCTGTAGTGGCTGCGCGGGCGGGATGTGTGCGGACCGGCCCCCCGCTGCCGGGAGTGCGGAGACGGAGGGTGAAAAAAAACGCCCGGTCTCGCGCGGGAGACCGGGCGTTGGGGGTGGGGATGAACGGGCAGGGCCGCGGGCGGGGGGGCTATTGGCGCCGGTTTTTGAGAATCTCGGTGCGGAGTGCCTTTTGGAAGTCGGCGAGGTTCTGGGGGGCGTCGGTTTCGAAGCTGGCGGCGAAGGCGTCGAGGGCGGGCTGTGGCAGGCGCTTGTTGGTTGCGGCGGCTTCCCGCGCGCTTGCGAGCGCGAGTTCCTTGTGGCCGAGGGCGAGCTGGAGGCGGGCCTTGGCCGGGAGTTCGAACGAATGGTCGGAGGCGCCGCTGTCGAGCAGGGCGAGGGCTTTTTCCCGCAGGCTGGCCGGGATGCCGGTGGTGATGGAGTCGATTTGAACGGCGATGAAACATGCCGTGTCGGCGGCTTTTTTCGGGTCCTCGATGCGGTTGAGGATGTTCTCGGTTTCCGCCCAGTCCGCGGCGGTGAGGGTGATGTTGAGGGCCATGCGTTCGAGGTAGGGGGATTCCGGGTCGATTTCCTCGAGTTTGGCGCGGGCATCCTTCATGGCCGGAACATCCTTGGCGCGGGTGGCTTTGGTGAAGGCCAGCGTCATGGCTTTCGATTTGGATTTCTTGAGGCTTGCGGCGTTGAATTTCCCGACGATGGCGTCTTGTGGTTCGCCGCCGGCGAGGAGGGCTTCGATGGTGGCGGTGTCGAGCGATGCGGGATGCGCGGTCATCAGGAGTTTGCCGTTTTTGACCACCAGGGCGCGGGGAATGCCGGTCACTCCGGCGGGTTTGAGCCAGCTGGTCTCAAAGGCGCCGCCCTTGCCGACATAGGCGACGGGATAGGACATGCCGTCGCCCTTTTTGCCGACGAATTTGGCGACTTTTTCCTCGCCGTCTTCAAACACGTTCATGCCGAAGACGTTCAGTCCTTTTTCGTGATAGCTGTCGTAGAGTGCATCGACGTGGGGGATGGCGGCGATGCAGGGTCCGCACCAGGTGGCCCAGCACTCGAAGATGTAGAGTTCGTCCTCGTTCCACCCGGTGGGTGCTTTTCCCTGGATGAATTTCGCCTGGCTGACGGCCTCGATGGGCACGGGATCGCCGGGTGAAAGCGCGAGGGCGGGCAGGGTGAGGCCCGCGGCGAGCAGGGCGAGTTTCGAATGGAAGTGCTTCATGTCGCGGTGACGGTAGGTGGGAAGTGCGCGTCCCGCCAGTGTTGTTGTGCGGTTGGTGCGGGTCGCGGCATGCGGGGGGGAGTGCTCCGCCGAGACGGCAAGAGCGTGGAGGAGGGGATGGGGCTTGGGTTGGGGGCTTGGGATGGGTGGGATTTGAACCGCCAAGAAGCCAAGGGCGCCAAGGATTTTGGGATGGGTGGCTTGGGATGGGTGCTTGGGATGGGTGCTTGGGATGGGTGCTTGGGATGGGTGCTTGGGATGGGTGCTTGGGTTGGGTGGCTTGGGATGGGTGGCTTGGGATGGGGGGCTTGGGATGGGGGGGCGGATAGCGCCCTGCGGGCTGGTGGATGGGGCTCACACGAAGACACGAAGACGTGAAGGGAGGGCGGACGCCATGGCGGTGGGTCCGTGCCGGGTGGCGGGGAAAGGAGCGGCGAAACGTTATCGCCGGTGCGGATGAGATGTGGGTTGATTTTTGAGGACAGGGGAAATTGGTGGCGTGGGCTGCATCCGCCGGACAGCTCGGAGAGCCGTCCCTGCCTATTTGACGCAGGTCATTGGCGAATCATGGGTGGGAAGGAGGGCGCCCGGCGGTGCGTCCCTACCGGGGGAATTGGCGGGCCATTGGCGGGTGAAGACGGATGGGCTTTGGCCGGTAGCGCCCTGCGGGCTGGTGGAGGGGCGGCGATCATGCATCGCCGCTCCTGCGGATGGGCTTTGGGCGGGAGCGGGACGCTCCAGCGACGGGGCGGATGGGCTTTGTGGAAGACGGACGCCCCGGCGGTGCGTCCCTAGTGTGCCCGGCATGGGCATGAACTTAACAATTGAAACGTATTGGACGGACTGAGTGACAGCAACCGTAGTGAAAGGCAAGGTCGCCACCGTGAGGTGAGTGAGCCGA
>JAUTCT010000154.1 GCA_030673875.1 Verrucomicrobiota bacterium JB025 | reverse complement strand
TCATCCCTTGGGAAGTCGCATCAGCATCTGGAGTCGGCAGGTGAATAGAAGCTGGGTTCAACCGCCGGATGCGGAAAACCGCATGTCCGGTGGTGTGGAAGGGTCATGGGGCGCAATCCCCATGACCCCATCCGATCCGTGGAATGGGCGCAGCATGGGCGGAAGACGGATGGGCTTTGGCGGGTAGCGCCCTGCGGGCTGGTGGGGGTCGGCGATCATGCATCGCCGCTCCTGCGGGTGGGCTTTGGCAGATGGGCTCTGTGGAAGACGGACGCCCCGGCGGTGCGTCCCTACCGGGGAATGGGCGGGGCGATGGCGGGTCATGGGCGGAAGACGGACGGCCCGGCGGTGCGTGGCTATCGTGGGGCGAGTGGGGAATTTTTGTGGGGTCGGGGGATTGCGGGGCGATGCTGCATTCGCCGGACAGCTCGGAGAGCCGTCCCTGCCACCGGATGGCTCGGCGGTGCGTGGCTATTGTAGGGGCGAGTGGGGTTTGGGTGGATGCGGATGCCCCGGTGGTGCGTTTTTCAAGTTTGCGCCGGGAGGTGGGGTATCGTTAGCATCCAGCGTATGAGTGAGAGTGAGAAGACCATCGCCTACTGCCATTCGTGTGGGGCGGCGATGAATGTGACTGCGGTTGCTCCTTTCACGAATGTGGCGTGCCCGAAGTGCGGGAAGCACACGCGGGTGAAGCGTGAGTTTGGGCCGTATACGTTGTTGCGGCGGCATGCGGTGGGGGGGATGAGCATGGTGTTTGCGGCGCAGGACAACACGCTGGACCGGGAGGTGGCGCTGAAGATCCTGAGCGAGGATTATTCGGCGGACGAGCGGCGGATTGATGCGTTTGTGGAGGAGGCGCGGCTGACGGCGTCGTTCAGTCATCCGCACGTGGTGCAGGTGTTGAAGACCGGGCGGGCGTTCGGGCGGTTTTTCATTGCGATGGAGTTTGTTCCGGGCGGGCATTTTGAGGCGCGGATTCGGAAGTTGGGGAAGGTTCCGGAGCTGGAGATGCTGCCGCTGGCGATTGAGGTGGCGGAGGGGCTGAAGGCGGCGCATGCGGCGGGGTTGATCCACCGGGATGTGAAGCCGGGGAACATTCTGCTGGATTCCGAAGGGCATGCGAAGCTGGTGGATTTCGGGTTGGCGCTGGTGACGCAGGGTGGAAAGGCGCAGGCGAAGGAGTTGTGGGCGACGCCGTATTACGTGCCGCCGGAGACGGTGGAGGGGCAGGAGGAGGATTTTCGGTCGGATGTGTATGCGTTCGGGGCGACGGTGTATCACGCGCTGGCGGGCAAGCCGCCGTGCGACGAGCAGTCGATGGCGACGGACAAGCTGCGGGAGGCGAAGAAGGCGGTGCGTCCGTTGGGGGAGGTGGAGGAGACGATATCCGAGGCGACCTGCCGGATCATCGACAAGGCGATGGCGTATGATCCGAAGGACCGGTTTGGTTCGTATGACGAGTTGATCCGGGAGCTGGGTGAGTCCCTGCAGCGGCTGAAGGCGGGGACCTCCGAGAGCAATGCGAGTGCGAAGCGGCGGCGTGCGGGGCTGAAGCGGCGGGAGAGGAACCGGCGGTTAGCGCTGGTGGCGGGGGTTGCGCTGGTGGCCGGGGGGATTGTCTGGATTTCCACGAGAAAGGACGACGGGGAGGTGGCCGACGGGGATCCGGTGGTGGAGGTTCCGGAGTTGGTGGAGGTGGAGGAGCCGCTGGATCCGGAGGTTTCCGCGAGCATTGTGCAGGGGTATCGGGCGGCGCGTTCGGCGCTGGAGGCGAGGGATTTCCGTGCGGCGGAAAAGGCGTTTGAGGCGCTGCATGTGAATCCGCTGGTGCATGAGCCGACACGGACGTGGGCGGGTGTGGAAGCGGTGATGGCGTGTTATCTGGACGGCAGCACGGAGCGGGGGCGGAAGCTGGCGGCGGGGGTGCTGAAGCACGTGAGGGGGTTGGCGGCGGGTGAGTCCGAGGTGGGGGGCGGGGTGTTGGCGGCGCTGGAGCAGCTGGACGGGTTTACGCCGATGAAGGTGGCGGCGCCGGCGGGTGAGCGGGCGACGCCGGAGTGGCTGGCGACGGCGATGTTGAGCGGGCTGAAGAACTGGCAGCAGGGGTTTCTGGAGGCGGGGGGGGAGTGTTTTTCGATGATCGCGAAGGTGCGGGTGGAGGAGCAGGACGAGTGGGGGGCGATTTATCAGGATCTGGCCGGGGAGTTTCTGGAGGATCTCGAGGTGTTGTCCGGTCCGTTGTTTGCGGGGGCGCCGGCGACGGCGGAGGCGTGCCGGGAGGCGGCGTATGACCTGAATTCGGTGCGGGTGGGATTGAAGACGCGGGGCCGTGCGCGGTTCAATGTGCGGGCATGGCAGCTGGATCTGGTGCGGCAGGCGAAGTTGCTGAGGGAGGCGGATGAGGCGGCGGCAAGGAAGCAGGCTGAGGGCGCGCCGGGTGATGGGGCGGGGGGCGGGGAGGTGCCGGCGATCGGCGTGGTGCTGGCGGAGCTGGAGGGGTATGCGGATGCGTGTGATTTTGCGGGAGCGGTGGATTATCTGATGTCGCTGGACGGGGATCCGGAGGGGGCGGAGTTGGAGTCGCTGTGGACGGTGGCGGGGCTGGCGAGGGATTTTCTCACTGACATCAATGCGGATCTCACGCGGGAGCACGTGACCGATGATCTGGAGCTGAAATCGGGCGAGGTGGTGAAGGAGGTTTGGATGGATCCGGCGACGGGCGGTTTGGTTGCGAGGGATGAGGTTGGCGACCGGGTGGAATGCGGGTGGGCGGATTTCACGGCGGGTTCGTTGATCCAGCTGCACCGGGTGCTGGTGAAGAAGGTGGCGGTGGAGGACGAGCGGACGCGGCGCCACCAGTGTGCGATTGCGTTCCAGTGGCTTGCCGGCGAGCGGGTGCGTGCGCAGGCGGCGGCGGCGGTGCTTGCGGAGAGTAACGAGTCGTTCCGGAAGAGCTGGGAGAAGGTGGCCGGGGGCTTGCCCGATTGAGGGCGGGTGGACGGGGGGTCATTAAAAAGGCCGGGTGGACGGGGTGTCTTAACGAAATCTTTACGATTTTCCGGGGGTTTCCACACATGATCCTCGCAGTGACCGGTTTTATTCCATGTGTAACGACCGCATGGAACCATGAAGCACATTCCGACCATATCGATCATGGCGCTCGCCGCAGCGGGTGAGCCGGGCATGGCGGATGCGCTTTCGCATCCGGTGGTCGATACCTGGCAGCTGGGTTTCTGCGACAACCATCGCAGGATCGAGCGGCCGGCGGAGAGGGATGCGCCGAGCTTCCGTGAGATTGGCGACGACCGGCTGAGCGCGGATGAATTTTCGGTTGGCCCTCCGGGTGGTGGAGACTAATCCGGAGGGGTTGTGGTCCCATGGGCGGGACGATGGGAGGCCCGCCCATGGGAACCCGCCGGGGTTGAAACCCGGACGGGCTGAGGAGACGGGCGGATGGAGATGCCCGGGATCAGGCTGCTTTGGGACGGGCGACGGGCTCGAGCCGTTTGGCAAGTGCGTTGCGCAGTCCTTTTTTGGTGGCCCAGATATCGATCTGGTCACCGATGAGCAGGGTGTTTCCGGATGGAGCGGAGTAGACGTAGAGGGTCCATCCGGATTTGAAGGTGAAGATCATGGCGAGCATTTCGCGGAATGCGGCGCGGTCCCCGCTTTTGAAGAGTTGGCCGGGAGTTTCGATGATCTGGCCATGTTCGCCGAAGTTTGCGCGGAATTGGTTGAGCCGCATGAGGTCGTCGGGGTGGATGGAGCCGGAGGGGATGATTTCGACGAGTTTGGTGCCGTCCTTGGAGAGCATGTCGGCGAGATCGGCGGCGAGCCGGGACCGCTGGATGGCACCGGTCGGCAGGTGGTATTCTCCGGCAATGGGCACGCCGCAATCGAGCGGTTGGTGTCTCATTCCCTGTCCGGTGAGCCATTTTTTGATCTCGGAGGTTTTGAGGTATTTCATGTTTCTCGGTTGTCTGGATGGTCTTCGTCGGATGCCCGAAACGCGGCTCGCGCGGAAAATGCGCAACCGGTAAGTGAGCACTGGGCGTGCCATCGTGAGATTGCAGGAAAGATCCGGGGATGAATGGTTTTCACCTGCACGGACTGCGCAAAATTTGAGGGGTGGGAGGGTTGGGGGCGCGGCGCGGGGATTTGGGATGGGAGATGGGAGATGGGGGATGGGGGATGGAAGATGGGGCTCACACGAAGACACGAAGGCACGAAGGGTGACTGGGGATATTTGATTGGGGGGATAATGATAAAATGATGGATGACAGAATGATTCCGGGTAGCGCCCTGCGGGCTGGTGGAGGGCGGCGATTCGGAGATCGCCGCTCCTTGGGGTGGGAAGGAGCGGCGAAACGTGTTCGCCGATGCGGATGAGGCGCGGGGGATGGGGCGATGGAAGACTGATGGGCTTTGGCGGATGGGCTCTGTGGAAGACGGACGCCCCGGCGGTGCGTCCCTAGTGTGCCCGGCATGGGCATGAACTTAACAATTGAAACGTATTGGACGGACTGAGTGACAGCAACCGTAGTGAAAGGCAAGGTCGCCACCGTGAGGTGAGTGAGCCGA
>JAUTCT010000153.1 GCA_030673875.1 Verrucomicrobiota bacterium JB025 | reverse complement strand
GCCAAGGCGGTGGGCAATCGAGTCGGGCGGGCGCGGTTGAGTTATGAAAAGCTCTACCATGCCCTGAGTTCCTATCTGATCGGAGTGGTCGACATCGCAGAACTTGGGCTCTTCGAGCAATGGCTTGATGTCCGGCACGTCAAGCGGGACACGCGAAGGCGGATTTCCCCGATAGAATCAGGCATTCAGGCCCTAAGCTGACGCGAATGGGTGGCATGCTGAAGCATGAACTCAGGCTCTGGTTTTCTCCGGCGGCGTCTGAGTTGAGGATTTGGCCGATCTTTGTTGTGGGGCTGTTATGAGGGCATGCTGAAGCATGAACTAAGGCACCGTTTTTTCTGGCGGGGTCTGAGTCGAGGCTTTGGCCGATCTTTGTTGTGCCGATGTTAGAAAACTAAGGGACGGACCTTTAAGCGTATTGCCTATGGCACGGATTGGCTGGCATTCGGACACATCCACATCGCGCTGTTTTTCCTTCCCGCATTCCGGGATCCGGTTCGCTACCGGGGTGTCCATGTGGTCGGCGTGTGAGTGGAGGATTTGGGCGGTCATCGCACGCAAGAGTCCGCCCGCACGGAGAGGCATGCTGAAGCATGAACTCAGACAGCGTTTTTCCGGGCGGGGTCTGAGTTGAGGATTTGGTCGGTCATTATTGCGAGCTCGTTAGGATGGCATGCTGAAGCATGAACTCAGGCACCGTTATTTTTTCTGGCGGGGTCTGAGTTGAGGCTTTAGCCGATCCTCCCGCGCTGGAAACCGCCGCGCGAAGAAGCATGCTGAAGCATGAACTCAGACAGCGAAAACCAAGGAGCGGAGCTTTAATCGCAGGTCGATGCCGCGAACGTTCTTCTAACGAATGTGGGCTTTGACGGTTTGTGTTCGGGGGGGAGGGGGGCACGGCGCGGTGGTTGGCACCCGGAGATTTGTGAACGAGGTCTTCGTGGGAGTGCGGGAGTGCGGGCGCGGTTTTGGCTGATGCGGAGGGACGGGGCGGCGGATGGGTGGTGGGCCGGGGTTATTGGAATCCGAGCGCGGGGATGAGGATTTGGCGGACGCGGTTCCAGTCGACGGGTTCGCCGGGGAGGGCTTTGAGCATGACGAGGAGGGGTTCGGGGCCGCTGTGGCCGAGGGTGGCGCGGCGCAGGCTGGTGCGGGCGAGGTAGGAGAGGGGGGAGGTGAACTGGGAGCTGCCGTCGTCGAAGAACCAGAGGGCTTCCATGGATTCGCTGTCCTTGTGCATGGCGATCCAGACGGCGCTGCCGGAGTGGAGGGCGACGGTGTGTTTTTCGCGGACTTGCCACCCGCCGCCGGCGAGGCAGTAGGTGGGGTCGTGCACGGCGTGGCGGTTTCCGCTGCCATCGACGACGGTCATGACGAGGTTGCCGCCGGTGCGGAGGCGGACGAGGCGCTGGACGGCGTTGGCGCCGCCGAGAAATTCGCGGTCGGCGTTTGAGAGATCGACCTGATGGCTTTGGAAGTCGGGTCCATCGAGGGGCATGTTGGCGAGGCGGTCCGGGCTTTCGGCGAGCGGGAGCATGGGCCAGATGAGCGCGGTGATGGCGGCGACGGCGCAAAGCGTCCAGATGATGATGGATTTGCGTTTCATGAGCGTTGTGAGTTTCTGATCCGGACTGCGGTGATGATGACGACGGCGAAGGCGGTGGCGACGAGCGGGCGTTCCCAGCCGTCGAGTCCGCCGGCGCGGAGGCGGCTGATGAACCAGCCGGCGGCGGGCATCCATGAGAGTGCGGCGACGGCGGATGCGAGGCCGGTGAAGCGGAATCCGGCGAGGCCGGTGAAGGCGAGGGCAAGGCCGGCGTGGAGCAGAACGCGGAGGTCGGCTACGGAGCCGGCGGCGCAGGTGAGTGCGGCGATGGTCGTCCATCTGGCCGGGTGGCGGGATTGATTCCGGTTGAGGATGAAAACGACGATGTGGGTGAGGATCCAGATGGCGAATGCGGCGGGGCCGCCGCGGGCGTAGAGGTCGGTGCGCCATGCTTCGACGAGCGAGGGAAACGCGAGGAAGGACGCGAGGGCTGCGATGACGACCGCGACCACCAGGTTGCCGCGGTATTGGGAGTCGTGAGTGGTTTTCATCGGGCGGAGGTCACGGTGCGGGTGGTGGGTGTGGCGGGTGGTGAAATCAGGGCGGCGAGGAGTTTGGCGATGGCGATGGTGGCGGCGATGACGAGCAGTCCGGTGAGGCCGTGGATCGCGCCGTCGGCCATGGCGACATCGAAGGTGAGGGCGATGCCGGAGAGGACGAGGATGCGGATGAGGTTGGCGGCCCAGGCGAGCACGGGCAGCAGGCAGAAGTAGAGGCCGAAGCGGCGGGCGGGGCCGACATCATGGGCACCGATGGCGACGCCAGCGAGCAGGGTGAGCTGGAGGAGGTTCCAGCCGGCGCAGGCGGCCTCGATATTGATCGGGACGCCCATGACGTTGAGCAGCGTGCCTTCCCGGAGCACGGGCATTTGGAGCAGGGTGAAGACGGCTTCGGCGACGGCGGCCGAGGTGAGGCGGAACCACCAGCCGAGCTGCGGCCATTCGAGGACGAGCCAGGGGAAGGCGAGGATGGCGAGCCAGAGCAGGCGGGTGCGGCGTGGCTGGGGGTGGAAGAAGGAGCGGGTCCAGCACCAGGCGAGTGCGGTCCATGCGATGGCGAGCAGGGTGATGCTGGCGAGCAGCCATCCGCCGGTGAAGGCGATGACTGCGGCGATGGCGGCGGGTTTGAGTTTTCCGGTGGCGGGTGATGGGAGCGGTTTCCACGGGCCGCCGAACCACCATGCGAGCGGCAGGCCGGCGACGAGTGGCAGGGTGTCTGCGGCGTCGGGCAGCCATGCGGTGTCCCGGCACCAGACGAGGAGCGCGGCGATGAGGAGGCCGGCCCCGGACAGCCGTCTGGTGGCGCACGCGGTCATAAATTCCCCTGCGATTGTGCCTGCTGGATTCTGAGGAGGTTTTTCCTGAACTGCGGCTCGGAGGGGAAACGGCGCGCGAGTTCACTGGTCCATTTGCGGGCTGCCGGCCAGTCGCGGCTGGAGAACGCTTCTTTCGAGAGGAAAATCATGGCGTCCACGGAGTCGGAGCCGAGTTCCTGATAGATTGCCGTGGTTTCCTCGCGCTTGCCTTCGGCGAGGGCGGCGCGGGCGGTGATTTCGCGTCCGCGGGTGCTTTGTGCGAGTTCCTTGTTGCGGTTGACCCAGTCCCGCGCGGCGGTGGTTTGGCCGCGCTGGAGTTCGTAGAGTGCGAGTGTCCATGCGGCGCGGCTGGCATGGGTGCTGGTGCCTTCAGCGATGGCAGCGAGGACCTTGAGGCCATTTTCCGCGGGGCCTTTGTTGAGGAGGATTTCGCCGTAGGTGAGGTCGGCGGCGGTGCTTCGGGTGGGGAGGGATTCCAGCCACTGGCGTGCGGCGTCGGGGCCGTTGCGGACGAGCAGGCAGCGTGAGTATCCGAAGTCGAACCAGTCGGGCAGCGGGCCGGCGGGCTGGAGTTTGGTGCCGTTGGCGACGTCGAGCGCGGCGCCGTGCCAGCCGTATGAGAAGAGGGTGGCGGCGGGGGACGCGGGGTTGCGCAGCCAGCTGACGAAGGGGTCGTCCGGGGAGTCGGGACGGGTGGTCCAGCTGTGGAATTCGTTGAGGAATGGGTGGGCGCCGTCGTTTGGCTCCGGGAGGTCGCGGCCGGCGAGGGCGAGGCGGGGGGCTCCGCCGGCGAGGGCGGTCAGGTTGGCGAGCAAGCGGGTGGAGAGTCCGGGTGCGAGGCGTTCTGCTTCGCGCGGGAAACCGGTTTCGATTTTGTTGGCGGCGGTGGTCCAGTCGTGCGAGCGGATGGATTCGAGGAGTCGGAGCCAGACGACTTCCGGTCTGGAGGATCCGCCGCGGACGCGGGCGAGGGGGATTTCCATTTCCGGCGACCAGAACGCCCCTTGTTGCATGTTGGAGAGTTCGGCGACGAGTTCCTTCCATCCGGTTTGGTTGATTTCGGGGAGTTCCCTGGTCAGCGGGATGCCGCAGGCGCGGGACCAGAACCAGGCCTTGAAGGCATAGATGCCGAAGCCGTTGACCTGTGCGGCGTCGAGCCAGGTTTCGGCGGCGTTGGACGGTTCGCCGATGCGGAGTTGGAAGTTGGCGAGGATGTCGCGGTGGAGCGGGTTTTCCGGTTCCGAGAGCACGGCGGCGACGTAGTCGAGGCGGGCGTCATCGATTCGTCCGGCGGCTTCTTCGATTTGTGCGCGGAACGAGAGGATTTCCGCGTTGCGGGGGTCGGCGGCGAGGCCGGCGTCGAGCGAGTCCATCGCCTTCCACGGTTGGTTGCCATGGAGCAGGGCGATTCGTGCGTGGCGGAGGGCGTCGTCGGGGCCGGAGAGTTCGGCGTTTTCGAGGAGTTCCCTGGCGGCCTGCGGGTCGCGGCGGGCGAGCAGGAGGTCGGCGTGGAGGAGGACCCAGCTGCCGGGGAGGGTGGGGGATTTTTCCCAGCGGGAAATGAGTGACTCGCAGAGTTCGAAGTCGCGCAGCCAGATGGCCTCGCGTGCGAGTTTGAGGTCGGCGGCCTCCCTGAGGGCGGGATCGAGTTTCTCGCCCAGCGGATCTGCGGTGGCGAGGCGGAGCAGCGCGGTGTCCCGGACCTTGAGCGCCTGGTTGACTTCCGCGGTGCGGATTTCGAGTTCCTTGGCGGCGCGGATTTCCGGGTCGGTGAGGCCCGGCAGCGCGGAGCGTGCGGTGAGGAAGTCGCCCGCCTCGATGGCTTTGCCGACGGTGGTTTCCGCGGTGAGCGCCTGTTTGCCGACGACGAAGTTCCGCCAGGACCAAACCGCCCCCGTCGCTAGAACGAGCAATGCAGCAGATGAAGCGACGAGGGTCCGGGGAGCGATGCGCATGTGTGTTTTACTAGTATTCTGCTAGGTGGAGCGCAAGTCATCTCACGCGCGCCGGCGGCGGGAGAGGCCGGCGATTCCGGTGAGGGCGATGAGCGAGCCGAGTGCGAGGGTGGGCTCCGGGGTGTTGAGGCTCACGAGGTTGCTGACGTTGGCGGAGTTGATTTCCACGGCGATGAGCAGGTCGTTGTAGTCTTCATCGCCGCCGCCGTAGAGGTCTTCGAAGCCGATGATGAGGTAGGCGGAGCCGTCCTGGGCGAGGGTGACGGCGTGCACGATGCCGTCGCTGTTGAGGCTGAGGTCGGTCGAGTAGTATTGCGATCCGCCGGTGGCGCCGTTGGCGATGAGGAAGAAGTCGAGGGTGGTCCCGGCGGTGTAGGTGCCGAGGTCGACGAAGTCGCCGGCGGCGAGGGGTTCGCTGGACGAGCGGGTGTCCGAGTTGCTGCCGCCGAGGCCGCTGGCGCTGGAGGCGTTGGGGAAGATGAGGGCGGCGTCGTCGCTGACGGGGCCGCCGCCGGTGGTGGAGATGCCTAGCGAGTTTTTGTATCCTGCGCCTTCGCTGAGGAAGTAGACGCGCACGGTGGCGTCTTCCGCGAGCACGAGGTCGGAGGGATCGAGCGAGATCGAGTTGATGGAGTCGACGGTGGTTTGTTCCGAGAGGCTTTTGTTGGCGAGGCTGAGCAGGTCGGGGAGGACTTCGGATTGGAAGGTTGCGGAGGACTCATCGGAGCCGGCGAGCTGGACGGGGGAGATGATGTCGAGGTCGTAGGGGCTGGCGGCGGATTGCACCGGGCTTTCGGTTTGGCCGCTGGCGGCGTTTGCGAGAGCGAGGAGTCCTGCGAGGGCGAGGCTGTAGGGGGGGCGTGAATTCATGGCGGGACTATGTGCGGATAAGGGATATCTCGCAACTACATCAATGCGTTACCCCCAATTGAGGGGAGTTGGGGGTATCCCGTTTGAGGGGGGTGGGGCGGGAGGCGTTTCATGGGGCTGAATCATTGAATTTGCGGGGTTTGAGGGGATTCGATGGGTTTGAGTGGGATCGCGGTTTTTGCGGATGCCGGTGGCCGCCGCCGGGGTGGGCGGGTGTGATTCATTCATCTTTCTGATAGGGAGCGTGCTCCGGCTCCGGGGAGCTGTGACGGACGCAGGTTGATACGCGCGGCGGGACGTGCGAGGGTGCCGGTGAATCCCACACTGACTGATGATGAATATTCCCACGTTTTCGCTTCGCAATGGCATAGAGGTTCCCGCCGTCGGGTTTGGTTGTGCGTTTGGCAACTGGACGGGCGGGGATGTGATGCAGGGGTTCCTGCCCGAGGAGGCGTGGCGGGCGGTGAGTCTGGCATTGGATGCCGGGTTCCGGCATTTCGACACCGCGCATTGTTACGGCACGGAGCGGCACGTGGGGGACATCCTCGGGCGGGCGCTGGCGGAGGGTGCGGTGGAACGGGGTGAGTTGTTCGTGACCACGAAGGTGGCGCACCCGGCGGCGCCGCCGCATGTGGCGATTTCCCACCGGTTGACGTGGAACTGCCGGGACGTGGAGGACATCGCGCGGCGGGTGACCGATGATTTCGACCGCTCGAAGGAGAAGCTCGGGATGGGCTATGTGGATCTGCTGCTGATGCATTGGCCGGGGGACTTCGACAATGCGGACGCGGGGTTTGCGAGGGAGGCGCGTTTGACGATTTGGGAGGTGTTCGAGGGGTTTCTCAAACGCGGTGACGCGAAGGCGATCGGGGTGTGCAATTTCACGGAGGGTCACCTGAACGATCTGATGGGTGCGGGCCGGACGGTGCCGATGGTGAACCAGGTCGAACTGCATCCGTATTGCCAGAACCCGGCTCTAACGGAGTTTTGCCGGGAGAGGGGGATCGTGGTCGAGGCGTATGCGCCATTTGCCTCCGGTGCCTTTGATTTGCTCAAGGATCCGGTGATCGTGGAGGTGGCGGAACAGGCGGGATGCTCGACCGGTCAGGTGATTTTGAAATGGCATCTCCAGCAGGGGCATGTGGTGCTGCCGAAGAGTGGAAACGCGCAGCGCATCGCGCAGAACCTGGACTTGTTTTCGTTCGAGCTGGACGAGGAACAGATGGCACGGATCACCGCGCTGCAGCCGGCGGAGGCGAAACGGACGACGCCGGATCCGGCGACGATCCTCTAACCGAACCATGCGGTGAGGATGGCGACGTAGATGATGGCGGGCAGCAGGTTGGTGAGGCGGATTTTGGCGACCTCCAGCAGGTTGATGGCGATGGCCATGATGAGCAGTCCGCCGCAGCCGGAAATCTGGGCGATCATGAGGTCCGAGGCGTAGGGCTTGAGGAAGCCGGCGCCGAGGGTCATGGCTCCCTGATAGATGAGGACGGGGATGAAGGAGTAGATCACGCCCGAGCCGTAGGTGGCGGCGAAGGCGATGGCGGCGAAGCCGTCCATGATGGACTTGGTGTAGATCACGGTGGGGTCTCCGGAGATGCCTTCCTCGAGCGAGCCGATGATGGCCATGGCGCCGATGCAGAAGAGCAGGGAGGTGTGGACGAGGCCTTCGGTGAAGGTTTTGTTGTCGGAGCGGACGAGTCCCTTGAAGCGGTTTCCGGCGCGTTCCAGCCAGGAGTCGATTCGGAGCAGTTCGCCGGTGATGCCGCCGAGCAGGATGGCGAAGATGACGATGAGGGTGTTTTGGGTTTTGAGGGCCATTTGGCCGCCGATGAGCAGCGTGCTGAGGCCGAGCCCCTGGAAGACGATGGTGCGGATCCGGTCGGGGAAGCGCGACTGCAGCCAGCAGCCGACGAGGGCGCCGGCGATGATGGCGGCGGCATTGACGAGGGATCCGGTGGGGAGCATGGCGGTGGCGGTCAGTGGAAGGTGGCGATGCGGTCGAGCGGGAGTTTGCGGATTTCCGGGACCTGGCAGTCGATGGACGGGTATCCCGCGACGAGGAGGAGGAAGGGGCGCTCGGTGGACGGGCGGTCGAGGATTTCGTTGAGAAAGCCCATCGGGCTGGGGGTGTGGGTGAGGGTGGCGATGCCGGCGTGGTGGAGGGCGGTGATGAGCATGCCGGTGGCGATGCCGACGCTTTCCTTCGGGTAGTAGGTGATGCCGTCGCGGCCGTCGGGGCGGGTGGTCCGGTTTTTCAGGAAAATGGCGATCAATGCCGGGGCGGTTTCGAGGAACGGTTTGCTGGCATCGGTGCCGAGCGGGGCGAGGTCTTCGAGCCAGGAGTCGGTCGCGCGGTCTTGATAGAACGCGCGTTCCTCTTGTTCGGCTGCCTCGCGGATGCGGCGTTTGATGGCGGGGTTGCGGATGACGGCGAAGTGCCACGGTTGGAGGTTGGCGCCGTTGGGGGCGGTTCCGGCGGCGAGGAGAGCCGCCTCGATGACGCCATCGGGGATGGGGTCGGAGCGGAACGAGCGCACGGTGCGCCGGGTGGCCAGATGCCGGTGGAACTCCTCGGCCCGGGCACGGGCTTCCTCTGGGCCATATTCGGGGAGGGAAAACGGGATTTGGTTCATGGGGATGACGGGCGGGTGTGCGGACGGCTGCCAGAGCGCCACAAACGGCGGGTGCGGTCAAGCGATGGGCGCGTATCCGCGGATGGCGGGGCAGGTGGCCGCGGGGCGCCGACTCAACCGGCTGCGGGCGAGTCCGGCCGGGTGATCCGCAGTTCGAGGTGGCCGGTGCCGGGATCCGGCGTGCGTTGGAACTGCCAATCCGGGAGGATGCCGAGAACGATTTCGGCGGTGGTGTGGATGATGGATCCCGGTTTGAGGTGGCCGCCGCAGGTGTTGCCGTGGCGGTCGCTGAGGAGGATGTGGAGGTGTGAGCCGTGCGGGGACAAGGTGCCGGCGAGCGACAGGATTTCGAACGGTCCGGTGAGGAGTTCGGTGGTCTCCTGGTTGGCGAAGCGGATGGCGGCGGAGCTGAGGCTGCCGATGCCGGTGAGGACGATCGCGGCGGGCCAGCCTTCGGTGAGCACGAGTTGGTCGAGGCTGTCTTTCAAGTCGTGGCCGCGGGTCAAGCGCAACGGATGGGTGGTCATGGGGTGGAGCGTCGCACGATTTTCCGCGCCGGGAAATGGTGGATGGATGGGCTCCGGCCGGGAGGGCGGGATACGAGTGAGCCGCCCCCGTGGCGGGGACGGCTGATGGGAGTCGGGTTTTCGGGTGATCAGTCCTTGAGTTCCTTGTTGATCTCGAGTTTGAGTTCGAGTGCTTCCTCGAAGAGTTTTTCACGTTCGCGGGTGCTCAGTCCGTTGGATGACTTGAGCCGGTCCTCCATGGCGGCGAGTTTGGCGACGCTGCGTTTGAGGCGTGAGGCTTCGCCTTTGGAGAGGCGGCCGGAGCGTTCGCCGAATTCGATTTGTTCCTCCATGCGGTGCTGGGCGTGGTTGAGGATTGGCGAGCGTTCGGCGGCTTCTTCGGCGGCCTTCAGGTTGGCGTTGATTTCGTCGTTGAGGGTATCGAGATCGGCGCGGAGGCCGGCGGTTTCCTCTTCGGTGAGTTCGCCATCGGCTTTGAGTTCCTTGCCGGTGTTGGTGATGGTGGTGTGGGATTCCTTGAACTGTTTGCCGTCGGCTTCGGTGAGGGCGCCGTGGTGGAGCAGGCGGACGATTCTACGATAGGTGTAGTTGTGGTATTGGATGAGGTTTTCGGGCCGGCGGTCGGTGGCTTCCGGGTCGGCCTTCCATTTGTGGGTGTCCACGTGGTCGAGCAGGGCCTCTTCCTTCATGGCGATGTGTTCGCTGGCGTTTTCGAGCCGGTTGGCGGCGCGCTGGCGGGCGATTTCGGCCGGGCCGGCGGAGAGGTTTGCGGTCATTGCGGCGGAGGCAAGAATGAGGATGGTTTTCATGATGATGGGAGTTGGATTCAAATCATGGAACAAGAATTGATGATTAAAGTTGCGGGATTCAGCGGCGGCGGATGGGCGGAATCCGGGCGGGAGGAGCGTGGAGGCAAGGAGTTTCAAGGGTTTGGCGGCTTTACGGAATCTTTACAAATTTCCGCGTTTAGGAAATCGGGGCTTAACCGTGAGATGGCAGAAAACAGGGGTTCCCGTGCTCCGCGGGTGACTTTCAAACCGATCATGATCATGAGGCTCCCATCCACCAAATTGACCGGCTTGATCCTGTGCCTTTCCGCCGCTTGTGCGATGGGCCAGACGGCTTCGATCACATCGATCAGTCCGGACTCCGCAGTGCAGGGGGCCACGGACCAGTTGGTCACCTTCACGGTGACGGGCGCGATACTGCCACCGGTCGGCGCGACTCCGAACAGCGTGACCATCGGTGACATCAGCGGATCATCGGTGAGCTATGCCAGCGCGAACACGATCACCGCGATTTTTGATTTTCCCGCCGACGAGGCAGTGGGAGCGAAGGATGCGGTCGTGGTCTGGTATCCGACCGACGGGGACACGATCACGGTCGGTTCGACGGGGGGATTCACGGTGACGGCGGCGGGTGACACCGCGCCCGGGATCAGCAGTCAGCCGGCATCGCAAACGGTGGCTCCGGGAGACACGGTGAGTTTCAGCATCACCGCATCCGGGACGGAGCCGATGAGCTACGAGTGGTTCAAGGACGACGTGAGCCTGGGTGATGCGACGACGGAACCGAGCCATACGATCGACGCCGCCGAGGCCGCTGACGCCGGGACCTATGTGTGTGTGGTCACCAATGATTTCGGCAGCGTGACATCGGATGGTGCGGTGTTGACCGTGAGGGAACTCGAGCCCGGGTTGTTCGTGATGGTGGATACCGGTCAGGCGACGTGTTATTCCGATACGGAGGAGATCACTGCTCCGGGACCGGGGGACTCCTTCGCCGGGCAGGACGCGCAGTATGCCGGGGCGGAGGCAAGCTACACCGTCAGTGACGACGGACTGACCGTTTACGACAATCACACCGGGCTCACCTGGATTCGTTCGACCGATACCGATGGCGACGGAGACATCGATGCGGACGACAAGCTGACCTATGACGAGCAGTTCAGTTATGCGGATGCCCGCAATGCCGAATCCTTCGGCGGGTATTCCGACTGGCGGGTGCCGAGCATCAAGGAAGTGTATTCGCTGATGGACTTCAGGGGGATGGACCCGAGCGGCTATGAGGGCACGGACACTTCCGGGTTGGTGCCGTTCATCGATGACGACGTGTTCGAGTTTGCCTACGGCGACACTGATGCCGGCGAGCGCATCATTGATTCGCAATACGGAAGTACGAACCTCTATGTCGACGGGGAGGATTTGTTGTTCGGGGTGAACTTCGCCGACGGACGCATCAAGGGATACGGGCTGACTTTGTTCGGCGTGGACAAGACGTTTTTCGTGATGTTGTGCCGCGGCAACGAGAGCTATGGGGTGAATGATTTCGAGGAGACCGGAGAGGGCACGGTGCTCGACCACTCCACCGGGCTGATGTGGCAGCAGGGGGACAGCGTGGATGGTCTCGACTGGGAGGAGGCGCTGGCGTATGCGGAAAACCTGGAGCTGGGGGGATACAGCGACTGGCGCCTGCCGAACGCGAAGGAGTTGCAGGCGATCGTCGACTACACGCGTTCGCCGGGCACCCCGGATTCCGGGGCGATCGACGCCGTATTCACCTGCACCCCGATCACCAACGATCGGCCGGTCAGGGTGACTACCCGATGTATTGGACCGGGACGACCCACGAGAACTGGCAGAATGCCGAGTGGGGCGTGTACATCGCCTTCGGACGGGCGATGGGATACACCACCACGGACGGCTGGACGGACATTCACGGGGCCGGCTGCCAGCGCAGCGATCCGAAGAGCGGGAGTGCGAGCGACTACACCCAAGCGTCCGGCGGGTATTACTACAGCGATGCCCCGCAGGGCGACCACATCCGCATCTACAACCACGTGCGCTGCGTGCGCGGCGGCGCGGAAGAGCCCGCGGACGACACGGACGGCGACGGCCTGAGCGACTGGTTCGAATACAACTACTCCGATAGTATTACGGCGATGGAGGCGGACGGGGACGACGACGGAGACAGCGCGAGCAACGAACAGGAGATGCTGGCGGGGACGGTGCCGACGGACGCGGGTTCGTGTTTCACCGTGACGGAGGGCGTGCTGTCGGAAGACGGGTTCGGGATCGACTGGTCCAGCGAGTTCGGGATCCGCTACACCGTCGAGCGATCGTCCGACCTGACGACGTTCGAGGTGGTGGCCGAGGACATCCTTGCCACGCCGCCGCTGAACAGCCTGACGATTTCCGATGATGGATCGGAGAGTGGGCGGTTCTTCCGGGTGAGCGTGCGATAGATTTTCGAGGGTCTGGGGGCAGACCTCGGAAAAAAGCCCCGCCGGGTCCAGCACCCGGCGGGAGTCTTTTTGTCCGGCTGCCGGTAATTGCGGGTGGCGGCGACGGGACGCGAACGCCCGCCGGGAGTCGGACCCGGCGGGCGTTGTATCGGGACCCGCGGCGGCCGGTTGCGTCACCGGCTTGCACCGACACGGAAGAATGCCTTGTCCGGGAACGGACCGGGGAGGGAGGCGGATTCTTCGGTGTTGGTGGGGGCGGCGTTTTCATGCACGGCGGACCAGGAACCGGCGCTCATGTCCGGGCTGAACTCGATGATCTGGTCGGCATGGACGCCGCCTTGCCATGTGAGTTCCACGCTGCCTTCCGGGGTGCGGGAGACGGCGGTGACGCGCAGCCGTGAGGCGGGGTCGCGCGGGTCGGTGTCGGCGTTGAATTCGCCGAGGTTCGTGACGCCGTCACCGTCGGCATCGGCTTGTTCGCCGCTGACGAACGGGTCGGCGATTTCGGCAGAGGTGAAGTGGAGGCTCTGCCATTGCCCGAAGGTTTCGGGGACCGAGATCACCCGCATGCTGACGACTTCGAAGTCGGTCCACTGGCCGTCGGTGACTTCGAAGTACGGGGTGTGGGTGCCGGTTTGATAGGTGCCCGGCGTCCAGGTGAAGGTGCGGGTGACGGGATCGAAGGTTGATCCGGATGGGATGCCGACGGCGGAGAATGCGAGGGTGGTTCCGGGGTTGATGTCGGAGCCGTTGATCTGGAAGCTGTGCGGTTGGCCGACGAGCAGGACGCGGCCGCCGATGGGATCGAGGACGGGCGGGGTATTGAGCGCCGTCACGGTGAGGGTGATGGTTTCACCGGCGGTGTAGGTGCCATCGGTGACCTCGAAGCGCACGCCGGGCCAGGAGCCGGCCTGTCCGACCGACGGTGTCCAGGTGAAGCTGTGGGTGGCGGGGTCGAATGCGGCTCCGGGCGGGAGTCCGGTGGCGGAGTAGCTGAGTCCGGCGGTTCCGGTGGAGTCGGTGCCGTTGATGGTGAACTGGTGGGGGACGGTTTCATCCAGCGAGCGGTCGCCGATGGGGTCGAGGACCGGGACGCCGGAGAAGTCGGCGCCGGTGACGCGCAGGGTGTATGGGTCGGCGGAGTAGCTGCCGTCTTCATCGCTGACGCGGATGAGGTAGGATCCGGGGTCGACGGTGGCGGTGAGGACGTCGGTGCCGCCGACGCCGGGGTTGGTGTTGACGTAGCTGGCGAGTTGGTTTCCGGATGCGTTGTAGAGGTAGAGGCGCGGCCGGTTTTCGGCGGGCACGGCATCCAGCGAGAGGGCGAGGGTGCCGGATTCGCGGACGAAGACGCGGTAGAAGTCGACATCCGATCCCGGGAAAAGGTGGGCGCTGATGGTTCCGGAGGCCGGGGTGGAGGCGTCGCCCCACGGGTCATTGGGTTCGTAGGGGTCGATGACGGGCAGGTGGGTGACCCGGATGGTGGCGGGAGTGGCGGAGCCGTTGTTGGATCCGTAGTCCTTGATGCGGACGACGTGGTATCCCGCGGTGGGGGCGGCGATTTCCAGGGAGTTGTCCTCGCCGGGGTTGGTGGTGCGGCGGTAGCCGAGCTGGGCGCGCAGCGGGCTGTAGATCCACATTTCCGAGGTGACATCCGGGTGGACGCCGGTGTGGGAGACGGTGACGACTCCGGGGGAGTTGATGTAGAAGCGGAAGTAGTCGTTGTCTGCGGCGGGGTCGACGGCGGCGGAGACATTGGTGTCGAGCGGGATGTCATCGGCGGTGGACCATGATCCGTTGTCCTCGCTTTCGGTGGAGGCCGGGACGAATGGCGGTTCGGTGCCGATGTTGGCGCCGGTGACGGTGAGGGTGTAGGGGGTGATGTGGCCGGCGCCGTTGATGTCCCGGATGCGGATGATGTACATGCCGTCCGAGGGAACGGTGTAGGCGAAGTGGGTGTCGTCGCCGTTGTTGTTGCCATCCTGATAGGTGATCCACGCGTGGTCGGGGCTGTAGAGGACGATCTGCGGGCGCATGGCGGGCGGGGTGTTGGTGACGCTGACGGCGAGGGTCTGGCCTGCGGTGACGTGGACGCGGTAGTGGTCGTAGTCGCCCGGGGCGAAGCACCATGCGGAGATGGTGGAGGAGGGCAGCAGGATGGCGGTGTCGGTGAGGTCGTTGGGCTCATAGGGGTCCGAGACCGGGACGAATGAGGCGGTCAGCGAGTAGGGTGCCGGGTGGGCACCGCCGTTGATGTCGCGGGCGCGGAGGTAGAGTGTGGTGGCCTCGTCCGAGTCAAAGAGATAGGTGACGTCTTCACCGGGGTTGTAGGCGTAGGATTCACCGAGCCAGGCGAAGTTTTTGTTGTAGAGGCCGAGCTGGGTTCTCATGTCCGGCGGGCAGTTGTTGAGGGTCATGGTGAGGCGGCCGGGTCCGGGGACGTTGATTTGATAGAAGTCGTAGTCGCCGGCGGGGCAGATGGAGGCGTCGCTGATGGTGGTGTTGACCGGCAGCGGGCTGGCCTCGCCGATGACCGAGTTTGGCTCGTAGCGGTCTTCGGCGGGTGAGAAGCCGAAGTGGGCGGCCCAGGATTCCGTGTGGGTTGCGCTGAAGTAGTCACGGATGCGGACGTAGTAGAATCCGGGTGTGAGGTCGCGGACGAGGTCGTTGAATTCGCCGTTGTTCCAGGCGGTGGAGTCCGTGATGTAGGAGCCGGAGGAATTGTAGAGCGAGATGGTGGTTCTCATGGCCGGGGGCAGGGCGTCGACCCTGGCGTGGAGGATGCCCCGGGTGAGGATCTGGATTTTGAAGTAGTCGAGGTCCGAGGGGAGGCCGGCTCTGCCGGTGATCCAGGTGTCGAGCGGGACGGGCATGGCGGTGGCGGTGGTGTTGTTGTATTCCGCCTCACTGAGGATGGTGTCGGTGATGATCTGGTTTTGGGAGATGGTTCCGGACCAGTTTCCATCGTCATCGCTGCAGCGGACCGAGATGCGGTGGACGCCGGGGGTGAGGGTGGCGAGGTGGAGTGTGGACGAGGTGCCGAGCAGTCCGTCGATGTCGGAGGTCCACTCGTAGGTGGAGATCGAGCCGTCGGCATCCGTGGCGGATGCGGAGAGGGAGACGGTGTGTCCGTCGAGCGCCGGGTTTGGCGAGAAGTATGGATGGAGGTCGACGAGCGGGTGATGGGTGGTGAAGTCGGCGCCGTCGATGGTCAGCAGGTAGGGGCTGGTGCTGGATTGGTTGCTGCCGTAGTCGTTGATCCGGGCGTAGTAGGTGTCCGGCTCGGTGATTTGGTATTCGAGTTCGATGTGTCCGCCGGTGTTGCGGGCGTGGCGGGAGGCCATTTCCCCACCGCTGTCGTTGTAGAGGTAGAGGGATGGGTTGATGCCGGCGGCGTCGGTGACGCGGAGGCGGATGGTGCCCGGGGTGGAGACGTTGAAGCGGAACCAGTCATGGTCGCCGAGCGGGTGGATGAGTCCGCTGGTTTGGTTGGAGTCGGCGAGCGGGGTGGCGTCGCGGAACGCGGAGTTTGGTTCGTTGGCGTCTTCAGACGGGCTGAAGGTGACGGCGAGGGTGTAGGGGTCGGTGGAGCTCTGGTTGTTGTTGAGGTCGGTGATGCGGATGTGGCGCACGCAGGCACTGGAGACCTGGTGGGAGGTTTCCATGGGGGTTCCGGGATTGGTGGCGTAGCGCTGGAGCAGGAGCGAGTGGTTGTCGTCATAGACGGCGATGTGGCCGCGGATGTTGGCGGGGATTCCGGTGAGGGAGACGGTGAGGGTGCCGGGGCCGGGTGTTTCGACGCGGAAGTAGTCGGAGTCACCGGCGGGGAAGGTCATGGCCTGGACGGGGAGTCCGAGGGCGATGCCGGCGGATTCCGGGTAGGAGTTGTTAGGTTCGTAGGGGTCGGCGACGGTGGTGAGTGAGGTGGTGAGGGTGTAGGGGTCTGTGGAGGGGATTCCTGAGTCGTCATAGATCCGGAGGTAGTAGGTTCCGGGGGTGCCGATGTCGTAGACGAGGAGCGAGGGTTCGCCCGGGTTTTCCGTGTAGCGGGACGAGACGGCCGCGCCGGAGCTGTTGTAGAGGATGAGGACCGCGCGGTCGTTGGCGGTGGTTTCGACGAGGAATGAGATTTGCGCGGGGTCGGTGATTTCGATGGCGAACCAGTCTTCATCGCTGAGGGTTCCGGTGACCGGTCCGGTGGTGACGAGGGTTGCGGAGCCGAGGCTGTTGTTTGGTTCGGTTTCGGTGGTTGACGGGCCTGGCAGGGGTTCGCCGCCGAGGTTGGCGCCGGTGACGGTGAGGCGATAGGTTTCGTCCGGGTTGGAGTCGCCGTCGCGGTCGCGGACGCGGATGTAGTAGACGCCGGACGCGGGTCCGTAGTTGTAGGTGATGGATTCGCCTTCGGTGGCGGCTTCGACGTAGCTGATCCAGGATCCGTTGGCGTTGTAGAGTGCGATCTGGAGGCGGAGGTTTGACGGGACGTTGTCCGCGGTGATGGACAAGTTGGATCCGGGGTCGGTGTAGATGCGGTAGAGGTCATATTCGCCGCCGGGGAAGATCCATGCCGAGACCGGGCTGGAGGTGAGTTCGGGGGCGGTGAGGACGTCGCCGTTTGGCTCGAAGGGGTCGGGCGCGGGGCTGAAGGTGGTGGTGAGGGTGTAGGCTTCGTCCGGGCTGGAGGTGCTGTTGATATCCCGGATGCGGAGGTAGTGGGTGCCCGCGGCGGGGATGTCGTAGTTGATGGAAATGCTGTCTCCCGGGTTGCTGGCATCGACGTAGACGCCGGTCCAGGAGAGGTAGCTGTTGTAGGTTGCGATCTGCATGCGGTGGCTTGCCGGGACGTTGGTGAGGGCGATGTTGAGGCGGCCGGCGGTGGGGACGGTTACCTGATAGTAGTCGAAGTCACCGGATGGGAAGATGTGGGCCTGGAGGACGTCGTCGGGGTTGATGGCGGCGGCGAGGCTGGTGTCCGGATTGGGCTCGAAGGGGTCCGGGACCTGGAGGTAGGAGGCGGTGACGGTGTATTGCCCGCCGATCCGGTATGAGTAGTCGCGGATGCGGATGAGGTAGGAACCGCCGTCCGAGATGTCGCGGATGAGGGTGACGGTGTCGCCGTCCGCGCTGGCGGTGAGGTCGGTGACGTAGCTGGTATCCGGGTTGTAGAGGGCGACGGAGGTCCGCATGGGTGGCGAGCCGAGGGGGTTGGTGATCTGGACGGTGAGGCGTCCGGGTCCGTCGAGGTCGAGGCGGAACCAGTCATAGTCACCGGCGGTGTCCATGGTGCCGGTATGGGGGAGGTCGAGGACCAGGGGTGATGCGGAGCCGGAGATGTTGTTGGGTTCGGACTCGGAGGGGGCGGGGCCGACGAAGAGGGTGGCCGAGGTTTCCGGGGACCAGTTGTTCTGGTCGTCGCGCACGGCGAAGTGGATGTCGTGGAAGCCGGGGGAGAGGGTGGTGATGTCCGCGGCGGTTTGGGAGATGCTGAAGACGCCGTCGATGGAGGAGCTCCATTGATAGGCGAGGACGGTTCCGTCCTGGTCCTCGCCGTGGCCGGAGAGGGTGACGGGGGCGGCGGTTTCCACCGGGTTTGGCGAGATGGAGTCGATGACGGCGATCGGCACGTAGCTGTTGAAGACGGCGCCGTTGACGACGAGGCTGCACGGGGTGGTGGCGTAGCCGCCGGAGACGACGCTCAGGCGGATGGCGTAGCTGCCGGATTCGGTGACGGGGTGGGAGAGGGTGATCGACTGGCCGGCGGAGCTGGCGCGGCGGGAGGCGAGGGTCTGGTTGGCGGAGTTGCGGATTTCGAGCTGGATTTTCTGATGGGCGGGGACGTCCGCGCAGAGGACGTCGATGGTGTTTCCCGCGGTGGCGGTGACGGAGAACCAGTCTTCGTCGCCATCGGGGAAGAGGCGCGGCTCGACCTTGTTAGTTGATGTCAGGACGGTGGCGCTCTGGAAGGTGTTGTTGGGTTCGTAGGGGTCGATGACCGGGGTGGTCGACAGTGAAAGGGTGTAGGGGGAGGTCGAGTGGGTTCCGCCGAGGGGTGAGATCGTGACGTGGTAGCGGCCCGGGGTATTGACGGGGATTTCCTGGATCACGGAGTCGCCGGGGTTGGAGGCGTCGCGTCCGGTGAGGTAGGTTCGGTTGTCGTTCCAGAAGCCGACGCGTGCGCGGAGGGTGGCGGGAGCGGGGTCGAGGGCGATGCGGACGAGTCCCGGGTTTACGACGTCGAAGGCGAACCAGTCTGAGTCGCCGCTGGTTTCGATGGTGCCGGTGAGGCTGGTTCCGAGGGATACGTCGTTGGCGTCGGCGATGTTGTCATTGGGTTCGGATTCCGCGGCGAGCGGGGCGAACGGGGGTTGGTATCCGGGGTTTCCGCCGGTGACGGTGAGGCGGTAGGTTTCGGACCAGTTGTTGCCACCGGACAGGGCGCGGATGCGGATGTAGTAGAAGCCGTCGGCGGAAATGGCGATGCTGGTGCCGACGGGGTCTCCGGCGTTGGCGGCATCCTGATAGGCGCCGAGCCATTCGCGGTTGCGGCCGTAGAGGGAGACCTGCAAGCGGATGTCTGATGGGGCGTTGTCGATGTTGACGGCGAGGGTGGAGCCGGCGGTGGCCCAGATTTGATAGAAGTCCAGGTCGTCCGCCGGGAAGATGAATCCCTCGTCCTGGGTGCCGGTGATGAGGGTGGCGTATTGGATTTCGCCGTTGGGTTCACCGGGGTCGTCGACCGGGGTGAAGGAGAAGTTGAGGGCGTAGGAGAAGGTGGCGTTCTGCTGGCCGCCGTCGGCGTGCAGGCGGAGGTAGTGGAAGCCTCCGGTGGATGCGTAGTGGTAGGGCAGGGAGACGTCGTCGCCGGCGGATGCGGCCACGGTGTCGCCGAGCCAGTACCAGTTTTCATTGTAGAGCGAGAGGGTGAGGCGGAGTTCGGCGGGGACGTTGGTTGCTTCCGCGACGAGGCGGCCGGGTCCGGGCAGGTAGACCTTGAAGAAGTCATAGTCGCCGGCGGGGGTGACATGGGCGGTGAGGGGGCGGTTGAGGGCGACTTCGTTGGCGAGATGGATCTGGCCGTTCGGTTCGGTTTCTGCGGACACGGTGGTGCCGACGTAGAGGAGTTCGGTTTTGGCGGTGGACCAGATTCCGGCGTTGTCGCGGACGCGCAGCGAGATGGTGTGGGTGCCTGCGGTGAGGGTGGTGGTGGAGAAGGAGGAGGTGGTGGAGATGGTGCCGTCGATGGAGGATGTCCATTCGTATGCGGCGATGGTGCCGTCGGAGTCCGTTCCGGAGCCGGTGAGGGTGACGGAGTCCCCGACGACGATGGCGGCGGGGGAGATGGAGTCGATGGATGCGACGGGGGCGAAGTTGGCGAAGTCCGCGCCGAAGAGGGTGAGGGTGTAGGGGGCGGTGGATACGGCGCCGTAGGAGGTGGCGGAGATGGTGACGAGGTAGTCACCGGGATCGGTGATGATGGCGGAGACGGTGAGGTCGGTGCCCTGGCTGCCGCCGCCCTTGGCGAGTTCGGCGTTCGAGAGGTTGCGGATGGTGATGTAGGGCGCGATGTTGGGAGGCAGGAGGCTGGCGGTGGCGCTGAGGGTGCCCGGGGTGGAGACGTGGACGCGGAACCAGTCCGAGTCGCCGGCGGCGAAGATGTAGCCTTCGATCTGGTTGACCGCGGAGAGTTCCGCGGCCTGGCTGTAGCTACTATTCGGCTCGTAGGTATCGGTGACGGGGACGGTGGAGGTGGAGAAGCTGTATGGGCTGGCGGAGGATCCGATGACGAGGCTGTCGATGCGGAGGTAGAGGCGCTGGATTCCGGCGACGTCGTAGGTCATGGAGAAGAGTCCGCCGTTGTTGCCGGCGAAGCCGCCGAGCAGGTGTGATCCGGAGTCGTTGTAGAGGTTGAAGCGGAGTTTGAGGTTGGCGGGTGATTGATCGAGGGCGAAGGTGAGCTGGCCGAGGGAGTCCGGGGTGAAGACGAACCAGTCGTAGTCGCCGTCGTTGCCGATGGTTCCGGTGACGGAGGATCCGGTGGTGATGCCGTTGGCGGATGAGAGGGTGTCATTGTCCTCGGTTTCGGAGGTGACGATGGCGGGAGCGGGGTCGTAGCCCGGGCTGGCGCCGGCGACGGCAAGCGAGTAGGGTGAGAGGCTGGCGGTGTAGTCGAGGCTGCGGATGCGGATGTAGTACATGCCGGCGGCGGGCACGGCGTAGTCGAGCATCACGGTGTCGCCTGGGTTGGAGGCGTCCTGATAGGCGCCGGTCCAGCCGAAGTCCGGGCTGTAGAGGGCGGTTTGAAGGCGGAGGTCCGGGGGGGGGGTGAGGGTGATCGAGAGGGTGTTGCCCTGCGGGACGTGGACGCGGAACCAGTCGTATTCCGAGGCGGGGAAGAGGTATCCGGAGGTGCTGGAGGAGGTGAGCAGGGCGGCCTGGCCGATGCGGTCGGTGGGTTCGTGGGGATCGGGGACGGAGGTGAATGGGGTGGTGAGGGTGTAGGATCCGGCGGAGGCGACCTGGTCGAGGTTGCGGACGCGGAGGTAGATGTTGCCGGCGGCGGAGGCGTCGTGGGTGTAGACGACGTCATCGCCGGAGTTCACGGCGTAGCGTTCTCCCAGCCATTGGAGGTCGGCGTTGTAGAGGCCGATCTGTGCGCGGAGATTGGAGGGTGGGCTGGCGATGGTGAAGGAGCAGCGACCGGCCTGGGGGATATCGACGCGGTAGAAGTCGTATTCGTTTCCCGGATCGATGGAGGCGGTGATGGCGGAGTTCACTGCGAGCGGGTTGGCGTTGCCGATTTCGTTGTTGGGTTCGGTTTCGGCGAAGGCTGGGTGCGCGGTGAGGATGGTCAGGCAGATGACCAGGGGGAGGGCATTGGGTTTCATGGGGAGACTCCTTTCCGGAAGGGGAGAAAAATTATTCTTATGGTTCCATAAGTGGCGCGAATTGTGCAATCATGATCGGCGTGCGGGCTCCGCATATATTGCGATTGGTGGTTTTGGCCGGGTCCGCTGAAGGGTGCGGAATTTTCGGTTTTCCTTAGCATTATGCAAAAACCGGGAGCTGTGGTGACCGGCGTGCCGGGAAAATGCGGGTGCGACCGATCCCGGCGATGGCGGTGTCGGGATCGGGCCGGGATCCGCCGGTGAGCAGCGGGGGGGTGGAATCGTCCAGCGGGGGGGAATCGTCCAGTGGGTCGAAGCAGGGCGGGTCAGCCGCAGCGAAGCGGGACCGGACTGCGCGGGATGGTGGCCGCGGCCAGCCCGGTTGCCCTCAGGGTCACTGGTCGGACTGGTCTTGCACGAACATCCTCACGAACAGGGCTTCCGGCTCGGAATAGCTCATTCTCAGCTGGACCATTTGCACCTCCCCGTCACCGTCGACATCCGGATCCACCACCACCGGGTGGGCATCCAGCACATACCAATCGCCGAAAGGTGCCGCCAGATCCCATGTGTAGAGGTAGTAGATCTCGACGGAATGCGCGATGCGCTCGCGGTGGGTGAAGGTCAGCGTTCCATCCTCCGCGATTCCCGCCTGCGGGCGGCGGCCCGACGGTTCGACGGGTGAGGTGCAAAGGACATACTCCATCAGATTCGGCAGGCCGTCAGCGTCGGGGTCCTGGTCGCCCGCGGACTGCGCGTAGCTCATGCCGTGGGAGAACGTCCAGTAGCGGGAATGGCAGTCGTGGGGGAAGAGGAAGATGAAATCGGCATCGTAGGCTTCAAATCCAGCGGCATCGCTGAAGTAATAGACGTTTGTGAGGCTGGAGTCATTGAAGGCGTATTGGCCGAGAACGGGAGCATCGCCGCCGAACATGATGGTGCTCAGGTTGGTGGCGTCGTATGCGCGGGCGCCGATGAAGGTGACGCTTGGCGGGACTGATAGATCGGTGAGGCTGGAGCAGCCGTAGAATGCGCGGTCGCCAATCGTCAGCAATCCATCCGGCAGGGGGATCCAGCACAGGCTGGCGCAGTGGATGAACGCCTCGTCCCCGATGGACAGCAATCCCCCGGGAAGCTTCACCCTCTCGAGCAGACCACAATATCCGAAGGCGCCCTCGGGGAGGGTCGTCACGGCGGCTGGAATTTCAATGCCGGTCAGGCTCGAACAGCTGTGAAACGACAGCTCGCCGATGCTCAGCAGGCTGTTTGGCAGGTCGACCGCCGACAAGGATTCGCAACCGGAAAACGCGCTGTCGCCGATGCGTTGCAGCTGGGCGGGCAAGACCAGCGTTTCAAGGCCGGTGCAATTAGCAAACAGCCGATCCGCGATGTCCGTGATGCCCGACCCGAGTGCGGCGGATTTCAAGCCATCCGCCCCCCAGAACGCGCCCGAGCCCAAGCTCACCACGGAGTCCGGCAGGACAATCGCGGTCAGGCTGTCGCAATCGGAAAAAGCCCACTCGCCGATCCCGGTCAGGCCGTCCGGGAACATGAACGCGGACAAGAGACTGCAACTGGAAAACGCGTAGTCACCGATCGACAACAGCCCGTCCGGCACGCTGAGCGAAGCCAGCCCGCCGCAGGATGCAAAGGCATGGTCGCCGATTTCCGTTAGATCGGACGGCAATGCGATGCCGTCCAATGACAGGCAGCCGCCAAAGGCATAAGTTCCAATGCTTGTGATGGAGTCTGGCAGGACCAGGTCCGATAACAACGGGCAGTTGTAGAAGAGATAGGACGGGATTTCCGTCAGGTTCGCCGAAAGGCGGACCGAGGCCAGGGACGAGCAGCCACTGAACACCGCCTCGCCAAGCGTGGTGATCGAGTCGGCCATCCGGACGTCCGCCAGATTGGTGCAGCCGTAAAACACGTCATCGCCCAGGGTGAGGATGTTGTCGGGAATGTCCGCCGCAGTGATGCCATCGCAGTTGCGGAACATCGATTCCGGCAAATGAGTGATGCCGTGGGGAATCGCAAGCGAGGTCAACGAATCGCAGTTGATGAACAAATGGCTGCCGAGGCTGGTCAGGCTGTCCGGCAGGGTGCAGTCGGCCAGGTCACTGCAGTAGGCGAACGCGCTGTTGCCAATGGCGAGCAGGTTTGGAGGCAGGGAAATGGCAGTCAGGCCGCTGCAGCGGTAAAACGCGTAGGCCCCGATCAAAGTGAGGTCCTCCGGGATGGCGACACTCAGCAGGCCGGTGCAATAGGACAACATGTGGTCCGGGATCGCCCCGAGTTGTGCAGGCAACACCAGACTCGTCAGCGCGGAACAGCGATAGAAGGCATAGGTGCCGATTTCCCCGACGCTGTCGGCAATCGAAATATCGGCCAGGTTGCTGCAATCGTAGAACGCGCGTTCACCGATCGCGGTGACGCCGTCCGGAATGGTGACGCTGGTGAGGTTCGAGTTATCATAAAACGCATAGGCCCCGATCGAAGTGACGCCGGCGGGAACCGTATATGTTCCGCCCGAGCCGGACGGGTAGGAAATCAAGGTTGTCATCGATTGGTCGAAGATCACTCCGTTCACGCTCGTGTAGGCGGGGTTGGCGGCATCGACGGTGATGGCCGTGAGGCTTGACGCACGGAGGAAGGCGCTGCTCGAAAGGCTCGTGACGCTGGCCGGCAGACTCACGCCGAGCAAACCGTCGCAAGCCGCAAAGGCATTGTCGCCGACGGTTGTCACGCTGGCCGGGAGCACGACGCCGGTCAGTCCGTCGCAATTGGAGAAGGCGGAGCCGCCGATCGTCACGATGCCGTATTCCAGCGTCAGGCTGGTGAGCCCCGAACAGCCGGAAAACGCCGCGGTGGAAATGACTTCGATACCGCCGGGAACCGTCAGGGTCGTGAGGCCCGAGCAGCCGGAAAACGCGCCTTCGCCCAGGGTTTCCATGCTGCTCGGCAGGGTGAGCGACGTCATTGCCCAACAATATTCGAACGCATAGTCACCGATGTGAGCCACTCCTTCCGGCAGGTTGGCGGCGGTCAGGGAGGTGCACCAACTGAATGCCGACGCGGGAATCACAGTGAGGCTGCCGGGGATGCTTGCGCTGGTCATCGACTGACAATTGGCAAAGGCGCGTTCGCCCAGGCTCGTCACACTGGATGGCAATGCGATGCCGCCCAAGGCGAGGCAATAGGAGAAGGCGGATTCGCCAATCGACTCGACACCCTCCGGGAGGCTGACACTCGTCAGGCCGGTCGCTCCGGCAAAGGCGCGGTTTGCGATCGAAGTGACCGTGCCCGGGACCGTGTAGCCGCCAGTCAATCCCGCGGGAAATGTGATCAAGGTTTCCACCGCCTTGTCGAACAGGACGCCATTGAGGCCGGCATAGTTGCTGTTAGCCGAGTCCACTCCGATGCTTGTCAGCAATGGGCAGCTGTCAAAGGCCCGTTGGCCGATGCTGGCAACGCTGGCGGGAAGGGTGATGCCGGGCAGCGCGCCACAACCGGCGAACGCGCGCTCCCCCAGCGAAACGAGTCCTGGGTTCAAAGTGACAGCCGCCAGTGCGTCGCAGTTGGCAAACGCCCCGTCCCCGATGTCCCGCACGCTCGGCGGAATCGTGATCCCGGTGATTCCGCCGGCATTCGTGAAGGCGTTGTCGCCGATGCGGGTGACCCCATCCGGCAGCGTGATGCCGGCAAGCGAGGAGCAGTAGGCGAAGGCTTCGTTGGGAATGCTGGTGATGGTTTCCGGGAGCTCGACGCTTGCGAGGCTGGCGCACGAGCGGAACAAGCCTTCGGAAAGCCCGCTGACACTGTCCGGGATCGCCATGCCAGTCAAACTGTCGGCGTCATTGAAGGCGTAGGCGCCGAGACTGGTCACGCCGTCCGGGATCGTCACGCCGGTCACGTCATTGCACTGGGAGAAGGCGCGGTCCGCGATGGCCGTTACGCCGCTTGGAATGGTGTATTGCCCGTCCCGTGCGGTCGGGAAACGAACCAAGGTCTCCTGCGCCAGATCAAACAAGACGCCATCGACACTCGAAAAACTCGTGCTTCCGGCGCGGACGTGGATCGCCGTCAGGCTGCTCAGGTTTCCAATGGCCTGGCTCTCGATGACCGTCAGCCCGGCAGGCAGGGTAATGCTTTCAATGCCGGATCCGCTGTCGAACGCGTTCTCCGCCAGCGTGGTGACGGGCAGGCCGCCGATCGTTTCCGGTATGACCACGCTCGACGCACTGCCGGTGTAGCCGGTGATGGCCACCGAACCGGCCTCCGCCGCATACTCAAAATCACCGGAAGTCTCCGCCCGTGACTGCCCGGTCCCTGCCAGCAGAACAAGCGCCCCGATCATGCCCGGCAAACGATCCATCATTCTAACAACCTTCATTGCCCTATCAATTGAATTCTTGAAATTCGGGTCGGCAATAGAAGCATCCGGCATGCCACAACATGCCTGGTGTTGATCGATTGAGTGGGGGGTGGCCTCCCTTTCCCGGGGTGGGATTTTGCGGTCTAACGGAGGGGTGGTTCGGGGGCGCGCGGGATCAGGGGTCGACGGGGAGGGCGCGGAGCGGTGTTTGTGGGTCGACGGGCCGGGCTTTCGGGATCTCGGGGAGTTCCTGGATGTCCGATGGGGCTTGGATGAGCGGTTGTTCGTCGGGAACCGGGGTGAGGTTTTCCTCCAGGGGTTCGGCGTCGAGGGGAAGGGCGCGTCTGGGTTTGACGAGGATGGCCTTGGGCGGGGTTTCTTCGGGGACGACGGGGGCTTTTTGCGGGGTGACCTTGAGTTGGTCTTCGGCGGGAGGGGTCTTGCGCATGCGGATTTCGACGCGGCGGTTGATGGCCTGGGCGTCGGTGTCGCCCTCGGTGACGATGGGGTGGTAGCGTCCGAAGCCGCGGGTGTGGATTTTGGAGGCATCCATCAGCAGCGAGTCGGTTAGATAGGACTTCACGGCTTGGGCGCGGCGGATGGAGAGTTTGAGGTTGAAGTCGTCGCCGCCGACGAGGTCGGTGTGTCCTTCGATCCAGCAGTGCATGTCCGGGTTGCGGTCGATGAGCAGGGCGAGTTTCATGAGGCCGACTTTGGCGCTTTCGCGGAGTTCGGCGGAGTTGAACTCGAAGAGAAGGTCGCTGGGGAGGAGGGTTTTTTTGCCGACGAGGAGGTTGGGCGGGAGGTCGAGCAGGCTGTCGAGCGAGGCGATGCCTTCGAGGGCGCTGGTTTGGGCGCCGCCTTCGATGCCTTTCTGGAGGAGGTCGTCGGTGAGGTTTTCGAGGTTGTCTGCGGTTTCGATGGCGGCGCCGGGGTCGACGGTGAGTTGGCCGACGGCGGCGGGTATGATATCTTGTGGCTGGCGTCCGAGGTCTGGGAGTGCGGATTCGATTTCGTAGGTATTGAGGATTTCAGCGGCTTCGGCTTCGGGGGCTCCCTGGGCGGCGGCGGACTGCATTTTCAGGGCGTATTCGGCCTGGAGGATTTCGGGGCTGAGGTCGACGTCGAGGTTTTCGGGCAGGGCGTCGAGCAGGTCGATGTCTTCGAGGAGTGATGCGGTGTCGTTGGTGGGGATGATGGTGTCATCCGGGGTGAGGGGGCTGGCGTCTTCGAGCGGGCGGACTTCGATTTGGCGGACGTTGATGTTGCCGGTGGAGAGTTCGCGCGCCTGTTCGAAGCGGAGGGCGATTTTGAGGTGGTCGAGAGCGAAGAAGACGGCGACGTGGAGGAGGATGGAGAGGAGCATGGCGACGGCGGCCCACCAGCCGAGGTGTTCGGGACCGGGGAGTCGGTAGGTTCCCCGGTCTCGTGCGTCGCTCCATGAATATCCTGCGGCCATCGGTGGGAACTATACGACATCAAATCGTGCTGGCAATCACCGTGGTTGTTGGCTACTTAGCACTTGTGTTTGGCATTCCATGTGCTAACCGCCCCATTGAACTTTACCCGAAATACCATGGCTGCGAAGAAAACTGTTAAGAAAGCCGCGAAGAAAGCTCCCGCGAAAAAGGCTGTTGCAAAAAAAGCCGCTGCGAAGAAGGCACCGGCGAAGAAGGCCGAGGTGAAGCCGGCGCCGGCGAAGAAAGCCGCAGCGAAGAAGGCACCCGTGAAGAAGGCTGCCGCCAAGGTGGCGAAGAAAGCGGTGCGCAAGCCCTCGCAGGAGGAGATCACGCGCGCGGCATTCCTGAACTACCAGAGAAGGATGGAGCTGGGTCTGCCGGGCGACTCGCGGTCGGACTGGCTTGAGGCTGAGAAGCAGCTGGGTGCCTGAAGGGGTGCCGGATCGACCGGTGTGATTTGAAGCCCGGTGTGATTTGATGCATGAACCGTGCGGGGATTTCCCGTGCGGTGGGGTCGGTTGGTCGGGCCATGGGGTCTGGCCATGATGGCGGCCGGCGGGGTGGATCGGCCGGATTTCCGGAGTGCTCGATTCAGGATTTCTTTCCCGGATTTCCGGAGTGATTATTGCGGTGGGTTTGTCGCGGGGATTTGTCCCGGAGGCAGGGGGGCGACGAGGCCGGCGGAGACGATGAGTTTGCTGGCTTCCTCCATGGACATGTCGCACTTGGTGACTTTGTCATTGTCGACGACGAGGACGAATCCGGTGAGTGGGTTGGGAGCGGTGGGGAGGAAGACGGAGGTGACGTCGCGGCCGGTTTGCTGGTCGTGGAAGCCGCCGGTGATGAATCCTAACAACCGGCATCCGGGGCTGGGGTATTCCACATAGGCGACGCCCTTGAATTTACGATCGGCGCCGAGTTCGCGGACGGCATCGACGAACTGTTTGATGGCGGAGTAGATGAATCCGAGCATGGGGACTCTTTCGATCCGGGCTTCGATCCATTGGAGGGCGCGGTGGCCCGGGGCATGGGTGACGGCGAAGCCGATGCCGAAGAGGATGAGGACGGGGAGGAGTGCCTGGAGCAGGGTGGAGCCGGGGAACTCGAAGTCCCATGGTTGGGGCGGGCGGTTTTGGATGGGGATGAGCAGGTTTTCCACGCTCCATTCCTCTGCGCCGCGCAGGTAGTTGATGACGTTCATGACGCCGTTGATGATGGCGTCTCCGACGCCGCGGAGGACGCGGTAGATCATGACCAGCAGCCACGCGGTGCCGACGACGGGCAGGACGGATGCGACGCCAGCGAGGAACACGGACGCGACCTTGCGCAGGGCGGGTTGGCCGCTGCTCTGGCTGGCTGGGGAAACCGGAGTTACGGGACTCATGTCGGCAGGAAGAAACCGCCGACCGCAGGATTTGGCAAGCAGTGCTTTGTCCGCTTGTCAGTCCCTGCGGCGGCGGGGGAAGGGGGTGGGGGCGATGGCCATGAAGCTGGCTTCGTTGAGGTCTCTGCGGGAGTGGTTGGCGGGGGTGAGGGGTGAGGGGTCTCCCCGGCATACGCGCCGGGAGATGGGTGGTCGCCGGCGGCAGGTGGGGAGAAGGCGCGGGAGGGTGGTGGGAACGGCCTTGATATAAGCGTTCCAATTAGTTAACGCAACAAAAATTTCAGAATTACTTAAATATTTTTTAAAATTCCGGTTGTGGTGTGGTTATTGGGGGGATCCGGCGAATCTGCGTTGCACGTCTCTGGGGACCTCGTTGGTGGCGACCCATTCGCGGACGGCTTGGGGGTCGCGTTTGGCCCAGTTTCCGAGCATGCGGTGGTAGAGTTTGGTGCGTTGGTTGCGGTTGGCGATGCCGGCGATCCAGGCGGCGCTTTGGTATGGGTCCCGCTGGTCGCAGCTCCAGACGAATTCCTCGACGACGCGGTCATGTCCGGGCATGTCGGTGGGGAGTTCGGCGAGCCAGCGAGCGGTGCCGGCGATGTCGTTGTTGGACATGACGGGGATGATGCCGCGGGCGGCTTCGGATTGGGCGGAGGGGTCGAGTCTGGAGATCCATGAGGTGGCGGCTTCGGTATCCGATTTTGCGAGTTCGCGGCCGACGCGAAGGGCGCCGTGTCGTTGGTCGTCGGCTTCGGTCATGGAGGCGAGCCATTCGGCGGCCCTGGTGGGTTCGCTGCGGGCGATGTTGGTGGAAATGAGGTCGATGTAGCGGCTGCGCATGTTGTCGTCTTCGATCGAGGCGGGGAATGCCATGGCGGCGTCCGCTCCCTGGACGAGCAGGGCGCGGGCGATGGAGTCGATGGCGCGGTTGCGTTCGCGGCCGGCGGGCATTTCACCGGTGAGTTTGGATGCGTAGTCGAGATCGTATGCGGCGATGCCGCGGATGACGGATGCCATGAACGGGTTTTGGCCCTGGCCGTCGTAATTTTCGCGTGCCCATTGTTCGGCGGCGTGGGGGTTGGTGCCGGCCCATGCGGAGAGGACGGTTGAGGTGTCGCCGCGGTTGCCGAGTTCATCGGTGGCGTAGGTGAGGGCTGCGAGGGGGTCGGATTTCGTCCACATGCGGAGGATGAGGTCGAATTCGCCGCCCGAGTCCGGGAGGTGGTTGGCGTTGCGGTATTGTTCGGCGACGTCGTGGAATTCGTCCGGGCTGAGGCGGCTGAGCAGGTGGTGGAGGGCGGCCTGGCGTTCGACGGGGTCGCCGAGCTGGGTGATCCGGCTGAGTTGTTCGGCGGGGGATCCGGTGAAGCGTCTGGCTCCGGGGATCTGGGTTGCGGAGCGAGCGGATGAGGTTCTGGCGGCGGCGTCCGCGTGGTCTCCGTGGGGTGAGCGCGAGCTGGTGCGGGTGGGGTGGTTTCCGCTGTTGGCTGTGCCGGGCGGGTTTGATTCCGGGCGGAGGGCGATCCATGCGATGGCGAGGCCGGCGCCAAACACGGCGGCGTGGGTGAGGACGGTGAGAGGAGCTTTCATGGGAGAGATGGCCGTATTCAAAATGGATACGGCGGGGGGTGTTTGATTCTGTCCGGGATTGTGCGGGCGGGGTGCGGGCGGGTCAGGGGGGGCGCGATGGGTTTGGGCGGGCGGCGGGGTGCATGGCGCGGGGGGATGAGCCATGCGGCGGGGACTTATCATCAAGATGATAGGGAGTTTCACCCGAGTGGTGGCGATGAAGCGAGCGGTGGTGACGGCGGGGTGGGATGGCGGGGTGGGATGGCGATTGGTGCCGGCTCGTTTTCGCGATGCGGAGTTGTGGGTTTTATCTCTGTGTTGGATCAATCCGGGTGACGGGTGTGGAGAATTGCGGAGAAATCGCCTTGCCATATGGGAATATGCTCTCTAGAGACCCGCCCCCATGGCTCGTGAAACCACATTGATCCTGTTCAAGCCGGATGCCGTCAGCAAGAACCTGACCGGCACCGTGCTCGCCCGATTCCAAGAACCGGGCTTTGTCATCCGGGGCATCAAGATGCTCCGTTTCGACAAGGCGCTGCTGGATGAACACTATTCGGAGCTTACCGAATTTCCCTTCTATCCGTTGCTTGAGGAATTCATGCTCAGCGGCCCGGTGATCGCACTGGCTCTGGAGGGCGAGGATGTCATCAAGACGATCCGCGCGATGATCGGCCCGACCGACTCCACCAAGGCTCCGAAGGGAACGATTCGCGGCGACTTTGGCGAGTGCAACCGGATCAACATGTGTCACGCATCCGATGGTCCGGAGTCCGCTGCCGTGGAGATCAAGCGGTTCTTCAGTGAAGACGAGCTGTTTGATTACTGAGCGGGACGCGGCAAGATTCCGATCTTTCACTCATTACAACTCACACATTACAAGGGGCGGGCTGCAAGGTCCGCCTTTTGCATTTTTACGGAGCACTCTTTTCAATGGCGTGCGGGTGGTCTATGACCGTCACAGTTGACGGATGGGAAGCGGAACCTACAGCGTGCTCCAGAAATCGTTAGACCAGCGTGTCGACCGCGAGGTGGTGGAGGAAATTTCCGTGATTCTGCCGTCGGTGACGCGCTATGACAGCTACCGGATTTCGCGCGGGCAGTTTGGTATTCTGGTTTCCGGGCTGGCGCAGCAGGAGGCGATGGCGTTTCACCGGCAGTTGCAGGCGAGGGCGATTGACACGGAGGTGGTGGCCGACGCGGATTTGCCGGTTCTGCACAAGAGTTTTCCGATTCGTGGAGTGAAGCCGGCGGGCGACCGGATCGGGCTGGCGGACACCATCGGGCGTGAGATGACGCGGCCGTTGAAGGAGCTGGTCTTTCTGGCGGCCGGATATGTCAGCCGGCTGCGAGCGTCGAGCAAGCCGACGGGGGCCGTGAGTCGTGACGGTCTGGAACGATCCGGCGGGATGGGTGGGGGCTCGACCATCATCGAGCACGAATACTCGCTCGGCAGGGTGCGGGAGTTCCGGCTGGATCTCTTTTTCTGGAGCAAGCCGCACCGGATGCACATTTCCGTGAGGGAGGAGACGCTGGCATTTTTCCACGACCAGCCGATCCGGCTGAAGAACCGGGCCGGGCTGACCGGGTTGATGTTGGCGATGGCCGATCTGCTGCCGGAGAAGCGTCTGAACCAGGTGCTCCGGGATCCGCTCAACGCCGGTGATTACCCGGATATTTCCGACTACGAGGAAGAGATCTGCTGGCATTTCCACAGGATAGGGAAGGGGATCTAACGGCAGAGGGGGGCGCGTGGGGACGGGTTGGCGGCCGGGCGGCACCGGGAGATTCCGTGGGGGCGGCTGGCGGGATCCGGGGTGGATCGGGGGAGAATCGGCGGGTTTTGTGCGGATTTTGCGGTTTGTGGTGCATATCTCGCAACAATCCTTGCCTGCCGACCGCGTGATGCATAAAACCGGGTGGCGCATCGAACCTGCGCCTAATCTCCTCATGATCAGCGACTATTTCGAGAAATCCTTCGGCCGCAAGCCCACGAACACCGCCTACGCTCCCGGGCGTATTGAATTTATCGGCAACCACACCGACTACAACGGTGGCGAAGTGCTGGGTGCGGCGGTGAACCGCGGCATCACCGTGGCGGTGGCGCCGAACAATCTCGAGGTGATCCGCTTTGCCAGTCCGTTCATTGAGGGCATCATCGAGATTCCGGTTGAGGGTTTCACCAAGCAGGAAGGTTCCGCGTCATCGGCCAACTACCCGCTGGGCATGGTCAGCATCATGCGTGACGAGGGGTATCCGGTGACGGGTGGGTTTGATTTTGCGGATTCGAGCAATCTGCCATCCGGAGCGGGTCTGAGTTCCAGCGCGGCGATTGAGCTGGCGACTGCCTACGCGCTGGCGGGGATGCACGGTCTGACGATCGACCGCAAGAAGATGGCGCTGATGGGGCGGCGTGCGGAGAACGAATTTGTCGGCATGCCGTGCGGGATTCTGGACCAGGGTGTTTCGGCATTCGGCCATCTCGACAGTTTGGTGCACATTGATTGTTTCACCGAGGAGTTCAGCACGGTGGCGATGCCGGCCGGCTGCCATTTCTGGATTTTCAACACCAACAAGAAGCACGCGCTGGTGGACGGCAGTTACGAGGACCGGTTCCGCGAGTGCTCGGAAGCGTTCGAGATCCTCAAGGCCGGCGGCCAGGACGCGGCCTGCCTGGCGCACATCGAGCCGGACGCCGTGCGCAATGCCGCCGCGGAGCTTGGCGAGGTGAGGATGAAGCGCGCGCTGCACGTGACCGAGGAAAACCGGCGGGTGCGGCAGGCGGTGACTTCACTTGCCCAGGGCGACCTGCAGAAGGTGGGGCAGCTTCTCTGCGCATCGCACAACAGCTCGCAGCATCTGTTCGAAAACAGCATTGCGGAACTCGACTACCTCGCGAAGCACATCGCTCCGCTCAAGGGGGTTTACGGTGCCCGCCTGACGGGTGGTGGCTGGGGAGGCGCGGTGATGGCGCTCACCGACGAGACGTTTTCCGATCAAAACGAGGACCTGCAGAAGGTGCTCGAAGCCTACCACAAGGAGTATGGCCTCGAATCCACCGTCTTCCACGCGACCGCCGGCGACGGCGCGACGCTGTTGGGCGAGTGATGCGGGTGGGCCGTGCGAGTGGTCCGGCGGCGTGATGGCCGCCGGCTGGGGGGGCCTGGTGAGGTGACCGATTGGCACCTGCGATGGCGGCGGCAGCGACCGGTTGGAAATCGGTTCAGGCCGTTGGCAAATCCTTGAACCTGGTGCACCGAATCGGAAATCCGTATGCAATCGGATGATGAATTCATCAGGATTCAGGATGCGTTCTGCGAACGATTTGGAGGAAGAACGCGGCGCTTTTTGCTGATTCCTGCGTTATTCCTCGGTCGTTGAGCCTGCTCAACTCCACTCGTCACGCCTTGGACTCAGGAAAAATCACTCGCGCCATTCGCACACCGACTTCCGGTTCGATGCACTGGCGATGAAGCGCGCCGCTGGCATCCCTGCCGGGATGCGATGACTTCAGGGAGCCGGGAATCCGGGGGTGTCGCTGCGCTCGACCCCCGGCTACTGGCTGTGATCCCTCCGGGATCTTTTTTGTGGCGGGACGCTGTCAATAAACCGGGCCGGTTGGAAACCGGTTTGCAGTGGTTGCCCGCGATGCCTCGTGTGCTGACGGGGTGTCCTAACGGATGGTCGATTGGACGGGCGGGTGGTGACTCCGGTCGTGACAAGGCTGCGGATTCGTTGGAGGGTCCGCGGCGTGAAATCTTTGGTTTTTTCGCTGCTGTTGTGTCTGCCGATTCATGCCGATGGGTGGAATCCGGCGCCGGTTCCGGAGATTCATTCGCACAATGATTATTTGCAGGACAAGCCGTTGTCAGGGGCGCTGGCTGCGGGTGCGGGGTCGATCGAGGTGGACGTGTTTCTGACCGACGGGGAGTTGTTGGTGGCGCACATGCCATGGGAGCTCCTGAAACGGCGGACGCTTGAGCGCCTGTATGTTCAGCCGTTGAGGGATCACGTGAAGAAGACCGGGGAGGTGCCGGAGCTTCAGTTGCTCGTGGATGTGAAGTCGAAGGACGCGGATGCGGCGGTGACGGCACTTGAGAAGGTGTTCGGGAAGCATCCGGAGATATTTTCCAATGACGGGGTGCGGGTGGTGATTTCGGGCAACCGGCCGGCGCGCAAGGACTTCGGGAAATACGCGGATTTCATTTGGTTTGACGGCCGTGGGCCGGCTGAGGCGGCCGGGCCGGGAGGCGAGCGGGTGGCGATTGTCAGCCAGAGTTTGTCGAAGTTCACGCGCTGGCGTGGCAAGGGGGAGATTGACGAAAAGGAGCGGAAGGCTATCGTCGATTTTGTGGCGAAGTGTCACAAGCGGGACCGGCCCGTGCGGTTCTGGAACAGCGGCGACAACCCGGCGATGTATGAGTTCATCTGTTCGGTCGGGGCGGATTTCATCAACACTGACAAGCCGGATGCGGTGCGCGCGTTCCTCAAGCAGCGGGCCGGAGCCGAGCCGGTTGGCGCGGCGGAGGACGAGTGACGGCCGCGATCCCTACTGGCGCTTGGTGCGGATGATGTGGAGGGTTTCGCCGGTGGCGGTGGGGAGGGTGGGGCCGGTGCCGGTGGAGGTGGATTGTCTTTGCCCGGTGGCGGTGTGGTAGCTGGTGAGGGACCAGGCGCCGGTGAGGCCGTGGACGGTGGCGTTTCCGCCCTCGGGGAGGAATACCATGTAGATTTCACCGGGTTTGGCGAAGCAGTAGCGGCCGTTTTTTTTCTGTTGGTTGACGTCGGCGCCGATGAGTTCGTCGTGGCAGGTCATGTCCCAGAAGGGGATGTTTTCGTTGCGGAAGATGTCGAGGGCGATGCGTGAGTCGTCCCAGGTGTTGTCGCGCGAGCGCCAGTCCTGGCAGAGCAGGTCGTTCTGCGGGAGTTGGTAGCCGAAGTAGTATTCGACGCCCCAGCCGCCGGCGAGGAGGGTGCCCCAGAGGACGGACCTGCGGGTGTCGTGCCGGCTCGGGCCGTTGTAGTGTTGCGGGAATCCGGGGTAGTCGAGGTCGGGTGGGACGCCGTGGCGGGCGTCGCCGGGTTCATCGAATGCGACGGCCCAGGGTTTACCGGCTTTGGCGCTGGCGGCGGTCCATTTGGCGACCTGGCGGTGGCAGTCGTGGACGCTGGAGTTTTGGAGGGATGCGCCGGTGAGCGGGGAGTTGTTGCCTAGCAGGGGTTGGTAGACCTTGTCCTGCTGGTTGGGGTAGGAGTGGATGACGATGTGGTGGTGGTAGGCATCGGTGCTGGCGATGAAGTTCGCCATGTCGAGTTGTTGCCGGGTCGACTGGGTGTTTTCCTCGCCGAGGTTCCAGTTGAGGGCGAGGTGGTGGCCGAAGCGTGCGATGAGTTCGCGGAGGTAGAGTTTGCGTTCGGGGCCGAGGTTGCCGCCGTCGAGGGAGGTGGGGATGGTGGTGGTTTTGGTTTTGTGGCCGCCGCGGTTGTCGTCGTTTTCGGTTTCCTGGAGTTTGAAGTGGAGGAAGAGGCCATTGGATTGGGCGTGGGTGAAGACGATGTTCCATTGGTCGAGTTTGGAGCAGTCGTAGTGGAACTTGTCGTCGCGGGAGGTGAAGGGCCAGACGTTGTCGCCGTCGCCGCCGGCGTTGTAGGGGATGAACGAGAAGGCGTTCATGCCTTTGGCGGAGAGGTAGTTGAGAGCGCCGATGAGGCCCTTTCCCCTGCCGTTCTGCCAGGTGGGGTCGCCGGGTTTCCAGTCGCCGAGGTGGGGGTGGAAGGTTTTGAGGGGGACTTTGGGTTTGTGGGCGACGGTGCCGTCGAAGTCGGCGTAGCCGAGGAGGGTTTCGGGTGCGTCGGCGCCGACCTTGAGGAAGTATTGTTTGGATCCGGCGAACTGGAGGTGGTGTTTACCGACGTAGGTGAGGCGGCCGTGGCGGTAGAATCCGGGGGCGTTTGCGGGTGCGGGCTGGATGGTGAAGTCGCCTGCGATGCCGTCGTAGCGGGTTGCGTCCCTGCCGGTGAAGGAGATGACGTATGTCCAGTTTCCGGGGGTGTCCGGTGAGAGGTGGGCGCGCCATTTGGTGCCGGCCTGGGCGGAGGATTCGGCGGCGTTGCCATCGGCGGCGAAGTAGCCGGGGACGGTGTAGTTCGGTTGGCCGGACTGGTGGGTGAAGGTGACGGCGAAGCGGTAGCCGGTGAAGGGGTTGGGCTGGTTGTCGAGTTCGTGGGCGAAGGGGCCGTCGAGGGTGAGGGTGAGCGGCTGCCATTGGGTGTTGGTGCCGGTGATGGCGACTTCACCGGTGCCGTGAGGCTGGCGCGGGAGCTGGAGGGGGGCGGCGGAGGCGGCGGTGAGCAGGGCCGCGGAAAGCGCGAGGAGGCGGGTGGTGGTCATGGGTTGGGTTTTGCGGTTGGGTTTCGTGGCGGGCGCTCCGGCGTCGTTTTGCGGGCGGGATGGGTTTTCCCGGGGACCGGGCATCAGGAGCGGCTGAAGGGTTTGAGGGCGTGGTGGCAGGCGTAGGCGGTGAGGCAGAGTGCGGCGAGGGGGATGGCGCCGGAGTTGAGGCCGTCGCCGATGCCCCACGGGCGGAGGAAGCTGTCGGGTGTTTTGGTGAAGATGAGGTTGAAGCCCTTGAAGGCGGCGATCCAGCCGGCATGGAGGCCGATGGCGAACCAGAGGGCGCGGGTGCGGAGGCGGGTCCAGGCGAGGATGAGGCCGATGCCGGCGAGCACGGCGAACTCGGTGACGAAGAAATTGGGGTCGGTGAAGTGGAGGAGGATTTTGCCGAGCAGTTCGAAGCCGGCGAGGGCGTGGTCGGGGTTGGCGATTTCCGAGCCGGCCGGTGGTTTGAGGAAGTGGACGAAGGCGAAGAGCAGGGAGGTGCCGATGCAGGCGGAGACGGGTTTGGCGAAGCGGAGCCAGAGGCCGAGGAGGACGCCGCGGAAGAGCCATTCTTCGAGGAGTGGTGCGGCGATGGCGGGGATGAGGGTTTTGTTGAGGAATTTCCCGGCGGAGGGGAGTTTTTGGCGCATTTCGAAGGCGCCGGCGAGTTCGAGGCCGATGCCGGTGACGAGGAGGAGGGCGGCGGCGATGGCGAAGCCGGTGGCGATCTGGGCGGCGCGGGATTTCCACGGGGTGGGGAGGAGGGCGTGCGGGTTTGCCGTTTCCCGGGTGGAGCGGATGGCCCGGATGCGGCGGAACAGCAGCGGCATGAGGGCGAGCGCGGAGAGCATCAGCGAGCGGTTGAAGTAGCGGGAGAACTTGGCGCGGCCGCAGGATTCGCCGAGGTCCTTGACGAGGGCTGAGGTGTCGTTGGTGGCGGCGTAAGCGGCGAAGTTGAGGCCGGCGTGGCGGAGGTGGGGGGCGATGACGGCGGCGAGTAGCAGGGAGATGGCGATCCAGATGACTGCGGCGCCGATTTCCGATTTCATGAAGCGTTTCACGATGCGGAGTATGTGATGGGAATTCGGAGGGCGGAAAGTGGAAAGGAGCGGGTGGTGGAATTGGGGGGCGCGGGGGGGGCGGGCGGCCGGTCCCGGTTGGCTGGGGGGTGCGCGGATTCGGAGGTTGTCAGGATGGCGGGTGATTCATTATTTCTGGTGAATGAGGAGTTTGGGATTCCGCAATCGCTCGCGTGGCGTCCATCTGGTGTTGCTGCTGGGATTGGTGTTGTTGGGGATTTTGAGTCAGCGGCGGGAGAGCGGGGACGACCGCGATGGCGGGCTGGCGGGCGATGGCGGGCGGGTTTCCGGCAGCGGGCGGCTGGCGGCGGTGGATGCTGAGGCGGGCGGGCGCGGGGTGAGGGTGGGCGGGGAATCGCGGGTGGTGCGCGGGCCGAACCAGCGGCTGCTGTTTTCTGATCCGGTGGTGGTGGAGCCGGTGGCGGGGCGGGTTTTCAACGAGGCGGTGTTTCGGGTCCGGCGCGGGGCGCTGGCCGGCGGGTTGTCGGAGAACCGGTTCACCTTGAGCGCGGTCGAGGCGGCTGCTGATGCCGGGGTGGTGGCGAGGTTGATGGACAGCCGTGCCGAGGCGTTTGAGGTGCCGCTGGAGGTGGACCGGACGGCGCTGGTGAGGGTGAAGAAGGTGGTTTCTCGCGGCGAGGTGACGCATACGGTGGTGGGCAGCGTGGTGGGGGATCCGCTGAGCCAGGTGGTGCTGGTGTTTCACGATGGGGTGGTGAGTGGGTCGGTGGCGTTTTACGGGGCGGACAAGCATTATGAGTTCGGGTCCGCGGGCAACGGGGATGTGGCGATCCGGAGGTTGAATCCGGCGGCGTATACGGCGAGGTGCGGGGATCCGGGCGAGGGACTGGTGGAGGCGGCCGAGGTGGCCGGGGAGGCGGCGGGGCAGGCGGATGCGGAGGCGGTCGAGGTGGCGGTGGAGCAGGCGGATGCTGAGGTGGCGGATGCGACGATCCTGCTGGATACGGTGGTGGGCTATGGGGCGGCGGCAAGGATTGCGGAGGGGGGAGTCGCGGCGATCGAGGCGAGGATCATGGCGGCGGTGGACCGGATGAATTCGGCGTTTGAAAACAGCGCGGTGGACGGGGTTTCGGTGGTGTTGTTGGGGATGGTGGAGGATCCGGATTACGTGTTTCCCGGAGAGATTGCCAGGGACATGGGCAACGATGACGAGCTGGGGTATCTGAATGACGAGTCCGACGGGATTCTGGACACGGTGACGGATTTGAAGCGTGAGGTGGGGGCGGATACGGCGTCGTTTGTGGTCAAGGAGGTGGATGGCTCGGCGGGCATCGCGCTCCGGCCGGGGGATTCGATGGTGGTGGCGAGGGATTACATGTCGTCGACGCGGATCACGTATGCGCATGAGTTTGGCCACAACATCGGCTGCCGGCACGCGTGGGGGGATTCGACGTCGGATTCGCTGACGACCGGTCACAATTTCGGTTGGCGGTTCGAGCATTCGGGAGGGACCCGGGTGCGGACGATCATGGCGTATGACTGGAGTTGGACGCGGATTCCGTATTATTCGAATCCGGCGGTGCAGTTCAATGGGGCGAACACCGGGGCGCCGGACGGCTATGACGCGACGAATGATGCGACGGCGGACCCGGCGGCGGTGAACGGCGGGTATGAGGGAAATGCCGGGGCGGGATATGACGGGTCAAACCCGGAGCTCGGCGCGCGGAATGCGGACACGATTCTGGAGAACGCGGCGTCGGTGGCGGACAACCTGGACCGGCCGGCTCCGGAGCTGGTGGTGGAGTTGGCGGACGGGACGGACCTGGGCGACGGGGAAGGGGAGCTTTTCTTCAATGTGGGTAATGTGGCGGCGAGCGAGCTGGAGACGCTGACGATCCGCAACGACGGCGAGCTGGTGTTGAGCGGGTTGGAGGTGACGGTGGCTGGAGCGGATGCGGGCGAGTTTGTGGTCGGGGCGCCAGGGGCGGTTGAGTTGGCACCCGGCGAGAGTGTGACGCTGGAGGTGACGTTTTTGCCGTCGTCGCTGGGCGGGAAGGTGGCGGTGGTGAGTATTGCGAGCAATGATCCGGACGAGAATCCGTATGAGCTGAGGGTTTCCGGGGCGGTGAGGGAAGTGGTTGCGGCGGAGGATTTCGAGGATGGTTTCGGGGATTGGCTGCAGGCGCCGGGCATGGATTTCGAGTGGTCGACGGGCAGCGGGGGGACACCGAGTTTCTCCACGGGGCCGGCCGGGGCGGCGAGTGGGGCGGGGTATATTTTCACTGAGGCGAGCGGAAACTATTCGATGACTGCGGCGGTCGACTGGTCGCTGGACCTGGGTGGCATGACGAGCCGGTTGCTGCGGTTCCGCTATCACATGTTTGGCAGTTGGATGGGCGATTTGCATGTGGATATCTACGATGGTGCCTGGAACTACGGTGTGTGGTCGGCGCTGGGCGAGCAGCATGACGATGGATACGGCTGGAGCGAGGCGGTGGTGGACCTCGATGAGTTCGATCATTCGGGAGGGATCATCATCCGGCTGCGGGGGGTGACGGGGACGGCATATGCGAGCGACATGGCGGTGGATCTGGTGGAGGTGCTGGCGGCGGTGGCGGAGGAGGTGCCGGAGTATGTGCTGGCCTATTCCGCCGGAGCGGGTGGGGCGTTGGTGGGGGTGACGAGCCAGACGGTGGTCGAGGGCGGCGACGGCACGGCGGTGACGGCGGTGGCGGATGCGGAGTATCATTTCGCGGGTTGGAGCGACGGGGTGACGGAGAACCCGCGGCAGGATCTGGCGGTGGCGGCGGCGGTTTCGGTGACGGCGAATTTCGAGCTGGACGGCTATGCGGATTGGGCGGCGAAGGCCGGGCTGACGGGGGGGCAGGCGGCGGCGGGGGCGGTGCCGTTTGGCGACGGAGTGGAGAATTTGTTGAAATTTGCGTTTCACATGGACGGTGGCGGGCCGGATGTGCGGGTGTTGGAGGCTGGGTCCGGGACGTCCGGGTTGCCGGTGCTGACGCTGGATTCGAGTGGTGGCTCGCCGGTGGTGAGCTTCGAATTTCTCCGGATGAAGGGCGGGGGGCTGGCATACGAGCCGGAAAGCGCGGGGTCTCTGGAGGGGGCGGTCTGGGAGGAAATGACGGGCACGTGGACGGTCACGGAGATTGACGAAATCTGGGAGCGGGTGCGTGTCGAGCAGGGGGATGGCCCGGGCGGGGCGGCCATGTTTTTCCGGGTGGTGGTGACCGAACATTGACGATTGTTGAATGTTTCCTGCATTTTCAAGAGACAGATTGCGCCGGGGCCGGTTTTAGGGCACAAGACGCCCGCTTTCTTATGACCCAGCTTTTGATCGAACCCGCCCGCCGCACTGGCTGCGAGGACTTGAAAACCCTGAATGAGGTGCTGGAAAGCGCTTCGCTGCGCCAGCGGTCGCCGATTGACGATCTGCTGGATGCGGATGTGGTGGACGAGGAGCCATACATGCGCGAGTTGGCGCACGATTTGGGAATGGAGTGGCTGGACAGCATTCCGATCGCGGAGGAGCCGCTGCCGTTGCGGGAGGCCTGCGGGCCGCAGATTGCGTTGCGTTACCGGTTGCTGCCGGTCGGGATCACCGGCGAAGAGGGCGAGAAGAAGCTGAAGCTGGCGACGTTTGATCCGTTCAATCTGGTTAGCCGGCAGGTGGCGGCGCAGGAGCTGGAGCTTCCGGTCGAGTGGTGCATGGCGTCGCGCAAGCGGCTGCATGAGGCGCTGCGGCGGCTGTATGGTGTGGGTGCGGATACTTTCGAGAAGATTCTGGAAGGTCGGGATCTGGATTTTGAAGCGATCAGCGATTCGGAGGACGAGGCGAACGTCATCGACGACGACGATGATGAAGAGGCGAGCGTGGTGAAGTTCGTGAACCAGATCATCCGGGAAGCGCTGGACCAGCGGGCGACGGATATTCACGTGGAGCCGCTGGCGACGAATTTGCGGATTCGCTACCGGATCGACGGCAAGCTGCTGGAGATTGCGGTGCCGGAGAACATCAAGGCGCTGCAAAGTTCGGTGATTGCGCGTTTGAAGATCATGTCGCGTCTGGACATTGCGGAACGCCGGGTGCCGCAGGACGGCCGGATCAACCTGCAGTTTGAAGGGCAGACGATCGACGTTCGGGTGGCGACGGTGCCGACGGTTGAGGGCGAGAGTGTTTCGCTGCGTTTGCTCAACCAGGAGAAGTTCAATTTGGAGAAGCTGGGGATGGAGCCGTTCGTGCAGGACAAGATCAAGAGTCTGCTGCATTTGCCGAACGGGATCATCCTGATCACCGGGCCGACCGGTTCGGGTAAATCGACGAGTTTGTATTCGTTTCTTTCGGAAATCAACGACCCCGAGCAGCGGATCGTGACGGTTGAGGACCCGGTGGAGAACAAGCTGCCGGGGGTGATGCAGATCGCGGTGAAGTCGGAGATTGGTCTGACGTTTGCGACGGCGCTGCGCTCGATTCTGCGTGCGGACCCGAATGTGGTGATGATCGGTGAGATTCGTGACCTGGAAACCGCGGAGATCGCGGTGAGGGCGTCGTTGACCGGTCACCTGGTGTTTTCCACGCTGCACACGAATGACGCGCTGGGCGGGATCAGCCGCCTGGTGGACATGGGGGTGGAGCCCTTCCTGGTTTCCAACGCGGTGCGGGCATTCCTCGCGCAGCGGCTGGTGCGCCGCTTGTGCCCGACCTGCAAGACGCCGCGGCCATTGACGGAGCAGGAGAAAATCGACATCGGGATTCCGTTGCACATTCCGGGGACGCCATTTCAGCCGGTCGGCTGCGACCGCTGCCGGGGGACGGGATTTTCCGGACGATTGGCGATTTACGAGGTGGTGTTGGTGACGCCGCAGATGGAGCATTTGGTGACGCACAGTGCGACAGCCGCGGAGATGCGGGAGCAGGCGTTGAAAGATGGTTTTGTGCCGATGCGCACGTATGGGTGGCACAAGGCGCTGCAGGGGTTGACGACGATTGAGGAAGTGATTTCAGTGACTTCCACGGATCTTGGGGGATCGGAATGACAATTTGAGAGAATATGCCGGTTTTCGCATACAAAGCACTCGCAACGAACGGGTCGGTCACGACCGGTGAGATTGACGCATCGGACAGGCCGGAAGCGTTGCGGTTGCTCGACCGCAAGGGTCTCCAGCCGGTGAATCTGAAGCAGACCTCGGCTGCGGTGCCTTCCGCGAACCGGAACAACGGCAAGAAGAAGGCGAAGGAGGAGAATGTGCCGACGGTGCGTTCGCACGGCAAGGCGGCTGAAGAGGAGGAGCCGATTCCGGAGGGGCCGATCAAGCTCAAGAAGCCCGAGGTGGTGATGTTCACCGAGGAGTTGTCCGACATGCTTGCGGCGGGGCTGCAGCTGGAGCCGGCGCTGAAGTCGATGGAAAACCGGCAGGAGCTGGGGAACCTGAAGGCGGTTTCCTACAAGATCCGGCACATTGTGCGTGACGGGGTGAATTTTTCCACGGCGCTGAAGAAAGTGAGTCCGAGTTTCGGTCCGCTGTATTGTTCGTTGGCGGCGGCGGGCGAGGCGTCCGGTGCGCTGGACGAGATTTTGAAGCGGCAGGCGCATTACCTGAAGACGCTTTCCGAGCTGCAGAGCCGGTTGATTCTGGCGATGATCTATCCCGCGTTCCTGATTGTGGCGGGCATCGGGGTGTCGATTGTGTTTGTCACGACGTTGATTCCGCAGCTGACCCAGTTGATCGAGAGCACGCCGGGTGGTGAGATTCCGATGGGTGCGGCGATATTGATCGTTGCGTCGGATTTCATCTCGAAGTGGTGGATCGTGATTTTGGTGACCTTGATTGCGAGCGGGATTTTCTTCAAGGCGTGGAAGGACAACGAGGCGAACCGGCCGGCGTGGGACCGGATGAAGCTGAAGCTTCCGTTGATGGGAGCGGTGATCACCAGCCGCTTTTACGTGCAGTTTCTCGAGACGATGGCGAATCTGGTCGGCAACGGTCTGCCCTTGCTGCGGGCGCTGGAGCTTTCCCGGGACGCGACCCAGAACCTGTCGCTGCGCAGCCAGCTCAACCGGGTGATTGATCAAGTGGGTGACGGCCGGTCGTTTTCCAAGGCGTTGATCCGCACCGGGGCGTTTCCCGCGTTGCTCATCGACATGATTTCGGTGGGTGAGCAGACCGGAAAGATCGACCAATCCCTGCGCCGGGCGGCCGAGCGCTATGACAAAGAGCTGGATAAGGACCTGCAGCGGATCATGGCGCTGATCATGCCGACGGTGCTGATCATCATGGCGGGCCTGATCGGAACGATGGCTTATTTGATGATCACCGCGATCTTCCAGACGATCTCGAATTTGGGCTGATTCCGGGCGAGAAGGGGGGGCTGGGATCCCTGGAAAAAGGGGGGCTTGCGAGGGGTTTTCGAGCGGTTTTCGCAGAGGCCTGCGGGGTGTCGTTGCGGAGAACTGCGGGGTATGGGTGAATTTGCAACCTACGCGATCGCGTAGTTCCGATGTGCTCAGGCTGTGGCACAATTACGATTGTCGCGAATATGCTCGTCGTGCTCGCTTCATCCCTCCCTCCCCAAATTTTTCAGTCTCCCAAGTTTTTCTCCCCCAACCACAGATGGCGATCCACGCAGACGGACGAGGTGTGTACGCACCGCTCGCAGCAGGGTCCGGCGAATTCATTCGGGTTCGCTTGATCGTGGCGGCCTGGCGGGGGTTGGCCGGGATGTGGCTTGGGCGGCCATGTGCCGATGATCACGGAATAAAAATTTTCCGCAAAAAACGAGATGATATTAAGCTTGCCCAAATTTTTTATCATGGGCTAGTTCGTTGCCCATATATTGATTTTTTATCGCGAGCGATGTTTTGCAAATGCCCATGTCTTCGACCCTGAAGTTAAGTCAACAAGCCGATTTCCGCGGAGTTTCCCGTCACTTGGGGATTCCATCGGGGCTGAATGGCTTGTTGCTGGCATGAAACTGGCTCCTTTCAAACTTGACTGACATAGTAGGAATTGGTTTTAGTGCTGGTATCGCGCTATATGACCAAGGGCGGCAGCGTTCGAGATAGAACGTCATTCACCCGGAAGTCTGCGTGCGGAATTTTTAAAATTTAGAAATTTCCGCTAAACCCAAGCGTATCAACCAAGATGACAAGTTAACCGCCTCCCCGCCCCTCCCCCCTCCAACCGATCCCCCCATCCCCCATCCCCCCATGATCCCCGCTCTTGAAGCGAAAGCTGAATCGATAAGGGTTTCTCGTGCGAGAAACCTGTCCACCCCGCCCGTCGCGCACAGGCGGCGCAAGCACCGCAAACTGCCGCGTCATCCCGGCCCGGGACGCACCGGCAAAGAGGTGTCTGCGAATCCATCTCCGGTGCGAACCGCCAGTGTGGCGGACCCTTCCGCGCGCCATCTCGCCTATTCGGGCCCGATTCCCGGCTGGAAGCGTGTCCTGGACCTGTGTTGCGTGATCATCAGTCTCCCGGTGACCCTGCCGCTGATGGTGGCAATCGCACTGTGGATCAGGATCACCTCCAAAGGGCAGGCATTGTTCCGGCAGGAGCGGGTTGGTCGTAATGGCCGCCGGTTCCAGCTCTACAAGTTCCGGACCATGGGCGTGAGGGCGGATCCCCGCCGGCACAGGCATCATTTTCAGAATCTGGTGCGTTATGACTGCCCGATGGTGAAGCTCGATCTGCTGCATGATTCGAGGCTGATCCCGGGCGGCTGCCTGCTTCGTGCGGCGGGTCTGGATGAGCTGCCCCAGTTGTTCAACGTGCTGCGGGGCGAGATGAGCCTCGTGGGGCCGCGTCCGTGTCTTCCCGACGAATACCGGTTCTTCAGCGCGCGCCAGCGGGTGCGGTTTGAGGCGCTTCCGGGGTTGACCGGGATTTGGCAGGTGAACGGGAAGAATTCCACGACATTCAGCCAGATGAATGCGATGGACGCGCTGTATGTCCGCAAGGCGTCCGTATGGGTCGATCTTGCGGTGATGGTGCGCACGCCGATCGCACTGGCCGGGCAGATGTATGAGGCTTTCCAGCGACACGTCGTCTCCGAGGAATCGGAGAAACACGGAGCAGTTCCGTTGATGCACGGACGCAGGGCTGGATGAGGATTTATGCAATCGCCCGTATTGGTCGGAATCGCAGGATACGGATATTGGGGGCCCAATCTGGCCCGTAATTTCCAACAGCTGCAAAGCGCCGCGTTGGTCGCGGTTTGCGATCCCGACGAGGACCGGAGGTGTGACCTGGCGACAAACTATCCGGAGGCGGCGGCGTATGCCGGGTTTGACGAGATGCTGGCAAACGAGCGACTGGATGCGGTGGTGATTGCGACGCCGGCGCGGAGCCACCACAAGCTGGCGAAGGCCGGGTTGTTGGCGGGCAAGCACGTGCTGATTGAGAAGCCGATGGCGACCTCCGCGGACGAGTGCCGGGAGCTGATCGAGCTCGCTGCCGCTGGCAAGCTGGTGTTGATGGTGGGTCACACGTATCTTTATTCCGAAGCGGTGCGGAAGTTGTTCGAGATCATCGCGAGCGGAGATCTGGGGGAGATTCGGTATATCAACTGCCAGCGGTTGAACTTCGGGCTGTTTCAGAAGGACATCAACGTGGCGTGGGATCTCGCGCCGCACGATCTTTCGATCATCCTGCGGGTGATGGGACGGATGCCGACGACGGTCAACTGCCAGGGTGGCGCGCACGTGCGGGCCGGCGTGGAGGCGGTGACGAATGTGTCGCTGGGTTTCGACGAAGGGGCGTTTGCGACGGTTCAGAGCAGCTGGCTCGAACCGCGGAAGGTCCGGCAGATGACCTTCGTGGGAACGCGCAAGATGGTGGTTTATGATGATTTGGAGCCTCACGGGAAACTGCGGATCCATGACATCAGGGTGGATTGCCCGCCACGCTACAACAGTTTCGCGGAGTTCCAGTATTCCTATCATTACGGTGAGTGCCGGATTCCGCATCTTGAGCAGGGGGAGCCGCTGAAGCGGATGTGCGAGCACTTTGTGGAGTGTGTCGTGCACGGCAGGGAGCCGGAGACCCATGGTGGTCACGGGCTGGAGGTGGTGCGCGTGCTCGAGGCGTGCGGCGAGTCGTTGAGTGCCGGTGGCGGGCCGGTTGTGCCGGGGATGGCCGGTTGAGCTGAAAGGAGTGACGATGATGTTGGAAACTGAAGACATGGGACTCCGGATCGCCGCCGACGTGAAGCTCGGCGAGGGTGTCCGCATGCACGGTTTCGTGAATCTCTATGGGTGCGAAATTGGCGATGGAACGCGGATCGGTTGTTTCGTCGAGATTCAGAAGGGCGCGAAGGTGGGTTCGCGGTGCAAGGTTTCCAGCCACACCTTCATTTGCGAGGGTGTGGAAATCGGCGACGAGGTGTTCGTGGGACACGGGGTGATGTTCACCAACGACCGGTATCCGAAGGCGGTCGGCGTGGACGGAGCGTTGCTGGAAAGCGGCGGCTGGGAGTGCCTGCCGACGCGGGTCGGCAATGGGGCATCGATCGGATCCGGCAGCACGGTGTTGCCCGGGGTGTGCATCGGGCGCGGAGCGGTGGTGGGAGCGGGCAGTGTGGTGACGCGCGATGTTGCGGACGGTGCGACGGTTTTCGGGAATCCGGCGGTGGTGCGAAAGGAGGGCGCGTGAAGGTTCCATATTCCGAGGTTGCCGCCACGAACGGGAGGATGAAGGACGAGCTGCTCGCGACGATCGGGCGGGTGATCGACAGCGGATGTTATTCCGGCGGTCCGTTTGTCGAGGCGTTTGAGGATGAATTTGCGGCGTATTGCGGGACGAAGCACGCGGTTGCCGTATCGAGCGGGACTTCGGCGCTGTGGCTGGCGATGATGGCGATGGAGATCGGGCCGGGTGACGAGGTGGTGACGGTTCCCGCGACGTTTGTGGCCACGGTGGAAGCGATTCTGGCGACGGGGGCGACGCCAGTATTCGCCGACATCGATGAATCCAGTTACACCATGTCCCCGGAGGGGTTGGAGCGGGCGATTTCGGCGCGGACCAAGGCGGTGGTTCCGGTGCATCTGTTTGGCCAGACTGCGGAGATGGGTGCGATTCGGGAGATTGCGGCGGGCCGTGGGTTGCGGGTGATCGAGGATGCGGCGCAGGCGCATGGTGCCAGCTGCGGTGGTCGGCGCGCGGGTGCCCTGGGAGATGCGGGTTGTTTCAGTTTTTACCCCAGCAAGAACCTCGGTGCGCTGGGCGAGGGCGGCGCGGTCACCACCGATGACGATCTGGTGGCGGAGCGGGTCCGGGAGTTGCGCAACCATGGACAGTCGCGCAAGAACCATCATGTGGCGAGCGGTTGGAACTGCAGGATGGACGGCGTGCAAGCGGCGGTTCTGAGCCACAAGCTGCGGATGCTGGAGGGTGGAAACCAGAGGCGGGTGGAGATCGCGGCAGCTTATGATGAATTTCTGGCGGGGTGTGCGGGCGTGGTGGTTCCCGCCGTGAGGAAGCCGGACCATCACGTGTATCATGTGTATGCGGTTCGCGTCGGCGGGAGGGACCGGTTCATTCGCAGGATGGCCGGCCTCGGTGTGGAGTGCGGGGTGCACTATCCGGTTCCCGTGCACCTGCAGCCGGCATTTGCCCGGCTCGGCTGCGGGATGGGGGACTTTCCGGTTGCGGAACGGTGTGCCGGAGAGTTTGTTTCCCTTCCCATGTATCCCGGACTGACAGGTGAACAGGCCGGCATTGTGATGGCTGCGGCAGCCCGTTCCTGCGAAGTGGAGGCCTGCGCCGGGGTGCCTCCGGTGATTCAATCCCATTAAGTTTTCCAGTCATGCAAAAACATCATACCAACGCCGCCCCCAAAGGAGGAATCGGTGTCCAGGATATCCTCATCGGCTTGTTCAAGCACAAGTGGATGATTCTGGGATTCGGCTTGCTGGGGCTTGGCGGTGCGGCGTTCATGCACCAGCAGTTGGTGCCGCTCTACCAGTCCCAGGCGAAATTGTTAGTCGAATATGTGCTTCAGCGCGGCTCCGAGGGAACGATGGATTCCATGAGCAAACCGGGCAGTGGCAGCCGGTGGGGGGATCCGGTGATCAATACCGAGATCGAGATCCTCAACAGCGTGGACCTCGCCTACGATGTGGCGCAGGAGTTCGGGGTTGAGAAGTTGATGCCGGAAGTGGCCGCCCGGGGCGGGACCGTCGATCCATCGGCGGCCGCGGGGGTGGTGCTCGGCGGGATGTCGGTGAATCCGGGGCAAAGCGCCAAGGTGATTTACATCAACTACGGCCACGAGAATCCGGACCTGGCGCAGAGTGTGTTGGGCGAGATCGTCGAACAGTATCTGCGGAGGCACCTCGAAATCCACCGGTCCAAGTCGCGGTTCGAGGTGGTTTCCCGGGAGACAGAGCGATTGAAGAACGCGCTGCGGGAGACGAAGTTCAAGCTGGATGAACTGCGGATGAAGTCCGGGATCATGAATTTAACGGACGCAACGGATGCGCTGACGTCGCTGCGGGTGAAGACCCAGGAGGACCTGATGGAGGCGAGGGCGGATCTCGCCAAAGTGGTGGCGCGGATGGGACTCGATGGGAAGGGCGACGGCAACGGCGGGGCCGCGGCGGCTGATCCGGAGCCGGACGAGATTCCATTGCCGGTGTTGTCCGAGTATCAGAGCTTGAACGAGATCATCGAGATGCTGCGCAAACGCGACGTCGAACTGCAGCTGAAGTTCAAGCCGGGCAATCCGTTGATGACCCGCAACCGCAGCCAGATCGACCTTCACGAACGGAAGCGGCAGGCCTTGTTGGACCGCTACCCGGATTTGGAGCTGGCCCAGACGGGGCTCGATGATCCGGCGGCTTCCGGCAAGGCCCGCGAGGTTTCGGAAAAGTCACAGCTCGCGACGGCCAAGGCCAAGATCAAGTTGTTGGAAGGCCAGCTCGAGGAGATTGGCGCGCAGTTCCGCAGGGAATACCAGATCGGTGCGGAGATCGATACGCTGGCGCGCCAGCGGGAGGCGCTGGAGGAGGAATACCGGACTTCGGAGTCCGACTTGAAGAACGCGAAGCGGGACGTTGATCTTGATCCGGCGCGGATCCAGAACATCACGATTCTCCAGAAGCCGAGCGAGCCGATCAAGACCTTCGACAAGAAAGGCCAGATGATCGTGCTCGGACTTGCGGGTGGCGGGTTCGGGCTCGGGATCGCGCTGGCGCTGCTGATCGAGTTGTTCATCGACCGGCGGGTGAAGCGGCCGATCGAAATCCAGACGCGGCTTCAGCTGCCACTTTTGTTAACCATTCCCTTCGTGCGCAAGGGCGAGAGGGGCGGGCTGCTGCTGGGGTCCCGGGACGAGGCGATGCCGCTCCTGGAGAACACCGGGGAGGAGGGCCTGCAGTTGAGCTACGAGGCGAACGACACCACGGTGCTGCCCACGCCGGGAGCGAACGGGCATTTCATCCTGCCGTATTCCGAGACGATCCGCGACCGCATCATCTTCAATTTCGAGATCAACAACGTCACCCACAAGCCGAAGCTGCTGGCGGTGACCGGGCTTTCGGAGGGGGCGGGTGCTTCGACGGTCGCGGCGGGTCTGGCGAAGTCGTTTGCCGACGTTCCGGGGATGAAGGTGCTGCTGGTGGACCTGAGCTCCAGTCATCCGGAGGACAGTCCCCTGTTCGGCGAGATCACCGGGCATTCGCTGAATGGCGCGCTGCGTCTCGCATCCGGAGACGATTTCCGCGACAGCCCGCAGAACCTCTATCTCGCGAGTGCGCCGGCGCGCCGGAACGAGACCGGGATCACCACGTTTTCGCCGATGCATCTCTATGAACTGATGCCCAGTTTGTTGAAGAGCGACTATGATTACATCATCTTCGACATGCCGCCGGTCGACCAGACCAGCCGGACGATGACGATGGCGGGCATGATGGACAAAGTCCTGCTGGTTTTGGACGCGGAGAATACGAGTCGGGACCGTCTCCAGTGGGGGTTCTCCGAGCTCGTGAAGGGCAAGGCCGACGTTTCGTGTGTGTTCAACAAGACCCGGTCACACGTTCCCGAATGGTTGCTGGGAAGCAACTGATCCCACCGTGCTGGCAGGGGTTCTGCCAGTCAGCCGCACCACGACTCAGACATGTCCGATCACGCTGAGCAACCGGAGTCTCCGGGGAAGGAAGGAATGATGGCGGGCGCGAGGCATTTCGCCACCAGGGCGTATTTCCACCTCAAGCCCTACATTCCGCGGAATGTCAGCAGGGCGGTGCGGCGCCTGGCGTTGCCCGGGTTGTTGAGGCGCAGCAAGGCGACGTGGCCGATTGACGAATCCGCCGCATGCAAGCCCGAGGGGTGGCAGGGCTGGCCGGATGGAAAGCAGTTCGCCTTTGTGCTGACCCATGACGTGGAGTCGAACCGGGGAGTCGATGGGGTGCGCAAATTGGTCGCGCTCGAGGAGGCGCGGGGATTTCGATCGTCCTTCAATTTCATTCCGGAAGGGCCGTATGAGACGCCGGCGAGCCTCCGCGAGTGGCTGGAGGAAAAGCAGTTTGAGGTGGGGGTGCACGATCTGTATCACGACGGGCACCTGTATGAATCGCGTGAGGGCTTCAGCCGGAAGGCGGAGAGCATCAACCGCTACCTCAAGGAGTGGAATGCGAGCGGGTTTCGATCCGGGTTCATGCTCCGGCGACTCGAGTGGCTGCATGAGCTGGACATCGTTTACGACACCTCGACATTCGACACTGATCCGTTCGAGCCGGAGCCGGATGGTTCGCATACCATTTTCCCGTATCATGTGGCGCCACCCGCGGGAGTTGCGGGTGACGGGTATGTCGAGTTGTCCTACACGCTGCCGCAGGATTCCACGTTGTTCGTGCTGATGCGGAAGAAGTCCGTCGATGTCTGGAAGCGCAAGCTCGACTGGGTGGCGGAGAACGGAGGACTGGCGCTGGTCAATATCCACCCCGACTACATCGACTTTTCCGGTGAGGGGATCGGGTCGTGTTGTTACCCGGTAGAATATATCGAAGATTTATTGGATTATGTCATGGGGGAATATAAAGGAATGTTCTGGAATCCGCTGGCGCGTGATCTAGCCGTGTGGTTCCGGGATCAGTCATTGGAAACCAACTCCCCCCGGTCCGGCGACAGGCGGGTTTCATAGAAATCTCGTGATAAGATGATCCGACTTCGACACAAACTACTGATTCAGGTTTTCCGCTTGTTCGATCAGTTCGTCCTGATGGTCACGGCGGTGGCATTGATCTACCTTCGTCCGGAGATCGCAATGCAGGGCGGGGCGCGGATTCTCGACGCCACGTTCAAGATTTACGACACGCTCGGGCTGGTCGTTCTGGTCGTCGGGTGGGTTGCGATTTTCGACTACTTCATCCGTTACAAGGCGGACCGTCTGGTGGCGCTCAACACCCAGCTCAAGAGCCTGATCAAGGCGACGAGCCTGTCGTCGTTCTGGCTGATGCTGGTCGCCGCGGTGTTCAGTGTGAAGAGCTTCAATGTGGTGAACCTGCTGATCTTTTTCGCGGTGGTCACCGCGATTGGAATCGTCAGTCGTTTGTCGCTGCGGGTGTTGTTGCTGAGTGCGAGGCGTTCCGGCTACAACTACCGGTTCCTGCTGGTTGTGGGGGCCAACGCGCGTGCGCTGCAGATTGCCGGGAAGATCGAGGAAAAGCCGGAGCTCGGCTACAAGATCGTCGGGTTTGTCGCGGAGAACGATGAGGCGAGGGAGCGCTGGGAAAAGCGGGACCATCGGGATTGGAAGATCGTCGGATCGCTGGACAATTTCCGCAAGGCGCTGACGGATGCGCGGGTCGACGAGGTGATCGCCTGTCTGCCGGTTGACGCGAGGTTCAGCGACATCACGATGGTCATCCGGCATGCCAAGGACCTGGGGATCGTGGTTCGTCTGATGCCGGAGCTGGCCGACGGCACCTTGCTGCGCAACATGCATGTCGAGGAGTTCGAGGACGAATGTGTGGTGACCTTGTTCCGCGAGCGGATGCTGGTGCAGTTGCTGCTCAAGCGCCTGCTCGACGCGTCGCTTTCGGTGATTGTGTTGCTGATGCTGGCGCCGCTGATGTTGTTGGTGGCGTTGTTGATCAAGCTGACCAGTCCGGGGCCGGTGTTTTTCGTTCAGAAGCGGGTGGGGATGAACCAGCGTCATTTCAACCTGCTGAAGTTCCGTTCGATGGTGGTCGATGCCGAGGCCCAGAAGAAGGAGCTCACGCACCTCAACGAACGGGATGGTCCGGCCTTCAAGATGGAGAACGACCCGCGCATCACGCGGATCGGGAAGTTCCTCCGCAAGACCAGCATCGACGAGTTGCCGCAGTTGTTCAATGTGCTGAGCGGCGAGATGAGTCTGGTTGGTCCGAGGCCGCCGCTACCCGAGGAGGTGAAGGCGTATGAATGGCTGTTCCGCAAACGGCTTTCGGTGAAGCCGGGCATCACCTGTATCTGGCAGATCAGCGGACGCAACAACGTGTCGTTCGACCGCTGGATGGAGATGGACCACGAGTATATCGAGAACTGGAGTCTGCTGCTGGATCTCGAAATCCTGCTGAAGACGGTGCCGGCGGTGTTGCTGAGCAGAGGGGCGTCCTAGGTGTCGCCCGGGCGGGGCGGGAGTGCGGATGATGAAGAATCACAACCCAATCACAACGAAGAGACAACCAACAGCTGAAATCAATCATATGAAAGTTACCAAGCTGGCAAACTACGAAGACCCGAACTCGTTCGGTTCACGGATGCGTGCGAAGCGCCTCGCACCGCTGGTGGACCTGATCAAAAAGGTCCACGCAGCCAAGGGCGGGGTGCGGATCCTGGACGTCGGCGGACGGGAGACCTATTGGAAGGCCCTCGATGCGGAGTTCCTCAAGCAGCACAACGTGACCGTGACGATCATGAACCTGCCGTGCGAGCTGGTGGGCGAGGAGAGTCCGACGTTCAAGTATGCGCCGGGAGACGCCTGCAACATGCCCGAGTATGAAGACGGTTCGTTCGACATCGTGCATTCGAACTCGGTGATCGAGCACGTGGGCAACTGGGACAAGGTGAAGGCGTTTGCGCGCGAGGTGCAGCGGGTGGCGCCGAATCTATTCGTGCAGACGCCGTCCTACTGGTTTCCGATCGAGCCGCATTTCATCAAGCCGTTCCACCACTGGCTGCCGAAGCCGGTGCGGGTGTGGATTTGGATGCACTTCGGCATGGGCCAGCGCAAGAAGGCGGAGAACATCGATGAGGCGATGACGCAGTTTGACGATGAGCCGTATTTGCTGAACATGGAGATGTTCGAATATCTGTTTCCGAGCTGCCGGATTCTGCGCGAGCGTTTTCTGTTTTTCACGAAGTCGATGGTGGCCTACCGCAGCGAGTAGGCGGTGGCATTGAAACCCGCAGTGAATCCGGACCCGGCCATGAAGAAGAAAAGGATACTCGCGATCTCATCGGGTGGCGGGCATTGGGTGCAGTTGTTGCGGCTGCGCCCGGCGTTTGCCGGTGCGGAGGTGACCTACGCGACGGTGCGTCCCGGCTACCGGGATGATGTGGATGGCTGTGATTTCGTGTTGGTTCCGGACAGCAACCGGTGGAACAAGCTGGCGCTGCTGAAGAGCGCGCTGGGGATTCTGGTTCTGGTGTTCCGGTTGCGGCCGGACGTGGTGGTGACCACCGGTGCGGCCCCCGGATTCTTCGCGGTCCGGTTTGGCAAGTGGCTGGGGTCGCGGGTGATCTGGGTCGACAGTGTGGCGAATGCCGAGGAGCTCTCGATGTCCGGCCGCAAGGCGGGGGCGTTCGTGGATTTGTGGCTCACCCAGTGGCCGCACCTCGCGCGTGACGGTGGCCCGAGATACATGGGAAGGGTGTTATGATTTTCATCACTGTGGGAACCGACCTGCCATTCGACCGGATGGTCAGGGTGATCGACCGCTGGGCCGGCGAGAACGAGCGGACCGACGTCTTCGCGCAGATTGGCGAGGGCGGATGGAAACCGGAGCACATCGAGTTCGCGGAGTTTCTCCAGCCGCCGGATTTCATGCAGCGTTTTGTGGCGGCGGACATCATCATTTCGCATGCCGGGATGGGGACGATTCTATCGGCACTGCGCTATGGAAAGCCGATTTTGGTGATGCCGAAGCGGGCGCACCTGGGTGAGCACCGGAACGAACATCAGCTGGCGACTGCGGAGAAGATGCGGGAGCTGGGCAACGTGAATGTGGCGTTTGACGAGGACGAGTTGGTGGCGTGTCTGGACAAGGTGGACGAGCTTGTGGCGAGGGAGCCGATCTCTCCGTATGCGAATCCAGAGTTGATCGCCGGGCTGAGCGAGTTCATTCACCAGAAATCCGCTGGCGGAACACGATGATGGACGAGACGGATGCGGTGCCTCATGGGCGGGGACAGCGGCGGTCGAGGCTGGATGCGATCGAGTGGATCCGCATCGTCGCGGCATGCGGGGTGATCTGGTTTCATGTGCCGGGTGGTGGGTGGAAGGACGTCGGCCAGGCGGGATTGGTTTGCTTCCTGCTGATCACGTTTGTCTTTCAGGCGACGGGTGCGGCCCGGGACGAGTGGGGGGATTTCCTGAAGAAGCGGGTGCGGAGGATTCTGCCGCCGTGGTGTTTCTGGTTCGCGGTCTATGGCGTGTTGAATCTGGTGAAGGGAAACGAGTGGTTTCCGTTTTCCAGCGGGTGGGCGGCCAACCTGTTCACCGGTCCCTGGATCGGGTTGTGGTATCTGCCATTCATCACGCTGTGCGCACCGCTGGTCTATGGTCTGGTGGGGATCCGCAGGATGCTCAATCCGTATGCGGAGAGCGCGCTGTTCGCGGCGGCTGGAATCGGCGGGCTGCTGTTCCTTTCGACCGGGCCGGTGCATGGATGGGCGGGCGAGACTCCGTGGGCGCAGTGGCTGCAGGCGGGGCCATCGGTGTTGATCGCGCTCGGCATGCGGGCGGTGTTGGGACTCGGCGCGAGGGTGCGCGTTGCGGTGATGGCGGGGTTCGTGCTGGCGCAGCTCGTCGCCTGCGGGTGGATCTGGCCGGCCTCGCGCGGAGTCGCGGTCAGCTATGGTCTGGCGGTTCCGGTGGTGGCCGCGGGCCTGCTGATCCCGTGGCGTCTGCCGGCAAAGGTGACGGCGGCCGGCGGGCTGTGCCTGTGCGTGTATCTGGTTCACGCGGCGGTCATCGCGGTGCTGAGGATGCTGCCGGCGCTCGCGGACCGGCCGGATTTGGTTTTTCCGCTTGCCGTGGTGCTGGCATTTGCGGCGGCATGGGTGATGACGCGCCTGCCGGTGCTGGGAAAGTTTTGTTAGCAAATCAAGATCATGGCATCCGAAGGTAGATTTTCCGGTTTTCTGAGTTCCGTGCTGGACCCGCGCTGCTGGATGCATGTGCTCCGTCTCGTGCATTACTACGGCTATAGTCATGTGCGGGAGCGCGGCCGGATCGTCACCGGGCCGGGGACGGGGATAGCGCCGAACGTTTCGTTCCGCAACGGCGAACGGATCCGGATGGGGCGCGGCTGCCATGTCGGCGAGCGCAGTTTCCTGTGGGCGGGAAACACCACGGGGAGGATCGACCTGGGTGATCATGTTTCGATCGCCCCCGGGGTCTTCGTGACCGCCTCCGACTATCAGTTTGTGGCGGGCAGGCCGTTCCGCGAGCAGCCGAAGCGGGAGCGGGACGTGAGGATCGGGAACGACGTCTGGCTGGGAGCGAACGCGGTGGTGACCGCTGGCGTGACGATCGGCGACGGCTGCATCGTGGGTGCGGGTGCGGTGGTGACCGGGGATCTGGAGCCGGGGACGATCGCCGGGGGAGTGCCCGCGAGGGTGATCGGAAAAAGGGACGGGGCCGGTTAGGCCCGCGGTCTGGCCGGCGGGCGGAACGTCATCTATAATGGCAGCTGAATCCCGGCCGTCGGGCCGGACAACTTTCGAATCAAATCAATGAAAACCGATGTAGCCATCGTCATCGTTTCCTACAACTCGGCCGATCACATCGGTGCGTGTCTGGAAAGTGTGTTCAAGAACCGTCGGGACGTGTCCCAGCAGGTCATTGTCGTGGACAATGACTCGAAGGACGACACGGTCGCATTCATCCGGGAGAATTTTCCGGAGGTCGAGCTGGTGGTTCCGGGCAGGAATCTGGGGTTTGCCGCCGGGGTGAATCTGGGGGCGGGCATGGCGGATGCCGAGTTCATCCTGCTGTTGAATCCGGACACCGTGATTGTGGATCATGCGGTTGATGTGGTGGTGGAGTTTGCGCGGAAGCACCCCGGCAAGGGACTGTATGGCGGGCGCACGCTGCAACCGGACGGCAGCCTTGAGCCGTCATCGTGCTGGGGCAAGCCGACGCTGTGGAGCATGGCGATGTTCGGCTTGGGATTCTCGACATTGTTTCCCAAGCATCCGGTGTTTGACCCGGAAGCGCTCGGGTCGTGGCAGCGGGACAGTGTGCGTGAGGTGGGTGTGGTGACCGGTTGTTTCCTGCTGGCGCCGACGGAGGTCTGGAGGGAGTTGGGTGGGTTTGACGAGCGGTATTTCATGTATGGCGAGGATGCGGACCTGGCGATGCGGGCGAGGCGGGCGGGGTATGCGCCGACGATTTGTCCGGACGCGCGGTTGATTCACGAGGTGGGCCAGTGTTCGGACACTCCGGTGCACAAGCTGCTGCTGCTGTATCGCGGCAAGGCGAGCTACGTGCGCAGCCACTGGTCCGGGATGCGCCGCAGGCTCGGGTTGATGTTGCTGCTCACCGGTGCGGGGCTGCGGGCGATGCTGGCGGAGCTGACCGGCAGGGGCGGGGAGGGACGTTGGCAGAAGCTGTGGAGGGAGCGGCATGTGTGGATCCAGGGGTATGGCGGGCGCGAGGCCGTGAGCAGCGCCGGCACTGCGGAGAATGAGCCTGACTTTTCGCGATGATCAGCGTTGTCATTCCAAGCTACAACCGGAGGGACGGGATGCTGGCCTTGCTGGCGGATCTCCGCCGGCAGGAAGGCGCGGAGTTCGAGGTGGTGGTGGTGGACGATCAGTCGCCGGATGACTCGGTGGAGGCGATCCGGCGGGATTTTCCGGAGGTGAGGTTGTTCGTGAACGAGCGGAACGGCGGACCCTCGGTGACCCGCAATCGCGGGATTCGCGAGGCACGGGGCGGGATCATCGTCGGCTTCGACAGCGATGTGACGCTGCCCGACACGAGGATGCTGGAGAAGGTGGTCGCGGCGTTTGGGGAGGATGGCGGGGCAAGTGGTCTGGCGTTCCGGATTTTGCAGCCGGACGGGGTTTCCGAGGATGTCGGGCGGTGGTGGCACCAGGTGCCGCCGGGTTCCCATGCGGAGAGGGTGTTTTCCACCTCGTATTTCAGTGGAACCGCGTATGCCTTCCGGAGGGATGCGGTGGTGGATGCGGGGCTTTATCCGGAGATTCTCTACATGCATTACGAGGAGGTGGAGCTGGCCTGGCGGGTGCTGGATGGCGGCGGGAGGATTGATTACCGGCCGGAACTGAAGGTGCTGCATCACGCCAATCCCGTTTCCCGGCGCAATCAGGTCGAGGTGTTCCTGAAGCCAAGGAACCAGATCCTGCTCGCGGTGTCCTGTTTGCCGTGGCCGAAGGCGCTCGGCTACGTGATTCCGCGGACCGGGTTCCAGTTTTGCAAATCCTGCGCGAAAGGGTATTTGCCGGATTTCGTTCGGGCGATGCGCTCGGCGATCGACTTGTTGCCGCGACAACTCGATGCGCGGAAACCCTTGAAGCGTGAAACACTGGCCCGAATCAGCAAACTGAGGTCGGGAGTGGATCCGCTGGGCGAGCCGGCGGGCATGAATGATGCGGGGTGAGCGGGCCAGTTTCTGTTATATGCTTTCAGATTGACGGAGATGGTTTTGGAGCTAGTTTGTACGGGCAGAAAGTGCCGGACAGTTCCCCGGCGTCTCCCCGGTTTTCTCCTGAAACAAGTGTTCAACCTTGTGTTCAACCTAGTTGATTCCAATGGCAGAAGTGAATATTCGGCGAGCATGTCGAGCGATGTACGTGACGCTCTCGGCGGCGCTGGTATTGCTTGCGGGGAAGGCCGTGGGCGCGGACTCGGTGAGTCAGTTCGGGATCACCTGGGAGTTTTCCGCGGACCATGAGGTCGGCCAGTTTGCCAATGGCGACTGGTGGGTCGTGGGGCCGGTGACGATCACGAGTATCACCCCGGCGACGGCGAACGAGACCAACGGCACGATGGTGAACCCGAGCGTCGACAATGCCAACGGATGGGATTCACGGATCAAGTACGGCGAGTATTCATCCGGGTTGAACCTCGCCAAGAGCCTCCCCGCGATCGTGCAACCGGGGTCGTCGGTGATGTCGTGCGTCAGTTTCGAGGATCAGGCGACGCTGGACAATCCGCAGCTGGAAACGATCGCGGTTTTGACGGTTCTGGCTTCCGCCGCGTCGGCGGGGGATTTCCGTCCGCCCTACATCGGCAGCGACAAGGCGCTGAACTGGAATGTTTCCCAACTGGATTTTGCGAAGCTGCGCAAACTTGAGAAGCCGCAGAGTGCGCCGGACCTGGCGGTGGTCGAGGGATACTTCGAGCGGCCGTGGATCGAGAAGGAGGACGGCTGGACCGGGAGGTATTTCCACCCGTTCAAGAACCACCCGTTTCAGAACCGGGGCACGGTGGGCACCTACGGCCGCGAGATGGCGCACACTGCGGCCGACGGCTTGCTTTCCCTGCAGCTTGATTATCCGGATGCGGAGAAGACGACGCTGCTGGTCCGGATGGTGCAGGCGGGGATTGATATTTACGGGGCGGCGAGGGACGGCGCGGTGTGGGGCGACGGAGGCGGGCACAACCAGGGGCGCAAGATGGTGCTGCTGCTGGCGGGTGCGGTGCTGGGGGACGAGGCGATTCTCGAGTATGCGGACGCGGCGCAGCACAAGATTTTCCAGGAGGACCTGCAGACGTTTTATGTCACGGCGGACGATGTCGCGAGGGTCCACGTCGGGGTCGGAGGATTTTTCGTTGATGAATACGAGCGCCGGGATATCGGCATGCCGGAATGGGGCACCAACCATCATCACCAGCCGAAGTTCGACAACCGGCGCTGGGACGGCCCCTACCGGTTGGTGGCCGGTCCGTGCACGCTCGGGCATGTTCTCACGGCGCGGTTGATGGGGCTCGAGAGCGAGTGGAATCATCAGGCGGCATTTGACTATTACGACCGCTTCTACGAGATGGAGAGTGAGAACGTTTCCGTTTTGACCAACAGCATCCAGCCATTCGTGGCCGAGATGTGGAACCTGCACAACAACTGAACTGGATGAATCAAATGACTTCTTGGAGACTAGAAAATCGATGGATGGCGGTCGCGCTCGTCGCGCTGGCGGCCTGGTTTGTCCCGCCCGTGGCATTTGGTGCGAGATCGGTGAGCCAGTTCGGGATCACGTGGACGTTTTCCGCGGACCGTCCGGTGGGGCAGTTTGCAAATGGTGACTGGTGGGTGGTGGGCCCGGTGACGATCACGAGTATCACCCCGGCGACGACGAACGATACCAGCGGCACGATGGTCAACCCGTCCGTGGGCAATGCCAACGGCTGGGACACGAGGATCAAGTATGGCACTTATTCCGAGGCGCTCAACATCGCGAAGAGCCTGCCGGTGACGCTGCAGGGCGGAAACTCGGTGATGTCCTGCGTGAGTTTCACGGACTGGGCGTCGAAGGATAATCCGCAGATGGAGACGATGGCGATCCTGACGGTCCTGAGTTCGTCCCCGGCGACGGGGTCATTTCGTCCGCCGTATATCGGCAGCGACAAATCGCTCCGCTGGAATGTGTCCCAGCTGAACTACAACGTGCTGCGCAAGCTGGCGAAGCCAACCACGGCGCCGGAGCTGTCCGTTGTCGAGGGGTATTTCGAGCGTCCATGGATTGAGAAGGAAGACGGGTGGACGGGGCGTTATTTCCACCCGCACCTGAACCATCCGTTCCAGAACCGGGGTGCGGTGGGAACCTACGGCCGCGAGATGGCGCATACCGCGGCCGACGGCCTGCTGTCGCTGCAGCTCGATTACACGGATGCGGAGAAGAAGACTCTGCTGATCCGGATGGTTCAGGCGGGGATTGATATTTATGGTGCGGCCCGGGCCGGCGCGTTGTGGGGGGATGGCGGCGGCCACAACCAAGGCCGGAAAATGGTGATGTTGCTGGCCGGGGCGGTGCTGGGGGATGCGGCGATCCTCGAATATGCCGATGCGGGCAAGCACAAGATTTTCCAGGAGGACCTGCAGACTTTTTACGTGAGCCAGGCTGATATCAACCGGACGCACACCGGGGTCAACGGGGCGGAGGTTGGCGAATACACGGCGGCGGACCTGAACATGCCGGAGTGGGGGACCAACCACCACCACCAGCCGGTTTACGACAACCGGTTGTGGACTTGTCCCTACCGGACGGTGGCGGGGCCATGCACGCTGGGTCATATCCTGACGGCGAACCTGATGGGAGTGCAGGATCTATGGAACTACCCGGCGGCGTTCGACTACTACGAACGGTTTTACGGGGTGGAGAAAGGCAATGTTTCCACGGGCACCAACAGCATCCAGCCGTTTGTGGCGGACATGTGGTCCCTCCATTGGGACGGCTCCGGCAGTGAGAGTGGCAGCGGAGGCGCCGTGGTGGTGGCCGGGTTCAATATTGGTGACAAGATCAGCCTGATCAAGACCACCAACGTGCGGGTTTCCGGGTCGCTCTCGGCGGAGCTGCTGGACACCCACCAGGTTGGCCTGACGGGAACGATCATCGCCGGTCCGGTCTATGCGGACAACATCACCTGGTGGCAGGTGGATTATGACGGGGATACCGACGGCTGGAGTGGCGGGGATAATTTCCAGTATAGCGGCGGCACACCGGTGGAAGGCGGATTCTCGCTGGGAGACCAGATCCGGCTGATCAAGGTGACGAACGTGCGCGACGGGGCCTCGTTGTCCAGCGAGCTTCTGGGCACGCATGCCAAGTATGTGCCGGGCATCATTGTCGGCGGACCGATCGAAGCGGATGACATCATCTGGTGGCGTGTGGATTATTTTGAATTCAAGGACGCGGATACCGGTGACTTGAGTCAGAATTCGCTCGATGGCTGGAGCGGCGAGGACAACTTCGAAGTGCCGACGGCGCCGAGCAGTCCCACGAAGGAGTCGCTCGAGTTCATTGAGTAGGGGAGAGTTTCCGGTCGGCCGGGCCGGCATGGGGTGCGGGGGAAACCGGGCGTTTGCCGAGCCTGTCGGTCGCGCGCGAAGACGTCGCGCTGGTCTTTGCGGCGGGCTTGAGTTAACCATTGATGGAGTCCCGTGAATCCAGTCCTGATTGTTGCATGTGTGGTCCTGGCCGTCATTCAGTTGCGCATTTCCCGCGATTGGGCGTTTCTGCCGTTGATCATCGCGGTCTGCCACACGCCGTACACGCCGTTTTTGGCCGGGCTCACGGTGACCCGGGTTGTGCTGCTGGTGGGTATTTTCCGGGCGGTGCAGGAGGGCTGTTTCCGATGGTCCTTCAAGGACACGAGGGACCGGTTGATCCTGTTGTTTGCGGTGGTCGCGCTGATCAGTACGTTTGCGCACGAGTGGGGGCGGGTGAATCCGTTGAACGAGCGAATCCGGTTGGTGCTGGACGTGGTGGGGACCTATTTGTTCGCGAGGGCATTTCTGGTGGAGAACAAGGCGATCGCCCGGTTGGGGATCGGGCTGGCGTTTGTGATGGTCCCGTTCGCGGTGATGATGGCGTTTCAGAAGGCGACCGGCTTCAATCCGTATTCCATCCTGGGGGCGCCATCGTTTTCGTTGATTCGGGATGGCGAGTTCCGCGCGCAGGGGCCGTTTGGGACGCCGATTCTGGCAGGGACGGCCGGTGCCAGCGTGATCGCGCTGCTGATTCCGCTGTGGAGGGAATGGAGGAAGGTCGCGATCATGGGGACGGCCGCGAGTTTGATCGTGGTGATTGCCTCCGGGTCGAGTGGTCCGATCGGCACGACGGTGCTGTCGCTCGGCGTGGTGTCGCTCTGGCGGTGGCGGGGGAATCTGCGGCAGATCCGGGTGGTGGCGGTGATTGGGTTGATCATCATTCATTTCGTGCGGACCCGGCCGGTCTGGCACCTGATGTCGATCATCGACATTGTCGGTGGTTCCACCGGCTGGCACCGGGCGTATTTGATCGACATGGCGGTGGCGCACCTCGACGAGTGGTGGCTTCTGGGGTGTGACTACACCAACCACTGGATGCCCTATGCGTTGGCTGCGGTGCCGGAGCATTGCGACCTGACGAACTACTACATTCAACTCGGGGTGACGGGCGGGCTTCCGCTGATGATCTGCCTGGTGCTTTCCCAGTGGAAGGCGTTCCGCTCCCTGGGCGGGGCGTTCCGTGAGATTGGCGGTGCCGGGACCGAGGCGGAGTTCCGGCTGTGGTGTGTGGGGTCGGCGTTGTTTGCCCATACGATCACGTTTCTATCCATTTCGTATTTCGATCAGATGAGTGTGTTCTTCTGGTTGTTGGTCGGAGGGCTGCCCGGGTTTATTTCGGATTCCTCCGGGCCGGCCGGCGAGGAGCCGGAAGATTGGGACGACGAGCCAACCGGGCCGGTGGTCTGGGCGGACTGGGCCCCGGGCGAGCACCGGGACTGGCAGCCATCACGAGATTCATGAAACAGGCAGCGCATCAACGGGCGATGAACCTCTGCATCGCGCTATGGAATCAAGTGCGGTGGTCGTGGCGGTTCGGTGCATTTGGCTTTCGATCGAGGCTGGCTTGTCCGGATCTGGTTTTGAATGCGAGGCGGATCCGGATCGGCCGGCAGGTGTTGATATCGAAGGGCGCCCGCATCGAGGCGATTGACTCGGACCGGCGCGGTGAGATCGAGATCGGCGATGGAACGAGCATCCAGATGTATTTCCACTGCGGGGCGGCGGAGTCGGTGAAGATCGGCAGGGACGTGTTGATCGCCGGCCGGGTTTACATCACGGACCACGACCACAAGTTCGACCATCCGGAGCTGCCGCCGCGGAGGTGCCGGGAGTTGGTGACGCGTCCGGTGGTGGTCGAGGACGGAGCATGGCTGGGCGAGGGTTGCGTGATTTTGAAAGGCGTGCGGGTGGGGGCACGGGCGGTTGTGGGGGCGAACGCGGTGGTGACTCGGGATGTCGCGCCGGGGGCGGTGGTGGGTGGGATTCCGGCGAAGGAAATCAAGCGGATCGATTTCTCCCGCCCGCCTGAGAGCTGAACGCGAAACCCGGCATATCATGTTCGTTTCGATCATCATTCCGACATACAACCGGGCGGCCACGGTGCTGGGTGCGGTTGAGAGCGCCCTGCGGCAGAGTCACGACCGGATTGAAGTGATCGTGGTGGATGACGGGTCGACTGACGGCACCGAGGCGGCGCTGGCTGGCGTGCGCGACCGCATCAAGTATGTGAGGCAGGAAAACGCGGGGCCATCCGCCGCGCGGAACCGCGGGGCGCGGGAGGCGGGTGGAGAGATTCTGGCGTTTCTGGATTCGGACGACCACTGGACGCCGGACAAGATCGAACGGCAGGTGAAATTGATGGCGAGGTCCGGTCCGGGCATGTCGTGTTGCGTGTGCAACGCGACGGTGAAGGGCGAGGATGGGGTGGAAATCGGCAATACCTTTGCCATGTCGGGCATTCGTCCGGATTTTACCGAGGGGGAATGGACGAATCCGCAGGACGTTCTGGCGACCCGGTTTCTATTGTTCAACCAGGTGGTGGCGGTGAGGCGGAGTGCGTTTGAGGAAGTGGGCGGGTTCAACGATGCGCTGAGATTGCTGGAGGATTACGAGTTGTCGATCCGCTTGGGGGCGACGGGTGTCTGGGGGGTGATCCGTGATCCGCTGGTGATCAAGTTCAACGACACCGTGGGCATCGGAGTCGAGTGCATGAACGACCACGTCCGGCATGCGGAGGTGAAGGCGTCCGTGATCAGCGGGCTGCTGGAAGGCGGGCACCGGCTTGGCGCCGACGCCCGGAGTTTTCTGGAAAAGGCGAGGGACGAGGCGCGAGTCGAACTCAAGGCCGCGCGTCTGATGGCGGGTGGAATCGGGGCGCGGGGGCTTGCGAAGGGCATGCTGGCCGGGCTGCGGGTCCACCGGGCGGTGCGCCGGAGGAGTCCCGGTTGGCCGGCATTCGAGGGGCGGGCGATCTAGCACAAGCTAACAAGCTAATATTTCGAACCAATCAGAGAAGATCAGATCAATTGACATGAAGGAAATCACGATTGAAGCAGGCCGCGGCGAAAAGCAGTATTGGCAGGATATCTGGGGGTATCGCGAGCTGTTCTATTTTCTGGCGTGGAGGAACATTCTGGTTCGTTACAAACAAACCGTGATCGGGGTTGCCTGGGCGGTGTTGAGGCCCCTGCTGACGGTGCTGGTGCTGACCTTTGTTTTCCAGCGGGTGGCGGGCATGAAGTCCGAGGGTGCGGTGCCGTATTCGATCATGGTGTTTTGCGGGATGCTGCCGTGGCAGTTTTTCGCCACGGCGTTCATGGAGAGCGGCAACAGCCTGGTTTCGAACGCGGGGATGATATCCAAGGTGTATTTTCCGCGGCTGGCGGTTCCGGTGAGCAGTGTGATCACCAGTTTCATTGATTTTCTGGTTTCAGGGGTGCTGCTCGCCTTGTTGATGGCGGTGTTCGGTGTGGTGCCGTCGCCGATGATCGTTGCGCTGCCGCTGTTCATCCTGCTGGCCTTCGCCACGGCGCTGGGTGCCGGGTTGTGGGTTTCCGCGCTGATGGTGCGCTACCGTGATTTTCGTTTCATTGTGCCGTTTGTGGTTCAGTTCGGTTTGTATCTTTCCCCGGTTGGTTTCAGTGCGATTGCGGTTCCGGAGAAATACCGGTTGCTGTATTCGCTGAATCCGATGGTGGGAGTGATCGATGGTTTCCGGTGGGCGATCCTCGGTCAGAAAGCACTCTACTGGCCCGGGCTGGGGCTTGCGTTCGCCGGAGTGGCGGTGCTGCTGGTCACCGGTGTGTGGTATTTCCGGAAAACGGAAAGAACCTTCGCCGACGTGATCTGAACGGTTTCCTGAAGACGGGCAATTAGCTGGAAATTTACGATATGAGTGAAAATATTATCGAGGTCGAGAACCTGGGGAAGTGTTACAAGATCGGCCGCCAGGCAGCGAAGGGCGACGGGCTCCGGCATGTGCTGGAGAACGCGGTGCGCGCGCCATTCAAATGGTTCAACGCGGAAGCACGCGCGGAACGGTCCAGGACCGTGGATTTTTGGGCGGTCAAGGACCTGAGTTTCGAGATCAAGCAGGGCGAGATGGTCGGCATCATCGGCCGCAACGGTGCGGGGAAGTCGACGACGCTCAAGTTGCTCAGCCGGATCACCGAGCCGACATCCGGAAGGATCCGGTTGAAGGGGCGCGTGGCGAGTCTGCTGGAGGTGGGGACGGGTTTCCATCCGGAGCTGACCGGCCGGGAGAACATCTATCTGAACGGGGCGATCCTCGGAATGACGCGGGTCGAGATCAAACGGAAATTCGACGAGATCGTGGCCTTCGCGGAGATCGACAAGTTTCTGGATACACCGGTGAAGCGCTACAGCAGCGGGATGTACGTGCGGCTCGCCTTTGCCGTGGCGGCGCATCTCGAACCGGAGATTCTGATCGTTGACGAGGTGCTGGCGGTGGGTGACGCCGCGTTCCAGCAGAAGTGCCTGGGCAAGATGGAGGATGTCTCTAACAAAGAGGGCCGGACGGTCATCCTGGTGAGTCATCAGATGCCGGCGATCCAGAATTTGTGCACCCGGGTGATCATGATGAACAAGGGCCAGCTGGTGATGCAGGGTCCGACCAAGGAGGTGGTGGGGGCCTACATGACGCGTGGTGCGGAGCTCGCGACGGATGGCCTGAAGGATCGTGACGACCGGGCCGGCAAGGGGGATGCGCGCGTGACATCGATCGACTTGCGCGATGGCAACGGCGAGGTGATTCACGAGGCGGTTTCCGGCCAGGACGTGATCCTGAGCCTGGGCTACAAGGTGAAGGACGGGGTGTCGCTGAAGGATGCGATTTTCTGCGTGGAGATCTGCAAGGATTTGAAGAAGTATTTCTCGATGTCGACGGCATTGGTGGACCCGACGAAGATCAACCTGTCCGGCGAGGGCCGGATCGACTTCAGGGTGAGGGACTGGCCGCTGATGGGCGGGAGGTATTATGTGAACGTCTTTATTGGATCCAAGGAGAGCCCGGTGCAGGACCATTTGAACGATGCGGCGGTGATCGAGGTGATCGACGGGGACTATTACGGCACCGGCAAGCTGCACCATCAGGGGTGGGAGGGCGTGTCCGTTCTGGTGCGCCACTCGTGGGAACATCATCAGGCGGTGGAGGCGTGAATGCGGCTGAACATCGGTTGAAGGTGTTGATGATGCACCGCGGCGACGGGATGACGGGCGGTGCGCAGATCCAGATGAACCGGCTGCGGCGGGGGCTGCTGGGTGCCGGCGTGGATGCGAGGGTCCTTTGCCGGGAGGCGAGCAGCGAGCAGGCCGTGGTGATGCCGTATCGGCCCCGGGTGGAAGGTTTGCTGCACGGCATGACCTCGCGCCTGGGGCTGAATGACGTACATCTGGTGAGTTCGAACCGGGTGAGATCGTTGCCGGAGGTGCGGGATGCGGATGTGATCGACCTGCATTGCCTGCACAGCGGGACCTTCAGCTACCGGGCGCTGCCGGGGTTGTGCGCGGCGAAGCCGGTGGTTTTCACGATTCATGACATGTGGCCGTTCACCGGGCACTGCCACGCGAGTTTGGAGTGCGACCGGTGGAAATCCGGTTGTGGGTCGTGTCCGCACTTGGACGTTGAACCGGTGGTGAGGCGGGATGCGACCGCGCTGGAGTGGAGGTGGAAGCGGCAGGCATACGGGAAGTCCCGGTTCACGGCGGTGGTGCCGAGCCGGTGGATGGCCGAGCGGATGGGGGAGAGTCTGTTGGCGGAGTTTCCCCGCAGGGTCATTCCGCACGGGATTGATCTCGAAGTTTTCAAACCCCGCGGGAAAGAGCGAAGCCGGGAGGCCCTCGGGCTGCCGGCGAAGGGCAAGGTGATCTTGTGTGCGATCGACAACTCGGCGCGTCCGCTGAAGGGGATGGCGTTGTTGAGGGATGCGCTGGAGCAACTGCCCGAGGAAACGAAACGGGAGAGCACCTTGTTGTTCTTCGGTCGGGCGTCGAACGCGGAGCTTGGCGGGCTGCGGATTCCGGTGGTGAACCTGGGCCATCTCGCGCACGATCCGCTGAAGGTGCTGGCGTATTCGGCGGCGGATGTTCTGGTGCATCCGACGCGTGCGGAATCGTTCGGGCTGGTGGCGCTGGAGAGCATCGCCTGCGGCACGCCGGTGGTGGCGTTTGGAGTGGGTGGGATTCCGGAGTTGGTGCGGCCGGGGGAGACGGGCATGCTGGCGCAGCCGGAGAATGCCGCCGAGCTGGCGATGAGGGTCGCCGAGGTGCTGGGCGGTGATGGCCGGAGAATGGCGATGGCGGCGCGTTGCCGGGAAATTGCCGAAGCCGAGTATGATGTTTCGCGGCAGGTCTCGGATTACCTCGATCTTTATCAGGAAATGCAAAGTGAAGTGGGTGGTCTGAACGGGTGATTTGCTTAACTTTTTCTGATAATAAAACCGGAAAATCATAGGTTTTGTTTATACCTACGCGATCGCGTAATGCCGGACCGGCGATTTTTTGATAGGCATATGCGCCGGGTACAGTTTCCGTTGTGTGGCTGACGCCTGGTTTTTCACCGTATCCCCCCATTTCATGTCCCTCCTCCCTCATTTTCCGGGTTTTCCCGGACCTTCTGTTGGCGCTTTTGTCACAGACAATCCCTTCGTCGAACCGGCGGATAGACCGAAGTTGGTATTCCCTGTTGGTTGCTGTAATAACTTGACTCTCCAACCGATATTTTCGCTGAATCGGTAATCCCCCCAAATGGCATTGAATTTCCCGCTGTCACGGAATGATCCGTTCGCCGGCGCCGACTGTGTCTCAATCTCTCCCCCAAACATCATGAAACTGTTCAATCGATTCCTGAATCTTGCTGGAATTCTCGCTCTTGCGAATTATGGACTTGCTGACTGTCGTGCCGACACGGCGCCGCTTCGGATCATGCCTCTCGGCGACTCGATCACCAGTGACGTCTCTGGAAACGGCGGCTATCGCAGCCGGGTATACTCCGAGTTGACTGCGAACGGCTACAACGTGGATTTTGTCGGGACCCGCTCGGACAGCGGTGTTGCTGGATTGCCGGACACCGACCATCAGGGGTTTCCCGGATACCAGATTGTGGGGATTGAGTCCAAAATGGAGTTCGCGCTCAACGCGGTCGAGGACCCGGATGTGATCCTGCTGCACGCCGGCACGAATGATTTTACCGCGGGGGCGACGGTTGCGGAGGTTCAGGCGAGGTTGAAGTCGATCATCGGCACGCTGAGTTCGCTGCGGCCGTATGCGAAGATTCTGGTGGCGAGCCCGATTTTGCGGACCGACAACGCGGCGACCGAGCAGAAGCAGGCGAGTTTCGCCGCGGCGTTGCCGCAGCTCGTGAGCGAGCAAGCGGCGCTCGGACGGCGGGTGGCTTTCGTCGACCAGCATGCGGCGCTCGAGGCGTCCGACCTGCTGGAAAATGACGGAGTGCACCCGAATGAGGCGGGATATGAGAAGATGGCGGACACGTGGCTGGCATCGATCGTGGCGGTGACCGGTCCGGTGGGCGACGATGAGCCGCCGGCGATCGCGGGGGTGGATGCCACGGATGATCTGACGCACGTGGAGGTGAAGTTCAGCAAGCCGGTGAGCGCCTCCACGGTGATCCCGTCGAACTTCGCCATCAGCAGCGGAGTGAGCGTATCGGCGGCGGATCTCGACTCCGTGGGCCAGCGGGTGGTGACGCTGACGACGACTCCGCAGATTTCCGGGCTGTTGTATAACGTGGCGGTCTCCGGTGTCCGCGACCAGACGGGTCTGCAGAATGCGATTCTGCCCAACTCGACCCGGGCATTCACGGCGCGCAGCGTGATCGACGGCAGCTTCGAGGACGACGGGCAAGGCTGGACGGTGACCGGCAGTTCCGCGATCCAGGCCGAGGATGACGCGACGGATGGGACGAAAATCGTGGTGTTCAACGGCAACAACACGACGCCGAATGGCACCCTGAGCCAGACGGTCTCGACGGTGGCCGGGCAGAAATACCGCCTGCGCTTCGACGTGGGGATCAATGACTACGTCAACCAGGTGCAGACGCTCAAGCTTGAGGTGACCGGCAATACCCTGCTGGTGAGCGTCACCGAGGACATGGTGGGCACGGGCGACGGTGCCGCGGTATGGACGGCGAAGGAGGTGGAGTTTGTGGCAGACAGTGCGCAGGCGACCGTCGAGTTCGAGGATGTTTCCACGGCGACGACCAGCACCGATCTGCTTTTGGACAACGTCCGGATGAATGCGGCAAGCACCCCGATCCTGACGGTGACGTCGTCGCCGGCCGAGGGGGTCTCCGTGACGGTGAGCCCGGCGGACACCAATTCGGACAGCGATGGAACGACCGGATTCACCCGGATCTATAACGAGAGCGAGGTGGTGACGCTGACCGCACCGGCGACATTCGGCGGCAAGACATTCGACAAGTGGAAGAAGGACGGGGCAAACCACAGCACCAGTGCGTCGACGACCGTGACGATGGATGCGGACCACACGATGAATGCGGTCTACAAGCTGCTGGTCAATGGCAGCTTCGAACTGGGCGCACCCGATGACTTGGGAACTCTCGACGGCTGGACGGTGACCGGCACCGACACGCAGCCGCCCTACAAGCCGTTTGGCTATACGACGAATACCGGCTACACCCCGAGCGAGGGCGACCGTCTCGCGGTTTTCAATGGTGGCAGCAATACTTATGACGGCGCGATTTCCCAGACCTTCACGACCACGATCGGCCAAAGTTACACGCTGAGCTTCGATCTCGGAATCACCGGGCCGGTCGGGCGCAAGCAGCAGGTGCTCGTCGATGTGACCGGATCCGCCAATCTCGTTTCCCAGGCGTTCACGGTGACCTCCACGGGTGCCACGACTCCGGCTGCGGTCACCCCGGTGACTTTCGTGGCGGACAGTGTTTCGACGACGCTGACGTTTTCGGATTCCTCCTCCGCGGTCACGCCGAACACCGGCGCGGACCTGCTGCTGGACAATGTGAGCGTGAGTGAAACCGTGGGCAACACGGCTCCCGTGGCAACGGACGATTCGTATTCCGTCACCCAGGATGTGGCGCTGGTGATCGCCGCACCGGGCGTGCTGGACAATGACTCGGATTCCGAATCCGATCCGCTCACCGCGACGGTGGTGTCCACCTCCAGCAACGGCACCCTGGTGCTGGATGCCGACGGCGGCTTCACCTACACGCCGGATACGGGATACACCGGTCCGGACTCGTTCACCTATGTCGCCAACGACGGCGCGGCGGATTCCAACACCGCGACGGTCAGCCTGACGGTGAGTGCCGCTCCGACGACCGCGGTCGCAAACGGGAGTTTTGAAAACGGAGCCGTCGTTTCCGGAAGCGTCACCGCTCTCGACGACTGGACGGTGACGGGTGTCCCGTTCGGCTACATCGCGGACTCGGCATACACTTCCACCGACGGACTGCGGATCGCGGTCTTCAATGGTGGCGGCAACACGTTCGGTGGCACGATTTCCCAAGTGATCGCGACCACTCCGGGCCAGACCTATGAAGTGGAGTATGATGCCGGAATTTTGGGTGTCGCCGGAAAGAAACAGCGGTTGATGGTCACCGTCGACGGCACGGCCCAAGTGCTTGCCCAGGCCGATGAATTGACCGCGGCGGGTGGAACGGGAGCGGTCGAATGGTCGACCGTGAGCTATACGTTTGTCGCCGATAGCGCGACCAGCACGCTGACCTTTACCGACATGTCCGGGGCGATCAGTGCCCAGGCTGCGAACTCGGACCTGGTGCTGGACCGGGTGAGCATCGTTGAGAGCACGGCAAACGCCGTCCCGGTGGCGGTGGATGATTCCTATGCGGTGGCAACCGACGGTTCGCTCGTGGTGGCGGCCGACGGCGTGCTGGGCAACGACACCGACGCCAACTCCGATCCGTTGACGGCGGTTCTGGTGAGCGGGGTTGCCAACGGCACGCTGACGCTCAATTCCGACGGCGGCTTCACCTATCAGCCCAACGCGTCCTACGCGGGGTCGGATACGTTCACCTACATGGCCAACGATGGAACGGATGACTCGAATGTGGCGACGGTTACCATCGTCGTCGGCGACGCGGGTGATCTGGCAACCAATGGCAGCTTCGAGACCGGGGCCGTGACGACCGAGGCCGACACGGAAAATCCGGGCAGCCCGGGCAGCGTGACCGCGCTGGACGATTGGACGGTCACCGGCGGCCCGTTCGGATATATTGCAACGTCCGACTACACGGCTACCGAGGGGGCGCGGCTCGCGGTCTTCAATGGCGGCGGCGATGGGTTCGGCGGCACCATTTCCCAAACACTGACGACGGTGTCCGGAACGACCTACGCACTGACCTTCGACGCCGGCATTTTCGGCAGCGCCGGCAAGAAACAGAAACTCGGCGTCACGGTGGACGGCACCACCCAGGTGCTCTCCGGCACGGTCGACCTCACTGCGGTGGCGGGGCCCGCGCAGTGGAGCCCGCAGTCCTTCACCTTCACCGCGGACAGCGCGAGCAGCACGCTCACCTTCACCGACAACTCCGCGGTTCTCGGCACCCAGGCCAGCGGGTGCGACCTGTTGCTGGACAACGTGACGGTGACGGTTGCCGAGCCAAACACGGCTCCGGTGGCGACCGATGATTCCTACAGCACGGAAGCCGACACCGCACTGGTGGTGGCGGCCGACGGCGTGCTCGGAAACGACTCGGATGACGACTCCGACCCGCTCACCGCGGTGGTGGAAACGACAAGCGCCAACGGCACGCTGACCCTGAACCCGGACGGTGGCTTCACCTACACCCCGAACTCGGGATACACCGGACCCGATTCGTTCACCTACGTGGCCAACGACGGCACGGATGACTCCAACATCGCGACCGTGACCATCACGGTGACGCCACAGGTGGTCGAGTTGGTGGCCAATGGCAGCTTTGAAAATGGCGACGACTCGGGTGCTCCGGTGACCGTGCTCGACGACTGGACGGTGACGGGAAATCCGTTCGGCTACATTGCCGACTCCAGCTACACGGCGACCGACGGCCTGCGCCTCGCGGTGTTCAATGGCGGTGGCAGCGTCTTTGGCGGCACGATTTCCCAGGACATCACGACGACACCGGGAGCCACCTATCAGCTGAGTTTCGACGCCGGCATCCTCGGCACCGCCGGCCGGAAACAACGGCTGACGGTCACGGCGGACGGAAACTCGCAACTGCTCACGCAGAACGTCGACCTGACCGCCGTCTCGGGCCCGGCCCAGTGGAGCGGCCAGTCGTTCCTGTTTGTGGCAAACTCGGCCACGACGACCCTCACCTTCACCGATGCCTCGGCCGTGTTTGGCAGTTCGGCGGACGGCAGCGACCTGCTGCTTGATGGCGTGAGTGTCTCGGCCTTCACCGGCAACCAGGGGCCGCTGGCGGAGGACGACAGCTACAGCACCGTCGAGGAGACCGCGTTGGTGGTCGCCGCGCCCGGCGTGCTCGACAATGACACGGATCCGGAGTCGGACACCCTGACCGCCATTGAGGTCTCGGCACCTGCGAATGGCACGCTGGTGTTGAATTCGGACGGCAGTTTCACCTACACGCCGGACGCCGCGTTCACCGGCACCGACTCGTTCACCTACAAGGCGAATGACGGAGCGGTGGATTCGCCGGTCGCGACGGTGACCGTCAGTGTGGATGGCGGTGCCGCAGCCAGCCTGGCCAACGGCAGCTTCGAGGTCGGCGACGTGGTCACCGAGGCGGATCCGGGAAACCCCGGCAGTCCGGGCAGCGTGACCGCTCTCGACGACTGGACGGTGACCGGCAGCCCGTTCGGCTACATCGCGACCACGGCCTACACCGCGACCGAGGGCTCGCGCCTCGCGGTCTTCAACGGCGGCGGCAACAGCTTCGGCGGCACGATCAGCCAGACCTTCGCGACGGTCTCCGGCGAGATCTATCAGCTCGATTTTGACGCGGGGATTTTCGGCACCTCCGGGCGCATGCAGCAGCTCGGGGTGACGGTGGACGGCAGCTCGCAACTGCTCTCGGAAACGGTCAACCTGACCGCCTCCGGATCCACGGCCGTATGGGCCGCGCAAAGCCACACCTTCGTGGCGGACGGCGCGTCGGTGACGCTGACGTTCATCGACAACTCCGGTTCGCTTTCCGGAACGGCGACCGCGAACAGCGACCTGCTTCTGGACAATGTTTCGGTGACGGTCTCGGTTGGCAACGTCGCCCCGGTGGCGGAGGACGATTCCTATTCGGGTCCGCAGGACCAGCCATTGGTGGTCGCCGCTCCCGGCGTGCTATCCAATGACTCGGACGCCAACTCCGATCCGCTGACCGCGACGGTGGTTTCCACCACCAGCAACGGAACCCTGGTGCTGGATGCCGACGGCGGCTTCACCTACACGCCGGACACGGGATACACCGGACCGGATTCCTTCACCTATGTCGCCAATGACGGCACGGTGGATTCCAACACCGCGACAGTCTCCCTGACGGTCACCGTGGTCACGCCCAACGAAGTGGCCAACGGCAGTTTTGAATCCGGCGCGATTGTCTCCGGAAGCGTCACCGCGCTCGACGATTGGACGGTGAGCGGGAGCCCGTTCGGCTACATCGGGGATTCCGCCTATCCTTCCACGGACGGGCTGCGCCTCGCGGTCTTCAACGGAAATGCCAGCGCCTATGGCGGCTCCATTTCCCAGGACATCACGACCGTGCCCGGCACGGCGTATGAACTGACCTACGACGCCGGCATCTACGGCGCGAACGGCAAGAAACAACGGATCCAGGTCGATGTCACCGGCGCTGCGCTGCTGCTCTCCGAGGAGGACGAACTGGTCGCCGTGGGAAGTCCGGCAAGTGCACAGTATGCGTCATTCAGCTATGCCTTCATTGCCGACAGCACGACCACGACCCTGGTCTTCACCGACACCTCGGGAGCGATCAGCGGATCGGCGAACGGAACCGACCTGCTGCTCGACAACGTGCGCATCGGCGAACTGCAGGACGTCCGCACGCTCACGGTGAATTCCTCGCCGGTCAGCGGCCTGGATGTGACGGTCAGCCCCGCCGATCTAGCAGGAAATACCGACGGCGTGACCTCGTTCTCCCGCAGCTATGCGGATGCCACGTCGGTCACCCTGACGGCCACGGCCGCCTCCGGCCCGCACGTGTTTGAGAAATGGCAGTTCGATGGCGCGGATTTCTCGACCAATCCCACCGTCACGGTGGCGCTGGACGACGATCACACGCTGACCGCCGTTTACCTGGTCGACAACACGCCGCGTGCGACGGACGACACGTTCTCCGGAAACGAGGACACCCAGCTGGTGGTCGCCGCGCCGGGCGTGATGGCCAACGACGAGGAGCCGAACTCGCTGTCGATCACGGCGGTGCTCGACACCACGACGTCGGAGGGCACGCTGTCGCTCAACTCGGACGGTGGATTCACCTACGACCCGGATCCGGATTTCAACGGCACGGATACCTTCACCTATCACATCAACAACGGCTCGGAAGACTCCGCGGTAGCCACCGTGACCCTGACCATCGATCCCTCGAACGACGACCCCGTCGCCGAAGCGCTGGTCATCGAGACGGACGAGGACACTCCGCTTGCCGTGGACCTGGTGGCCAATGACCCGGATGACGACCCGCTGACCTACACGGTGGTGGACGCGCCGGAATTCGGCACGCTTTCGGGCACGGCCCCGGCGCTCACCTACACCCCGGACGAGAACTTCAACGGGGACGACGGCTTCACCTTCCTTGTCAACGACGGCACCACGGATTCCAACGTGGCGACGGTCGATATCACGGTGGTTTCCGTCGAGGATGTCCCGGTCGCCGATCCGCAAACGCTGACGATGGTGGCGGCGACCACGCTGCCGATCACCTTGACCGGAAGTGATGGTGATGATGATGCGCTGAGCTTCTCGATTGTCAGCCCGCCGTCCAACGGATCGCTCACCGGCACGCCTCCGGATGTGACCTACGTGCCCGATCAGGACTTCACGGGGGGCGACAGTTTCACCTTCATCGCCAATGATGGTGCCGCGGATTCGGACCCGGCGACGGTGACGATCTCCGTTTCCGGGGTGTTGTTCAACGGCAGCTTCGAGCTTGGAACCGAAACGCCGGATTCCTGGACGATCACCGGAACGAACAACGAATGGGTTACGTCCGACACCGGCACGGATCCCAAGCGGGTCGCCTCGGACGGCGACTACATGATGGTGTTCAACAATGGCAACGGCACGCCGGATTCCTCGGTTTCCCAGACCATCACGACGACGCCGGGGCAGCCATACGAGGTGTCGTTCGACATCGGCGTGCAGGCGTTCAACTCCCTTCAGGTCGGTCTCCAGATCCTCGTGCAGGGTAATGAAACCTTGCTGGACGATCAGGATATCGTGACCGGCACCAACAACGGCGGCTATGTGGTGTGGGCATCGAAAACCCACAGCTTCATCGCCGACAGTACTTCGACGACCCTGACATTTACCGATGTTTCGCCGGCGACCAACCTGATTGACGTGCTGCTCGACAACATCAGCGTGACACCTTTGGTCACCCGGTCGCTGACTGTGGACTCGCTGCCGGATTCCGGTGTTGCCGTGACGGTTGGCACCGCCGACATCTTCGGTGATTCCGATGGCTCCACCAGCTTCACCCGCGAATACTATGACGGGGAAACGGTGGAGATCAGCGTGCCGGAAGCAATCGGCGCCATGAACTTCGAGAAATGGCAGAAAGACGGTGTCGATCTTGCGGTGACCGCTTCCGTTTCACTGACACTCGATGCGGACCAGACGCTCACCGCAGTCTATATTGCGAACGAGCCGCCGCTGGCCGCGGAAGACACCTACGACACCGACGAGGATGTCGAGTTGTTGGTTTCCCCGCTGGGTGTGCTCGGCAACGATTCGGACCCGGAACTCGAACCGCTCACTGCGGTGCTGGTCGACGATGTGGCCAACGGAGTGCTCGTGCTCAACTCGAATGGTGGCTTCAGCTACACCCCGGATCTTGATTTCAACGGGGCCGACTCCTTCACCTACAAGGCGAGCGACGGCGTGGTGGAAAGCGATCCGGTGACGGTGAACATCACGGTGAATGCCGTGAATGACAAACCGGTGGCCGACAGCCAGACCGGACTGGACGCGGTCGCAACGACGGAGGAAACCGCGGTGTCCGTGACCTTGACCGGCTCGGATGTCGACGAGGACAGCCTGACCTTCACGGTGACGGTTTCACCGGCCAATGGCGTGCTCACTGGCACGGCGCCGGACCTGACCTACACGCCGAACGAAAACTTCAACGGCGCGGACAGCTTCAGCTTCGTGGCCAACGACGGCACCGAAGACTCGGACGCCGCGACGGTGACGATCGACGTGGGCGCGGTGAACGATGCGCCGGTAGCGATTCCGCAAAGCGACGTTCCGGTCGAGGAGGATTCCAGCGTGGCGATCACCCTCGCGGGCACGGATGTCGACGGTGACAGCCTGACCTTCACGGTGACGGTTCCGCCGGCCAATGGCGTGCTCAGCGGCACGGCGCCGGACCTGACCTACACGCCGAACGCGGACTACAACGGCACGGACAGCTTCAGCTTCGTGGGCAACGACGGCCCCGAAGACTCGGAAGTTGCAACGGTGACGATCAGTGTGGCTGCGGTGAACGACGCGCCGGTGGCGACGCCGCAAACCGACGTTCCGGTCGATGAGGATTCCAGCGTGGCGATCACCCTGGCCGGCACGGATGTCGACGAAGACAGCCTGACCTTCACGGTGACGGTTCCGCCGGCCAATGGTGTGCTGAGCGGCACGGCACCGGATCTGACCTACACGCCGAATGAAAACTTCAACGGCGAGGACAGCTTCAGCTTCGTGGCCAACGACGGCACCGAAGACTCGGACGCAGCGACGGTAACGATCGACGTGAGCGCGGTGAACGATGCGCCGGTGGCGACGCCGCAAAGCGACGTGCCGGTCGACGAGGACTCCAGCGTGGCAATCACCCTCGCGGGAACGGATGTCGATGAAGACAGCTTGACCTTCACGGTGACGGTTCCGCCGGCCAATGGCGTGCTGAGTGGCACGGCACCGGACCTGACCTACACGCCGAACGCGGACTACAACGGTGCGGACAGCTTCAGCTTCATCGCCAACGACGGCACCGAAGACTCGGATGCCGCGACGGTGACGATCAGTGTGGCTGAGGTGAACGACGCGCCGGTGGCGACGCCGCAAACCGACGTTCCGGTCGATGAGGATTCCAGCGTGGCGATCACCCTGGCCGGCACGGATGTCGACGAAGACAGCCTGACCTTCACGGTGACGGTTTCACCGGCCAATGGCGTGCTCACTGGCACGGCGCCGGACCTGACCTACACGCCGAACGAAAACTTCAACGGCGCGGACAGCTTCAGCTTCGTGGCCAACGAC
>JAUTCT010000152.1 GCA_030673875.1 Verrucomicrobiota bacterium JB025 | reverse complement strand
CCCTTGGGAAGTCGCATCAGCATCTGGAGTCGGCAGGTGAATAGAAGCTGGGTTCAACCGCCGGATGCGGAAAACCGCATGTCCGGTGGTGTGGAAGGGTCATGGGGCGCAATCCCCATGACCCCATCCGATCCTGTTGATCAATCCATGAAGCAAGCCGTGTAGAGCGCGGCTGGCATCCCTGCCGGGATGCGATGAAGAGGAATCCGGGGGTGTTGCTGCGCTCGACCCCCGGCTACATGCTGTGATCCCTCCGGGATCTTTTGGTGTGGGACTTTGCCCAATATGCTGAGGCGGACGGTCAGATCGCTCAGAACGGTTTTGCCAAGCCAAGCCAGGCGGCGAATCCGACGGATGCGATGCTGAGGCCGATCACGACCGGGACTGGAAGGATTTTGCGTTTGGCGAGGACCGGAGCGGCGCCGAGGAAGAGCCAAATGGCCATTTTGACGCCCCACCACGCCTGGGCTGGTGGTTTGCCGAGCATGGCGAATCCGGCGAGGACGATGAGCAGGAGGGAGATTCCATGGATGGCGCCGGCGGCCTTTTTGTTCGGTGCCTCGAAGAACATGGCACCGAGCGAGAGGAAGAGGCCGGCAAGGCCGATGAGGTGGGCGATTTTGAACCAGAGGATCATGATGCGGCGATTGTAGGGTGAAATGCGGATGCCGCAAACGGGCAATGATCAAAGTCAGGGAAATTGGGCGAGGATACCCGCGCAGCCGTCCTTGAGGAGTTCGACGACGTGGTCGAAACCGCGCTGGCCGCCGTAGTAGGGGTCCGGAACGCGCGGGTCGTCGTGGTCGCGGCAGAAGCTGACGAAGGGGCGGATTTTCGGGTGAAATTTGCCGGAGGAATCGAGCGCGGTGACTTCGTCGAAATTCGCCTCGTCCATGGTGACGATGAGGTCGAATTGATCGAGGTCCGCGGTGGTGATTTTCCTCGCGCGTCCGCTGACCGGGAATCCGGCGCGGCGCAGGGTTTCAGCCATTCTCGAGTCTGGCGGGGCGCCTTGGTGATAGCCGATGGTGCCGGCTGAATCGATGACGAAGTCGTTTTGGCGTCCGGCTTCGTTGACGAAGTGGCGGAAGATGATTTCTGCGGATGGGGAACGGCAAATGTTGCCCATGCAGACGAAGAGAATGCGGGTGGGGGATGGTGGGACTGACATGGGTGTCTACTGAGAGGCCCGGGTTGGAAAACAACCCGGGCCCGTCGATAAAATCAGCGATGGTTGCCGAATGAACGGATTACCACTGGTCGTAGCCACCTTTGTTGCCACGGCGTTCGCGACGTTCGCGACGGTCTCCACCGCCACCACCGTAGCCGCCGCCACCACCACCGCCACCGTAGCCACCGCCACCGCGGCGATCACCACCACCGCCGCCACCGTAGCCACCGCCACCTTGACGGGGCGGACGTGGTTCGGATGCGTTTGCACGCAGGACGCGGCCTTGGAATTCGCAGCCATTGACCGCTTCGATGGCGGCATTCAGCTGGCTTTCGTCGCTGATGGTGACGAAGCCGAAGCCTTTTGAACGGCCGGTTTCCCGGTCAATGATGATTTTCACCCGCTCGACGGGTCCATGTGCGGAAAAAAGTTCGGAAACCTCTTCCTCGGTGCAGGAGTAGGGCAGGTTGCCCACGTAAATGTCCATGTAGTCTCTAGTCGTTTCACGCCTTGTTTCTCAATCATACTCCGGCGTTCATGACGTGAAAGACCGAACGGAGTGAGTCCGGCCGCCAATTTGCAGATCGAACAGTTGCGAGTAAACGCCGGGCTTCAGTTTTTTGCAAGAACTGTTTTGAGTGCTCGTTTTGTTCGGAATTCGGGCGATCAGCGGCCGAGAGCCTGGATCAATTGCAGCGCCTGAGGGTGGTTCGGCTGGATCTGCAGGGCACGGCTGGCGGCCTGCAGGGCTTCCTGTTTCTGGCCGAGGCGGGCGTGGATGGTGGCGGCGGCGTAGGGAATGGATGGGTCGTCTGGAGCGGCGGTTTCCGCGCGAGTCAGGGTGCCGATGGCCTTGGCCGGTTCGGAATTGCTGTTGTAGGCGAGCCCGAGGTTGTACCATGCGCGGCCGTTGGTGGGGTCGGTTTTGATCGCTTGTTCGAGGTGCTGGATGGTCATTCCCAGGTTGCCGACTTCGGAGTAGGCGAGGGCGATTTTGAATTGGTATTCGGGGTTGTCGGGGTCGAGTTCGATCGCTTTTTTCATCGCCTTGATCGCGCCGTAGATGTCACCGGTGGTGGACAGCAGGATGGCGTGGTCGTGGTGGAAGGGCGGTGAATTCGGGTCCCATTTGACGGCTTTTTCGATCTGCTTGATTGCGGTTTTGGTGTCGCCACGGAGGTAGGCGAACTGGCTGAGCTGCATGCGACCGGTAGGTTGGTCGGAGTTGAGGTCGAGCATGTGGGTGAGTTCGCGACCGGCGCGGGATTTGAGGTCGAGTTCGGCGATCAGCGCCCATGCGGCGGCGACGCGGACCGAGCGGATGGGGTCTTCCAAGAGCGGCCTCATGGCCTCGGTGGCGCGGGTGTCGCCCTGGCGGATCGGGTGGTTGAGGGTGCGGATGGCGGCCTCGCGCACGAGCGGGCTTTCGTCCTTGGTGGCGCCGATCAGGGCGGTGATGACCTCCTCGTCGAGCGACCAGCGGATGAGCAGGTGGCAGGCGGTGGCGCGCCATGCGGCGATTTTCTCGGTTTTGAGCGAGGCGATGAGTTCGGGGCGGGCCGAGGGATCCCCCTGGCGGCCGCGGGCGTTCATGCGGGCGCGGGTGCGGGTGGGACGGTTCATTTTTTCGCCGTACCATTCTTCGGTGGTTTTGATCGCCCAGTCGACGTCTTCGCCTTCTTCGGTGTGGCAGCGGTTGCAGGCGTTGGGGATGCCGAACTCCTTGGTGAGCAGGGGATCGGGGATGGTGAAGCCATGGTCGCGGCGGGGGTGGCGGGCCATGTAGGTGGTCTGCGGCATGTGGCAGTTGGTGCAGTCGTTGCCGGTGCTGCCGTCCTGGTGATGGGAGTGGGCGAGCGGATCGATGACGGGGGCGGGTGGTTCGGTGCCGCCACCGTGGCAGCGCATGCAGAGCAGGTTGCCGGGGATCAGGCGTTTGTTGGAGTGGGGTTCGTGGCAGTCACCGCAGCGGATGCCGACGTGGTGCATGGTGCTGTTTGAGAAGGCGGCGAAGACGTAGTCCTCATCGCGGACCTGGCCGTCGGGGTAGTAGGTGTCGGTGTCGTCGGTGACGACGAGTGAGAAGTGGTCGTAGAAGTTTTCGCCGGGAATGAGGTCGCCGGTGATTTCGCCGCGGCGCGCGTGGCATGCGGCGCAGGTGTGGAGCATTTGATCCCTGGTCTGGCGTTTGATCGTCGGGTCGGGGTCGCCTTCCTTGACTCCGGGCGGCGGGTTTTTATGCCACTCGACGTGGTCGGCCATCGGCCCGTGGCAGGCTTCGCAGCCGACGGTCATTTCGGCCATGGTTGTGTGGTAGGAATTTTTTTGCGGGTCGTAGTGTTTGCGGAGGCGGGTGTTGTGGCAGGCGGCGCACATGGCGTTCCAGTTCATGCCCTGGCCGGTCCACGCGCCCCAGTCGCCGGGGTGGCGTTCCTCGTCCTGGTCTTCGTAGACGTTGAACCACTCGTCGGTGGCGGGTTCGTATGAGACGTCGCAGACCTGCATGCGTCCGCCGGGTGCGGGGATGAGGAACTGGCGCAGGGGGTCGTGGCCGATGACGCGGACGGCTTCGTATTCGCGTTTGCCATCGAGTCCGGTGGTGAGGATTTTGGCGACGCCGTCGGCATCGAGGAAGGTTTCGGATTCGTAGCTTTTGTGTTTGAGGGTGCGCCGCGGGGTGAATGCGGTGCCGTCCATTTCCTTGGAAACCGGGCGTTCGGCCATGCCGTGGTTGGATTTTTCCCAGAGTTCGTATGCCTGTTGGTGGCATTCGTAGCAGCTCCCGGATCCGGCGTATTGGGGATGGATTTCATCGTCCGGGATGAGGATGGGTTTGGTGGGATCGTAGTCGTCGCCGGAGGAAGCGGCATACTCCGCTGCGGGCTCGGATGGATTTTCGGACGGTTTGTCCGCCTCGGACCCGGAAGCCGGCTTCCCGCAAGATGCGATGAAAAAGAGCACGGAAAGAAGTGCGGGAATGAGTGGATTTTTAAGGGCTCCCATATGGATCAATTGACTGAAGTGGATTGAAACGTGAACCGATGCCGGGGTCAATGCGGGATGGTCGTGGAATCGAGCGGCCATGCTGATAGGCCCGAGATCCGGCAGGGAGGAGGGATTCCCACGTGAGACTCCGGCCTTCGAAGAAGCACGCAGAAGCGTGAACTCAGACGACGGGTTTTGCTGTGGTGACTGAGTTGAGGTATTAGCCGATCTTTCGATGTGGACTCCGGCCTTGAAGAGGCACGCTGAAGCGTGAACTCAGACGCGGTTTTATTTCTGCGGTGTCTGAGTTGAGGCTTCAGCCGATCTTTCGATGTGGGCTCCGGCCTTGAAGAGGCACGCTGAAGCGTGAACTCAGACGCGGGATTTTTTCTGTGGTGTCTGAGTTTAGGCTTTAGCCGATCTTTCGGATGTGGGACTTCGGCCTTGAAGAGGCACGCTGAAGCGTGAACTCAGACGCGGTTTTATTTCTGCGGTGTCTGAGTTGAGGCTTTAGCCGATCTTTCGGATGTGGGACTTCGGCCTTGAAGAGGCACGCTGAAGCGTGAACTCAGACGCGGTATTTTGCTGTGGTGTCTGAGTTGAGGCTTTAGCCGATCTTTCGGATGTTGGCTCCGGCCTTGAAGAGGCACGCTGAAGCGTGAACTCAGACGACGGGGTTTTTCTGTGGTGTCTGAGTTGAGGCTTCAGCCGATCTTTCGGATGTGGAGTCCGGCCTTGAAGAGGCACGCTGAAGCGTGAACTCAGACGCGGGATTTTTTCTGTGGTGTCTGAGTTTAGGCTTTAGCCGATCTTTCGGATGTTGGTTCCGGCCTTGAAGAGGCACGCTGAAGCGTGAACTCAGACGACGGGGGGGCAGCGGTGTCTGAGTTGAGGCTTCAGCCGATCTTTCGATGTGGGCTCCGGCCTTGAAGAGGCACGCTGAAGCGTGAACTCAGACGACGGTTTTTTTTCTGTGGTGTCTGAGTTGAGGATTTAGCCGATCTTTCGGGTGTGGACTGCGCGGCCGAAGAGGCACGCTGAAGCGTGAACTCAGACGACGGGGGTTTCCATCGGTGTCTGAGTTGGGGCTTCAGCCGATCTTTCGGATGTGGGCTCCGGCACGTTTCAGGACATCGAGGCGGCGCATGACGTCGTCTGCTCCTCCGGCGGTTTGTCAGTCATGGAACTTGCGAGCCGTGATGAATGACGCAGGAAATTCGTTTTCGCTCATTGAGGAAGAGACCGGATGGGGCACTGACTGCTTTGGAGTTCGTGAAGCAGGGCGTGTCCGGCCGCTATTTGCGGGTTGATCAGTCGCACCGCGTGGTGACCCGCGTGCCTGCGGTAAACGAAAAAGCCCGACGCTTGGTGCGCCGGGCTTTTGCGAGTATTGAACTGATGGGGCGGATCCGCCTTTGCCGTTGGCTTCGGCGGACAAGCTGCCCGCGTTCCTCAGTCTTCGAGTTGTTCGAGGAGGAGTTCGAGGATCCGGTGAGCGGACTCGGGGATGACGGTGCCGGGGCCGAAGATGGCGGCGGCGCCGTTTTTGTAGAGGTAGTCGTAGTCCTGGGCGGGGATGACGCCGCCGCAGACGACCATGATGTCCTCACGACCGAGTTTCTTGAGTTCCTCGATGAGCTGCGGGAGCAGGGTCTTGTGACCGGCTGCGAGCGAGCTCATGGCGACGACGTGGACGTCGTTTTCGACCGCTTGTTTGGCGGTTTCGGCCGGGGTTTGGAAGAGCGGGCCGATGTCGACGTCGAAGCCGATGTCGGCGTAGGCGGTGGAGACCACCTTGGCTCCGCGGTCGTGGCCGTCCTGACCCATTTTGGCGACCATCATGCGGGGACGACGGCCTTCGGCTTTTTCGAATTTCTCGATGAGTTGTGGCAGGTCTTTCATGTCTCCCTGGTTGCTGAATTCCTTGGCGTAGACGCCGGAGATGGAACGGATGACCGCTTTGTAACGGCCGAAGTGTTTTTCGAGAGCGTCGGAGATTTCCCCGAGCGAGGCGCGGGCCTGGGCGGCCTTGATCGCAAGATCGAGCAGGTTGCCTTCGCCGCCGCCGGCGCATTCCGAGAGGGCTGCGAGGGTGGCCTGGCATGCGGTCTCGTCGCGTTCGGCGCGGAGTTTCTTGAGGCGTTCGATCTGGGAAAGGCGGACCGCGGTGTTGTCGACGTCGAGGATGTCGAGCGGGTCTTCCTTGGCGAGGCGGTATTTGTTGACGCCAACGATGGTTTCCTCACCGGAGTCGATGCGTGCCTGGCGGCGCGCGGCGGCTTCCTCGATGCGCATTTTGGGGATGCCGGCTTCAACGGCCTTGGACATGCCGCCGAGTTCCTGTGCTTCCTGGATGTGTGCCCATCCGCGGTGCATGAGTTCGTGGGTGAGGGCTTCGAGGTAGAAGGATCCGCCCCATGGGTCGATGACGCGGCAGATTTCCGTTTCGTCCTGAAGGAAGAGCTGGGTGTTGCGGGCGATGCGAGCGGAGAAGTCGGTCGGCAGTGCGATGGCTTCGTCGAGCGCGTTGGTGTGCAGCGACTGGGTGTGGCCGAGGGTGGCGGCCATGGCCTCGAGGCAGGTGCGCGAGATGTTGTTGAACGGGTCCTGCTCGGTGAGCGACCAACCGGAGGTCTGGGAGTGCGTGCGGAGCGCGAGCGACTTCGGGTTCTTCGGGTTGAAGGTCTTGACGATCTTCGCCCAGAGGAGGCGTGCCGCGCGCATTTTGGCGACTTCCATGAAGTAGTTCTTGCCCTGTGCCCAGAAGAACGAGAGGCGCGGTGCGAAGGCGTCGATGTCGATGCCGGCGTCGATGCCGGTTTTGAGGTATTCCCAGCCGTCGGCGAGGGTGTATGCCATTTCGAGGTCGGCGGTGGCGCCGGCTTCCTGCATGTGGTAGCCGGAGATCGAGATCGAGTTGAACTTCGGCATCTTCTGGGAGGTGAACTCGAAGATGTCCGCGATGATCTTCATCGAGGGGGTGGGCGGATAGATATAGGTATTCCGCACCATGTATTCCTTGAGGATGTCGTTCTGGATCGTGCCCGCGAGTTGGTCGAGGGTGGCGCCCTGTTCGAGCGCGGTGACGATGTAGAAGGCGAGCACCGGGAGCACCGCGCCGTTCATGGTCATCGAGACCGAGACCTTGTCGAGCGGGATGTTCTTGAAGAGGATCTCCATGTCGAGGATGGAGTCGATGGCCACGCCGGCCTTGCCGACGTCGCCGACGACGCGCTCGTGGTCGGAGTCGTAGCCGCGGTGGGTGGCGAGGTCGAATGCGACCGAGAGGCCTTTCTGACCGGCGGCGAGGTTGCGGCGGTAGAAGGCGTTTGATTCCTCGGCGGTGGAGAATCCGGCGTATTGGCGGATGGTCCACGGGCGGAAGCAATACATGGTGGCGTAGGGGCCGCGGAGGAACGGGGCGATGCCCGCCTGATAGTTCAGGTGTTCCATGCCCTGGAGGTCGTCACCGGTGTAGAGCGGTTTGACGGGGATTTTCTCCATGGTGTCCCAGACGATGTCGCCGATGGGTTTGCCATGTTGTTTTTCGAGGTTTGCGCACCACTTGTCGTAACCGGTCTTGGGATCGGTGGTGGTGTAGGGGATGTCTGCGAAAGCTGGACGGCTCATGATATGAATTTGAGATTTGAGATTTGAAAAATGAAATCCATCAGAGGACTCCGGTTTTCTTGAGGAGTTGTTCGTTCAGTTCGTAGTTGTTGCTGCGGATGTTGACGAAGTCGTCGACCCCGGCATCGCGCCAGGCGGCTTCGTTTTCACCCGGGGCACCGGCGACGAGCAGTGAGATGGCGGGTTTGAGCGCCTTGACAGCTTTTGCGAGCGGAGCGACGACTTCCTGATAGGTGTCGTCGTCCGAGGTGATGACGGCGATGGCGGCCTTGCTGTTGGCGAGGGCGGCGACGGCGGCGTCGACATCGTCGAAATCCGTGGCGCCCTCGACGTTGAATCCGGCGGCTTCGAAGAACGAGGCGGTCCAGTCGGCGCGGAGGCGGTATCTGCGGGACGGTCCCATGTTGAGCTGGATGATGGCGGGGGCGGCGCCGGTTTTTCCGGCGAACGCGGCGGATGCCTCGCGGAGGGCTTCGTATTCCTCCACGGCGCGGCGTGTGGCGAGCGGCTTGATTTCCAGCGTGCCTTCGGATTCGCAGGCCGCGGCGATGGCGGATGCGGTGGTTCCGGAGGCGGCGAATGCGATGGCCTGCTCGACCATGGCGGCGTCCGCGGACGGCGTGATGGAGGCGGCTTCGACGGCGGGTTTCTCGGTCGGCGCGCACTCGACGGCTTTGGGCTCGAGTTTCTTGCCTTTGAGGTCGGGATACATGTTACCGCCGACGATGCGGTATTTGCGGCGGCGGATATCGGTGAACTTCGCCTTGGCGACGGCTTCGACGGAGTCCTGGACGGTGCCGGCCTTGAGGGCTTCGAGCATGCCGCCGGAGGATTCGATGCCCTGGAAGATTTCCCAGCTTTTGGCGGCGACCTGGTCGGTGAGCCACTCGATGTAGGAGGATCCGCCGGCGGGGTCGATCACCTGGTCGAGTCCGCATTCCTCGCGGAGGATGATGTGGAGGTTGCGGGCGATGCGGCGTGAGAACTCGGAGGATTCCCCGGCGATTTCGTCGTAGGGGCCGATGTGCATGCCGTCGACACCGGCGACAACGCCGGCGAAGGCCTCGGAGGTGACGCGCAGCATGTTGGTGTGGGCGTCGTAGGAGGTTTTGTTCCACTTGGAGGTGGAGGCATGGATGTGGATGGGTGCGTCTTCGGCGCCGTAGGCGGCCGCGACCTTGGACCAGAGCCAGCGGGTGGCGCGGATCTTGGCGATTTCCATGAAGTAGTCCGAGCCGATGGCGACGCGGATGCGGACGCGCGGGAGGACTTCCGACGGGCAGAGGCCGCGTGCCTTCATTTCCTCGAGGTAGGTGACGAGGGTGGCGAGGATGTAGCCGAGTTCCTGGGTGGCGGTGGCGCCGGCGTTGTGATAGATGTCACCCTGAACGGTGATGGTCTGTGCGGCGGGTGCGTTCTTGATCGCCCATGCGGTGAGGGCGGCCATTTGGTCGTAGCGCTTGCCGAGGTCTTCCTTGAGCTGGCCCTTGAAGACGAGGGTGGCGAGCGGGTCGTCGTCGAATGCGACGCGGACCTTGCTGATGTCGACGCCCATGTCCTTGGCCGCGGCGAAGAAGAGCGCGGCGGTGGAGAGGGATTTGGAGCCGGACGAGAAGTAGGTGGAAATGGCGTCGACGGCCACGCCGTCGAGCGCGGTTTTGATGTCGGCGACGGTTTCCGGGGTGAAGCCGGGGCAGTGCGGGCATCCGGGGTTGATGCCGATGTTGAGTTCGGTTTGTCCGCCGTTGAGGCCTTCGTGGATGATGGTGTTGAGGGCTTCCGGGGTGGAGGCCTTCAGTTCCTGTGAGATTTCCCAGCCGGCGGCGAGGAATCCGTTGGCTTTGCTGCCGCGGACGAGTGAGTCCGCGCCGGGAAACTGTTTGAGGTGTTCGAGGTCCTTGATGTCCTCCTGCCGGTAGATCGGCTGGATGGTGATGTCCTCGTAGGTTTTGGAGACGAGGACTTTTTCGAAGGGGGCTCCCTTGAGGAGTTTCTCGGCGGCTTCATGCCACTGATCGTAGGTGTGCTCGGGAAACTCGGAGAGCAGACGTTCCGCTTGGTTGGTCATTACGGTAGGAGTGGTTGTGGGTTGGGTGGGGATGATTGCCCCGCTCGGTGGGGGCGATCAATGAGATTTGCAAAAAGTCCCCCGAGCCGATCGGGCAGGAGGGAAGGGGTGGTCTCCGGCGGCGGGTGCGGTGAAGCAGGCCGCCGGAGAGCCGGTTGGGTTTTTAGAAGTGTGCCTTGCGCATGTCGCTGCTCTCGAGGAACGCCTTGTGGAAGGCGAATGCCGAGTCGAGCGACTGGCGGGTGTGGCCGGATTTGGCGAGGTGGTAGTATTTGTGGAGCAGGTCCTTGTAGTCCGGGTGGGCGCAGTTGCTGATGATGGCTTCGGCGCGTTCCGCCGGGCTTTTGCCGCGGAGGTCGGCGACTCCCTGCTCGGTGATGAGAATCTGCACCGAGTGTTCCGAGTGGTCCATGTGCGAGCAGAGCGGGGTGATCGCGGAGATCGCGCCGCCTTTGGCGGTGGACGGGCAGGTGAAGATCGAGATGTAGGCGTTGCGGGTGAAGTCCCCGGAGCCGCCGATTCCGTTCATCATTTTCGAGCCGAGCACGTGGGTCGAATTGACGTTGCCGAAGATATCGGTTTCGAGCGCGGTGTTGATGGAGATGATGCCGAGGCGGCGGACGACTTCCGGGTTGTTGGAGATTTCCTGCGGCCGGAGGAGGAGTTTGCCCTGATAGTGCTCGATGTCGGCGTAGACGCTCTTGAGGACGTCGGGCGAGACGGTGAGGGACGCGCCGGATGCGAAGGCGATGTTGCCCGCGTTCATGCCGGCGATGACCGAGTCCTGGATGACTTCGGTGTAGAGCTGGAAGACCGGGATGTCCGGGTTTGCCCCCATGGCGCCGAGCACGGCGTTGGCGACGTTTCCGACACCGGACTGGATGGGCAGGAAGGTGGAGGGCACGCGGCCGGCGAGCATTTCGCCGGCGAGGAATTCGGCGACGTTTTCACCGATTTTCTGGGTGACTTCCGAGGTCGGGGTGAAGCCGCCGACTTCGTCCGGGCGGTTGGTCTCGACGACGCCGACGATTTTTTTCGGGTCGACCCAGACGCGCTGGGTGCCGATGCGGTCTTCGGCATTGGAGATCGGGATCGGCTTGCGGTGTGGCGGGTCGTTCGGTTGATAGATGTCGTGGAATCCGAGCAGTTGCTTGGGGTGGTAGCTGTTGAGCTCGATGATGACCTTTTTGGCGACCTTGAGGTAGGTGGGTGCGGCACCGACGCTGGAGGTGAGCAGGACCTTGCCGTCGGCGGCGACGTCCGCGGCTTCGACGACGGCGAAGTCGATGTCGCCGAAGAATCCGTAGCGCACGTTTTGCTGGATCTGCGAGAGGTGCATGTCGAAGAAGCGCGTTTTGCCGGCGTTGATGCTGGCGCGCATGTCCTTGTTCGACTGGTATGGGGTGCGGAATTTGACCGCGTCGGCGCGGGCGAGTTCGCCGTCCAGTGAGTCACCGGTGGAGGCTCCGGAGAGGACGCCGATTTTGAATTCGCGGCCGGCATCGTGCTCGGCTTTGGCTTTCTGGGCGATGGCGGTGGGGACGGCCTTGGCAGCGCCGGCGGGGGTGAATCCGCTGAATCCGACGTTGTTGTCGTGCTGGATCATTGCCGCGGCTTCTTCCGCGGTAAGGGTCGGGAATGGGTAACTCATTGTTAATTATCGGGGAAAAAGAGAGGCCGCGCGGATGCGCGGCCGTCAGTTGGTCTATTTGTCAGCGAACATCGAGAGGAAGTAACCGGCGGCGAGCGCGGAGCCGATCACGCCGGCGACGTTCGGGCCCATGGCGTGCATGAGCAGGAAGTTCGACGGGTCGGCTTTGGTTCCTTCATCCTGGGAGACCCGTGCGGCCATGGGCACGGCGGAGACGCCGGCGGAACCGATGAGCGGGTTGATCTTGTTCTTGCTGAAGAGGTTGAGGAGTTTGGCGGTGATCACTCCGGATGCGGTGGCGATGCAGAAGGCGATGATGCCGAGCAGCAGGATGCCGAGTGTCTGGGGGTTGAGGAACATGTGGACCTGTTTGCCCTCGATGACGGCGAAGCCACCCATCTTGAGGCCGACGCAGAGGCCGAGGAAGATGGTGATGATGTTGATGATCTCGTTTTGCGCGGCCTTCACCAGGCGTTCGGTGACCTTGCACTCACGCAGCACGTTTCCGAGGAAGAACATGGAGATGAGGGGCGCGGCGTCCGGGATGACGAGCAGGCAGAAGACGAGCACGGAGATGGCGAAGATCAGTTTCTCGAGTTGTCCGACCTTGCGGAGCGTCTTCATTTTGATTTTGCGTTCCTCCTTGGTGGTGAGCAGGCGCATGATGGGCGGCTGGATCATGGGAACCATGGCCATGTAGCTGTATGCGGCGACGGCGATGGCACCGAGGAGTTCCGGCGCGAGGCTGTTGGCGACGTAGATCGAGGTCGGTCCGTCGGCACCACCGATGATGCCGATGGCGGCGGCCTGTTCGAGGCTGAAGCCGAGCAGCGGGGCGCAGAGGAAGGTGAAGAAGATGCCGAACTGTGCGGCGGCTCCGAGGAGCAGCGTGCGCGGGTTGGCGATGAGCGGGCCGAAGTCGGTGAGCGCACCGACACCCATGAAGATGAGCGGCGGGAAGATCTCGAGTTTGATACCGCTGTTCAGGTAGTAGAACAAGGTGCCGTCCCTGAGGTGGCCCGTGGTGTCGTAAAGGCCGAGCGGCAGGTTGCCGATGAGCGCTCCCATGGCGATGGGCACCAAGAGCAGAGGCTCGAACTGTTTGACGATGGCGAGGTAGAGGAGGGCGACGACGACGACCCACATCACTATCATCTGGAACTGGAGACCGGCGAATCCGGTACTTGACCAAAGATCTTGTAGCATTGGAAAACGTTTGTTGTTGGTTGGCGGAATCGCCTGCCTTCCGCCACGGCAGTGCCGCGCGGAAGGCGTTGGGAGACTTTGCGGAACCGGGGTTTACCCGATGGCGTAGAGCGGTTGTCCTTCTTCGACCGCGTCACCGGTCTTGACGTGGATGGCGGTGATTTTACCGGCGGTGGTGGCGGTCACCTCGGTATACATTTTCATGGCCTCGAGTTTGAGGACGAGGTCGCCTTCGGCGACGGTGTCTCCGA
>JAUTCT010000151.1 GCA_030673875.1 Verrucomicrobiota bacterium JB025 | reverse complement strand
TTCGAATCCGTCCGGAAAGCCACCGGAATACTCATCACGTCGTGTTCTGTCAGACATTCCGGCATAGTGGGCCACTACATATAGAGTACAAGTGAAATATCGGACAATATGAACTACTACTCAAAGTGAGGTAGCCCTGCCAAACCGCCCGCCAAGCTTTGCCCTTGCCGATCACCTGGATCCGTGGTTTGTTCTCAAGAACACTGTTCAAAACAACCATGAGCGACAAACTCACCCAACGCCAGCAAGAGATTTTCGACTACCTCCGCAAAGAACAGCGAGAGACGGGAATCATGCCGTCCACCCGCGAAATCCAGCACTACTTCGGCTTCGCCAGCCAAACCGCCGCCATGAGCCACCTCCGCGCCCTGGAAAGAAAGGGCGTCATCCAGCGACTCCCCGGAAAAGCCCGCGCCGTCGTCTTCCCCGAAGACCTGGACCGCGGGGAAATCGCGGATATCCCGGTCTTCGGCAGCATCGCCGCCGGAATGGCGCAGGACGCCGAACCCGAACGCGAAGGCTGCATCTCCGTGGATATCTCCGCCCTCGGAATCCCCCGCCATGCCAAAACCTTCGCTCTCAAGGTCCGCGGCGAATCCATGATCGACGCCCACATCTGTGACGGCGACACCGTGATCCTCGAATACCGACAACCCCGCAAAGGCGATATCGTCGCCGCCCTGATCGACGGTGAAACCACCCTCAAACGATACGTCGTCGAAAACAACAAACCGTTCCTCCGCGCGGAAAACGACAATTTCCCGGACCTCATCCCCGCACGCGAACTGGTCATCCAGGGAGTCCTCGTCGCCCTGCTCCGGAATGCCGCCTAGCGCACCCCGGCCCTCGCCCGCATCCCCGTGCACGGACCGGTGACCTCCAGCAGGCGATGTCTGGCAATCCCGTGGGTTTTCAGTGGTATTGACGCTTCTTCAGTGTTTCAATACCCTTTGAAAAAGCATGGCATCCCCTACGATTCAATTTACCTGCCCGGCTTGCTATAAACAGCTCTCCGTTCCAGCCAATCTAGCAGGGGCAATAGGCCCATGTCCGAGCTGCGGAGTCGAAATCCAAGCCCCCTCCCCCACCCCGCCTCCATCACCGGTTCCTGTCCGGCAGCAACCGGCACCCATGCCCGAGCCACCGCCGGCTCCGGTATCGACCGCTCCGCCATCACCCATCGCTCAAATTCCGAGCGCCGCGGTCGCCGCCGCCCAACCGCAACCCCAGTATCAAGCCCGGGAAAGCGTCCTCACGGTGCCCCCCGAAGCCACCCCGGTCCGCCCGGAACCCCGCCACCTCCCAACCCGCGAAGCCTCCAAGGAAGTCGTCGCCAGAAAAATCCCCGAAGCCGCTGCCACCGAACCCCAGGGCCGGAAATACCAACCCAACCCGCAAGCGCACAAACACCGCAGGAATAACCCCCTGACGCGCTTCCTCATGCTCGGCCTGTTCCTCGGGGCCTCCGTCGCCATCGTCTATTCGGTCCTCACGGTCCTGAAAATGAGGCCGGATAAAGAATCAAATGCCAGGGTCCCGGCGGAACTGCTCGCCACCGCCGATCAAGTCACCCGCCAACCGGCAGCCGAATCCAACGAATCCACGCCGGAATTCGAACCGGTCGCCACCGCACTCCCCCTCCTCCCGACACTGCCCGCCGGTCTCGAACCCAAACTTCCCGGCGCCGAAGCCGCCGAAGTCCTCCGCAAGTTCCTGGACGCCACCACCCTCGAGGAACGCATCCCCATCATCGAAACCAAAACCCCATACGACGAACTCGCAACCTCCTGCCTCGCCGGCCCGCTTCCGGGGTTCACGGAAATGCTCATCGCCGCCCAAGAGTCCAACCCGATCGAATCGGTCGTGGACTACTACTACAACGTCACCTTTTCGATCGATGACACCAAGTCCGCCCGCCAGGTGGTCCTCCTCAGGTCGCGTGGCAATGCCGAACCAAAGGTCGTCGCCGACCCGTTCCTCGACCTGTTCGGCGGACGACTGAAATCCTACGCGTCCACCCCCGTCGAAACCGGCGGCATCTTCCAGGTCATCGCCTATCCGGTCCCGTCCTGCCTCGACCAGAACATCCCCTACCGGGAAAAGAAACTCACCCTCAAGCTGCTCCCGCGGGATGACACCCCCGAAATCGCTAACGCCTACTTCAGCCGCTTGTCGAAAATCGGCGAAATGCTCGAAGACAACACGTTCAACCTCAACTACGGCAACGCCAAGGCATGCACCGTCATGCTCCGCTGGAATACCGAGGATAACCCGGACTACCCATACCTCGAGGCGATCGACCTCAAGGCACTGGACTGGAATCCGTGATCCCGGCCGCACTCAAGGCCCTCCAGCCACCGAACAACACCTTCACTTCGGTCCCCAAACCCAGCCCGCGAATCCGCTCGGCCACCTGCCGGCTCGTCCCGCAGCCCTCATCCGTGCAGTAAACCACCACCAGCCGCGCCTCGAACATCGCGCCCATCGCCGCCGCCTCAAAGGCCTGCATGTCCTCCGCCGGATCCAGATTCCACAAAACCGCTCCCGGTGCCCGGCTCTGCTCCCACTCGCCCCGCAGGCGCGCATCCACCCAGACGACCTGATCCGGCACCTGATCCAGACAGATCTCATCCGCCTTCAACCCCGCCGGATCACAGGCCACCCCCCGATCGGGGGCCCCCGTGACCAAATACGTCACCCCGGAACCGGCAAGCGCCAGCCCCGCAACCACCGAAATCTGCGCAACCACCTTCATTTGCCCTCAGCCGTCGCCCTGCGAATCACTCCGAATGCCTGTTGGATGCGGTGCTTCTCCAGCTCACAGTCGGTCTCGACCCGGAAAATCCCCAGCGCCGGCGCGTCCAGCGTCTTCGGCGTCACCACCAGATCGTAACTCTTCCCCTCCTCGATCGTCTCCAGCTGGTATCCGAAGGCCTCCGATGACCCCGTCACCGACTTCACCTTGATCGGTTCGCTGTGATTCATCCGGATCTCGATCGTCTGCGGTTCGCCTTTCCCCGCCATTTCCCACTTCAGCGTTTTCGGCGTCATCGCCACCAACACCGGAATGTGCACTCTCACCGTCAGCGTCACCGATGGCTCGTCTTCCGGCGCATCGTCCAGCCAGACCACCACCACCTTGTCCACCGTGCCCGAGAAATACCCCATATCAAACTGGGTCCGGATCACCCCGGACTCCCCCGGCTCGTAGCGCGTCTTCCCACCCGTGATCTGCACCGACATGCACGAACACGTCGAATCATAGTGGCTCACCGTCACCGCCTTGTCAGACTGGTTCGTAAACGGAAAATCCGCCGTCACCTTGTCCGCACTCGCATCCGCCCGCACCTCCTTCAGAATCTCCGGAAAATCCAAACCCGCCTGCGCGAGCGACGCCAGACAGCACAACATGACCACGATCAATCTCATTTCGCCGCGACTATGTGCCCTATTTCCCTTCCGGCGCAAGCGCGACTGAGACAATCAACCGGCCACCCCGCCATTCGGGCCCGAGCACCAGCAACGGACACCCGCCCTTCAAATGCACATCCATTTTCACCGTCTTCTTGCGCGCCAGCCAGAGCTCCAAATCCAGTCGCGTATCCTTCGCACTCGGCACACCGGCCGCCTCCATCCGCACCATGATCTCGTCGGACGGCTGCAAGGGCTGGGCCCAGCTGTCGTAACTCCGCAGCAACGGCTGAATGTCCTCCCCCAACATCCGGTAGTGCTTGAATCTCAAGCTCTTCACATTCCTGAAACGCGCCTCAACCTCGGGTGAAACCTTCTCGCCGCGCTCACCCGCGGACGCCGGATTCCCATTCGTCGCATAATAAACCTGCACGGCAATCCGGCTGATCTTGTTCTTTCCCGGGTCCTCCAGAGCACTGGCATGACTCACTGCCACTCCAAACACCAGAAATAACCATTGCCGCCGTCTCATCAGTTCGCTCGCTCGTCGTTGCCGTCTTCGATCCCTGCCGTGGAATCCATCTCGCGCTCATTGCTCCATGCCGCCGTCTCGGAAAAATCAATCGAATCCGGAATCGCCGCCACCCCCTCCAGCACCACCACCGTCGCGGACGCGTCGTCACTCGCGAAAAACTCGGCCCTCACCCCTTGCTCCGGAGTGTAAACCACGGGCTCCGCCACCAATGGCGCCGGTGCCGGCACCGACGCGGTCCGACCGCCATCGGACCTCTCATTGCCCGTCTGCGCCCCCAGCCAGAAGGCAAACACCATCCCCGCACACGCCGTCAGCGGCATCAGCCAGCCCTGCCAGGAAAACCCGCGCCTCGGCCCCGCCGGTCGAGCACCCGCCCGCTCGCTCTCACGCTCGAGCTCACGGACCTCGCGCTCCAAACGGCTGTTGAAGAAATCCGGATACGGCAGCTCCTCCGCCGTCGGCATCACCACCGCCAAGCCGGATTTCCACTGCCGGATTTCCTCGCGCTGGGCCGCCAACTCGGCGGATAGATCCACCGACGCCTCGAAAGCGGCAAGCTCCTTGCCGCTCAATTCGTCTTCCAGCCACATGGCCAGCTTCACATCATCTGGATTGGTATTCATCTTTCAACATCACCTGGAGTTTCTGGCGCGCGTAATACAACCGGCTCATCACCGTGCCGATGGAACATTCCATCACCTCGGCGATCTCCTTGTATGCGAGCCCCTGCACATCTTTCAATACCACCGCTTCCCGGTGTTCCTCGGAAAGCTTCGAAAGCGCCGCCTCAATCTTCACCCGCAACTCATCGCGCTCCATCGAGTCGTCCGGAGCCGCCCCCAGCGATGGCGTCGTCGACGATGCGGGATCAATCCGGCCCGTTTCAAAAATCTCGTCATTCAGCTCCCCCGCACCCTCCACCTTGCGCTTCCTCACCCAGTCATACACCGCGTTGTGCGCGATCCGGTAAATCCACGTCGAGAACCGCGCCTTCGCCTCAAACCGGGGCAGCGCCTTCCACGCCTTGATGAAAACCTCCTGTGAGAGGTCCCATGCGTCGGCTTCCTGATGAATCATGTTGCGAATCATGGCGAATATCCTTCCACGGTGGCGGGTCACCAGCTCGTCATAGGCCGCGTAATCACCGCCCTGTGCGAGCTCGACCAACCGGAGATCACCCTCCGGATCATCGTTCAACGTCACCGGAGCGGGCGACCCCTTAGGCCTCCGCACATCCTTCGACGCATCATCCTCCCCGATATTCATGACAAATCACAAAAATTGGAACGTTTCTCCCGCTCCGGTTTCGATCCCAGCCTGACCCGCCAGCACCCACCGTGCAACCCGGAATCCATCCGCCGTTCTTGATCCCCATGGCACGATGTGGAAACTCCTCCCCGCACCCATGGAAACCATCTCCGTTCGCCCCCTCTCCAGCCAAGACCTCCCCGCGGCCGCCACCCTCCTCCGGTCGCTCAACCCAAACACCCCCGCCGAAACCATCCACCGGCGCCTCTCCACCATCCTTTCCGACCACCCGCACTACCAACTCCACGGCGCCTTCGTCGACGACCGCCTCGCCGGTGTCTGCTCCGCATGGATCGCCACCAAAATCTGGTGCGGAAAATACCTCGAAATCGACAACATCGTCGTCGACCCCGACCAACGGTCGTCCGGCATCGGAACCCACCTCATCGAGCGCATGGAACAACTCGCCAGGGAAAACGAATGCCTCGTCATCACCCTCGACAGCTACACCGCCAACCACCCCTCACACCGGCTCTACCACCGCCTCGGCTTCGAAATCTGGGGCTACCACTTCATCAAACCCATCGGCAACTGGTCCGGCGCGCCAAACCCATGACCGTCGCCATCGTCCACTACCACCTCGGGTCCGGCGGCGTCTCCCGCGTCATCGCCACCACCTCACGCGCCCTCACATCTGCCGGAATCCCCAACGTCATCCTCGCCGGACCCACCCCGGAACCCGTCGAATCCGACCTCCCCACCGTCCTCGTCCCAGGCCTCGAATACAACCACTCGCGCGGCCCACACACCCCGCAATCCCTCCTCGCCCGCCTCACCGCATGCGCCACCGCCCACCTCGGCGCACCACCCGACGTCTGGCACTTCCACAACCACTCGCTCGGGAAAAACCCGCTCGTCCCCGACCTCGTCGCCCTGCTCGCCGCCGCCGGCCAGCGCCTCGTCCTCCAAATCCACGACCTCGCCGAAGACGGCCGCCCGGAAAACCGCCCCAATATCTCCGCCTGCCCCGCCCTCTACCCGGTCACCCCCCGCATCCGCTACGCCTTCCTCACCCCGCGCGACCAATCGACCTTTCTCGCCGCAGGCCTCCCGCCGGAAAACTCCACCCTCCTCCCCAATCCCATCCCGGAAACCCGCGCCGCACCGCCCCCGCCCGACGGACCACCCCGCCTCCTCTACCCGGTCCGCGGCATCCGCCGCAAAAACCTCGGCGAATTCCTCCTCCTCACCATCCTCTCACCACCGGGCACCACCTCCGCCATCACCCGCGCCCCCGCCAACCCGCAAGCAAGGCAACTCCACGACCAATGGCAGCGCTTCGCGCAACATCACCACATCCCCGCCGAGTTCGACGTCGTCGACCGCACCCCTCCCGCACCCGGTGACACCCCGGATTTCCAATCCTGGATCGACCGCTCCACCCACCTCGTCACCACCTCCGTCTGCGAAGGCTTCGGCATGGTCCACCTGGAAGCCGCCGCCATCGGCCGCACCCTCATCGGCCGCCACCTCCCCCACGCCACCGCCTCACTCCCGGAGTCCTACCCGGCTGGCACCCTCTACGACCGCCTGATGATCCCCGCGGACTGGATCGACCGCCACACCCTCGACCGCTTCCTCACCCTCACCCTCGGCCAAGCGCTCGCAGCCTGGCACCGCCCGTGCCCGGCCGAATCCCTCGCCACCGCCCGCAACCGCCTCTGCTCCGACGGATTCCTCGACTTCGGCAACCTCCCCGAACCCCTGCAAAAACACATCCTCACCCTCGCCCTCGACCCCGCCAACCAGGCATCGATCCTCGTCAGCCACCCCGGCGGCACCACCCCCGCACCCGCCTGGCTCGGCACCACCCTCGCCCACTCGCCACCCACCGTCCCGCCCGCCCAGCTCGCCGCCATCTCCACCACCAGCCTCGACACCCTCACCCGCACCTACCACCACCTGGCTCACGCTCCCGCCGCCCCACCGACCACCGTCCCGCCGGAACGCATCCTCGACACCTGCCTCACCCCGGAAAACTTCCGCTTCCTCACCGCCCCGGACGTCTCCCGCCGCCCCGCACCAGACCTCACCACATTCCGCGCCGTGGTCTTCGACGTCTACGGCACCCTGCTCGACGCTCCCGCCGGCGGCGTGAAACCCGACCCCGACGCCGACCCCCGCATCGCCGCAATCATCCGCCACCACGGCCTCGTCCCACCGGAGCATCCCACCCAAACCCTGGCCGACGCCGTCCGCGCCCATCACCGGAACTCCACCGAAGCCTACCCGGAAGTCGACCTCCTCAAACTCTGGCGCCAAATCCTCCGCCCCCCCGCATCCATCCCGCTCGAACCCCTCCTCAACGAAATCGAAAACACCTGGCACCCCGCCACCTGGATCCCCGGCGCACCCGAACTCCTCGCCGCCCTCAACCAGTCCGGCACACCCCTCGGCCTCCTCTCAAACGCCCAGCACAACACCCTCCATACCCTCGGTCACTCCGCCTCCCTCTTCGACCCCGCACTCACCATCCTCTCCTACCGCCACGGTGCGGCGAAACCCTCGCCCCGCCTCTTCCAAACTCTCGCCCGCGCACTCGCCATGCGCGGCATCCAGCCGTCGGAAACCCTCTTCGTCGGCAACGACCCGCTCCAGGACATCATCCCCGCATCCATTCACGGGTTCCAAACCGCCCTCTTCACCGGCCACCCCGGCCCCCAGCGCCCCGGCACCTGCCTGCCCGATTACGAAATCACCAGCTATTCCTCGAATAACTGCCAACACCCCGAATTAGGCTCAGTAAAAGATAAAAAATGCGGAGCCACTCCTTCTAATTCCGGATATTTATTTCGCATTCCTGCTACCCCGACGTAGCGATTATCAAATTTTCGAAATTTTGGCCGACATCTGTGATTCCGGGGGGAGTTCACGGAAAGCCATCAGCGCTGCCACCGACTCGATCGGTGGCGGCGCAACTTTTTTACCCGCCCGGTCAGCCACCCGCATCCCCGCCGGTCAATCATGCACCTCCCGCGGCAGCGCCAGCTTCGCCAACCGCTTCGACAGGCTGTAAATCCGCTTCAGGCTGTTCACAAACTCCATCTCCACCCGGAAAACCTTCAACCGGTTCTTGGTTTCCATGGTCAGGTGCTCCGCCTGATGCACGATCGCACGTTCGACCTCGCCGTTGACCTTCGCCTTCAGTTCCAACACCGCCTGGGCCGCGGTCTCGTCACGCTCCACCACCGCCTGCACCGCCATCTTGAACGCCGAGTTCACCGTCAGATACAGGTTCCTCATCAGCGCCTCCATCGCCTCGCTCGCCCGCACCTCATACGCGCTCACCCGCCGCATCGTCTCCACGATCTCATTCTCAAACACATCACCCACGCCCTCCATCACGTCCGTCGCCGTCATCAGATCCAGCAATTCCCGGCCCTCGGCGCTCCCCATCTCCTCGCGCGGCAGCGAGGCCAGATAGCGCAGGATCTTTTCGGATAGAATGTCCACCTTGTCATCCATCCGCACCAACTGCTCCATCGCCCCCTCCTTCACCCGCCACTCGGCGTCCGCCATCTGGGTGAACATCTCCGCGGTCACATCTCCCAGATGCCCCAGCTCCCTCCGCACGTTCTCCAGCGCCAGCGCCGGCGTCTGCAACAACTCCTCGTCCAGATACCGCGGTTCAATGATTTGTTCCGACTCCTTCACCCGGTCCGGCACCAGCCACATCACCAGCCTGGCGAACGGCCGGGTCAGACCAATGAACAACACCGTGTTCGCCACATTGAAAAGCGTGTGCGCGTTCGCAATCTGCCGCGGCACCTCCGCCGCCATCCGCGCCGCCCCCTCCAGCTCCGGATGCGCCGGTGAAAGCAACCTCACCCACCCGCACAACTGCGGAATCATGAACACCCATATCGCCACCCCGAACACGTTGAACAACACATGCGCCATCGCCGTCTGCATCGCCGCCCGCGGTTTCCCCATCGCCGCCAGCACCGCCGTCACACAGGTCCCGATGTTCGCCCCCAGCGCCAGCGCCACCCCGGCCTCCAGCGTGATCAAACCGCCGCCGGCCATCGCAATCGCAATCCCCGTCATCGCCGAGGACGACTGGATCACCGCCGTAAACAAGGCCCCCGCCAGCACTCCCAGCACCGGATCGCCCATCCGCTCCATCGCCTCCAGAAACGGCGCATACGTCCGCAGCGGCGCCATCGCCTCGCCCATCAGCCCCATCCCGTAAAACACCAGCCCCAAGCCCATCACCACCCCGCCGTGGTAGCGCACCCGCTCCCGCTTCCCCACGAAACGCATCAAGAACCCCAGCGCCACCGGCACCAGCGCGAACTGCGTCACGTTGAACGCCACCACCTGCGCCGTGATCGTCGTCCCGATGTTAGCCCCCATGATCACGCCCAGACTCTGCTGCAGCGACATCAACCCCGCGCTGATGAATCCCACCACCAGCACCGTCGTCACCGAAGACGAATTCAAAATCGCCGTGATGAACGCCCCCGAAAACGCCCCCGTGAACCGGTTCGACGTCATTTTCCCGAGAAACATCTTCAGCCGGCTTCCCGCCACCTGCTTCAGCGAGTCGCTCATCAACTCCATCCCCGCCAGAAACAACGCCAGCCCGCCAAACAAACCCATCCACAATCCCAGCCAGTGAATCCCCGCGGACTCCACCGGTTTCCCCACCGCCACGGCTCCCGCCGCAACCGAAGCCCCCGCCAGAGCCACAACCAATGCCACGCCCGCCACTTTCATTCCGTGACCTTCCATCACCTGCCCTCATTCCAGCAAGTCAATTCCACCTGCACCCGCCGCCGGTAAACGCCAGACCGCCCTCCGACATTTGCCCTCCATGAAACCCACCCTCGTTTCCGCACTCGCGGTCATCCTCGCACAGACCGCACCCGGAAACCCCAATGTCCACGTCACCTACCACTGGCACCAGCACCAGCCGATCTACTGGCCGGAATACAACAACGGCGCCCACTCGCCCGGCACCAACCGCTACCAGTTCGCCTACGACAGCATCCGCCTCAAACAAACCGACACCGGAAACTACTACCCGGGATCCACCGGCGAACACCCGCTCAACCAACTCTGGGACGGCGACGGCGGTGCCTACGACGCCGTCTTCTCGAAAAACGACCGCATCCAGGCCTACCAACACGGCATGCGCGACTCGATCGCCACCATGGCCGCCCACTGGAACGCCGGCGCATCCATCTCCTACTCCGGCTCCCTCCAGGAAAACATCGGCTCGCTCGGCCGCGCCGACTACGGCGGCTACACCCCGTCATGGAACGCCCCCACCGCCGAAGCCCGCGGCTGGACCACCACCAGCGGAAATCCCAAAGCCGACCTCCTCGGCATGACCTACCACCACGCGTTCTCCCCGCTGCTCCCCGATGCCGTGCTGAACAAGGAAATCGCCATCTTCCGCGAAATCTGGTGGAAATCATGGTCCGGAAACCCGGACAAATCCGACCACTCGAAAGGCTTCTGGCCGGTCGAATGCGCGTTCTCCCCCGCCATGATCCCCGTCCTCCGCGAGTTCGGATACGAATGGTCCATCGTCGCAAACTCCCACCTCGCCCGCACCTGCCGGAACTACCTCGACGTCTGCCCCACCCCGTCCACCAGCACCTGGAACAACGTCCCGCCCAACCGCGCCGACCGCCTCGGCCCCACCGTCCCCGCCGACCAGTGGTGGAGCGGCACCATCGACGGCCGCGGCGGCACCTTCCCCGCCCCCTTCGCCTATCAGGCCCACCGCGCCCAATACATCGACCCGAAAACCGGCGCCGCCGAATCCCTGATCATCGTCCCGATGTGCGACCAGCTTTCCTATCAGAACGGCTTCGGCACCATGGGCACCGGCGAGATCGACTCCCACATCTCACCCTTCGCCACCGACCCCGGCCACCCCGCCATCGTCCTCATGGCACACGACGGCGACAACGCCTGGGGCGGCGGAAACAGCTACTACTTCGAAAGCGTGCCGAACCTCATGAACGCCATCGCCTCAAACGGCTACCAACCCTCCACCATCGGACACTACCTCGCGTCCTTCGACCACGCCAACCTCGACACCGTGCACGTCGAGGACGGCAGTTGGGTCAACGCCGACGACCGCGGCTCCCCCGCCTTCTACCACTGGCTGTTCCCGCCCCAGACCGACCGCTCCAGCGCGGCATACGACCCCGACAACCCGAAAACCTGGGCCGACTTCGAAACCCCGGGCTTCAGCGAGGACTTCCGCTCGTGGGCCGTCGTCACCGCCGGCGCCAACTACCTCGAAACCGCCGAAGCCCTCTGGACCGCCGACGGCGGCACCGTCGAGGCATGGAAAATCCAGGAACCCACCCAATCCGACGGCACCGACAACAACCCGAACATCGTCGAGCAGGCGTGGCACTTCTTCCTCGGCGGACTCGACTCCGGCTTCCTCTACTACGGGTCTAGTTTGGACGACGAAATGAAACCCTCGCTCGCCCAGCGCCGCGCCCTCGAGGTCGACCACGGATCCGGCAGCCTCAAGTCCTACGTCGACGCCCGCGCCTCCACGGAAACCACCCCGCCCACCATCTTCAAACCCCAGCGCTGGCCGTGGAACCCCGGCGGCATGGACTGGGGAAACCACATCGGCTACCGCCCCATCGGCTTCAACGGCGTCGACCCGTGGGACTCCGAATTCACCGTCTGGTCCCACATCCACGACGTCTCCGGCGTCCAGTCCGCCACCCTCAAGGTCCGCGTCGACAACGACGGCACCAACTCGATGTCCTCCACCGACAACGAAACCTACGCCGGCGGCAGCGAAGTCGGGCCATGGATCGACATCCCGATGACCCGCCGCACCATCGATCCCACCTACAACCCGGATGCCAACCCCGGCGACAACCCGAGCGACCCCGGCGACATCAACTTCTTCATCCAGCCCGCCGCCATCGCCGACTACTACTTCGCCAAAGTCACCGACACCACCATACCCGGCATCCGCAACCAGCTCGTCGACTACTACATCGAAGCCACCGACACCAACGGCAACACCCGCAAATCCGGCATCCAGCACGTCTACGTCGAGGACGACGGCAGCGGAGACAACAACGGCAGCCCGCCCGCCACTCCCGCCAACCTCTTCGCCGCCGCCGACGGAACCACCGCCGCAATCCTCGCCTGGAACGCCGGCTCAGGCGCCACCGAATACGTCCTCCGCCAGGGCGGCCAGACCATCGCCACCACAACCGACACCTCCTATCAGGTCAGCGGCCTCACCCCCGGCGCCACCTACTGCTGGACCGTCGCCGCCCGCAATGCCGACGGCGACTCCGCCGAAACCACCCCCAGCTGCGTCACCCTCGCCAACGGCACCGCCCCCGCCTTCACCATGGACGGCGTCGCGGACTCCGAAGGCTACCTGCTCTCGTCCCCCGGCATGACGCTCTACGCCGCGCTCCGCGGAAACACCCTCTACGTCGCCACCTGGAACCCGGAACCCGCAAACGGCAACGACCATTTCATCCTCATCGGCGGCTCGGCACTCGAAGCCGCCGCATCCCCCGCCCCGTGGGCGAAATCCGGGCTCATCGCCCTGCCGGAAACCGGCCCCTTCCTCGCCGCCGAAAGCGATGGCGACTTCATCGGCTGGTTCAACGCCGGCACCGCAGCCACCGCCACCGCACGCGGCGGAGCCGGCCAGCAAATGGAAGGCACCATCGACATCGCCGCCGCCTTCGGTTCCCTCCCCGGCGATCTCTTCCTCAGCGCCTGCGCCTGGCAAACCGCCGACGCCGGAATCCTCGCCGCCCAGGCACCCACCGGAAACTCCGACACCAACCTCGACCCTAACGAACTCTACCAAATCCCGCTCGAAGCCCTCCGCGACGACAATGCCAACGGCACCTACGACCGACTCGACCCGGCATCCGGCTTCAAAATCACCTCCATCACCCGCAACGACGCCGACGAAGTCACCCTCCGCTGGCAATCATTCCCCGCAGCCACCTACCACATCGAAACCAGCGAAACCCTCACCGGAGCCTGGACCAAAGTCGCCAACTCCGAAACCACCGCCGGCCCCACCGACCTCACCACCACCAAAACCCTAACAACCCAAGCCACCGACAACCAATTCTACCGCATCGCTCTAACAAACTAACAACCCCGCCCATGACCTGCTAATTCCCCGGTAGGGACGCACCGCCGGGGCGTCCGTCTTCCCCAGAGCCCATCCGCAGGAGCGGCGATGCATGATCGCCGAACCCCCACCAGCCCGCAGGGCGCTACCCGCCAAAGCCCCTCCGTCTTCCGCCCATGCACCCGCCCACGACCCGCCCATTCCCCCGTAGGGACGCACCGCCGGGGCGTCCGTCTTCCCCAGAGCCCACCCGCAGGAGCGGCGATGCATGATCGCCGAACCCCACCAGCCCGCAGGGCGCTACCCGCCAAAGCCCATCCGTCTTCCCGCCCATTCCAAGGATCGGATGGGGTCATGGGGATTGCGCCCCATGCCCCTTCCACACCACCGGACATGCGGTTTTCCGCATCCGGCGGTTGAACCCAGCTTCTATTCACCTGCCGACTCCAGATGCTGATGCGACTTCCCAAGGGATGATGAACCCGTAGCGTTTGAGCACGCGATTCTTCAGGGCTTGTTGCACCGCGGGATGGCGGGCCATCGGCCACGCCCCACGACTGCTGTAACCCTGTCCGAGTGCGCGCCCTCGAACTCCTAGCCTTTTCATCGCGTTGATGCGTCCTCGCGGCGTTTTCCATCTCAGCCAAAAGCATTTGCGCATGTGTCTCCGTATCCATCCACTCAGGTTGGTGACTTCCCGCTGCCAATCGGCGAGCTTGAAGTAGTTCCACCACCCTCGGATGTACCGTTGCCACTGATCTCGCAGTTGCTCGCTGGTCAGACTTTGCCGCGCCTCCCACAGCTGCCTCACTTTCGTCTTGAGCCTCTCGACGCTCTTCGGACTCACGCCCACTTTCCCGTCTTCGAAGATCCGAAAGCCCAGCAGACTGCTCTTTCCGGTCGGCCCGGTGCCGCTTTTGTCACGGTTGACCTCAAGCTTCAGATGCTTCTCGATCCATGCCACCACTCCTTGGTAGATGCGCTCCGCGCTGCGCTCGCTGCTGGCAAAGATGGCGATGTCGTCCGCGTAGCGAACGAAGCTCACCCCTCGTTTTTCGAGTTCTTTATCCAACGGGTCGAGGTAGATGTTGGCCAGCAGGGGGCTGAGGGGGCCGCCTTGCGGCGTGCCTTTCGAGCGCTTTTCCTTGCTGCCGTCGGGCTGCTGCATCGGGGCGCGTAAATACCCTCCGATGAGTGCCCGCATCCTTTTATCCCCGATCCTGCCTCGCAACTGATGCATCAGTTTGTCGTGGTTCACCTGATCGAAGAAGCTCTTCAGGTCGATGTCCACCACCCACGTCTTGCCTTCCTTCACGTAGCCACGGGCGGCTTTCACCGCATCGTGCGCACTACGCCGTGGTCGAAAGCCGTGGCTATGGTCGCTGAACTCCGGCTCCCACACCGGACTCAGGACTTGATGGATGGCTTGCTGGATCACTCGATCCACGATGTTGGGGATGCCAAGCTCACGCTCTCCTCCGTTTGCCTTGGGGATCTTCACCGCTCGCACTGCTCCGGGCACATACGTGCCTGCCAGCAGCTTTTCACGGATCCTCGCCCAGTGCTCGCGCAAGTGTCGGACGCTTTGCTCCATGTCCATCTTGTCCACTCCTGGGGCTCCGCCGTTGGCTTTCACCGCCAGCCATGCCGCTTGGAGATTTTGTGCTGCCAACACTGCTTCCAGCGTCGGCTCCTTCGGGTTGTCTTCAGGCATCTTCTTCCACCTCCTGCCTCCATGGGGGCCGCTCGCATCCGCGTGGTTCGGGCTGAGGAAGGATCCACCCTCCCGCCTTGCCCCACCGAGCCCGGTAGCTGCCGTAGTTGCCACTCCGGATTCGTTTCGCAGGACTTCTCGCGACGACACCAGGGGTTCGTCGGCTGATCGCCTTCTGTTGGTTCTTCGGTCCTTCGCTCCAGCCGCTTTCACGGCCTTCGGCGCTACTATGACCTCTGCTGACTTCTCCCGCGCTCTCACGCAAGAGACCTCCCCGGGTAAGGTGCATGAACTTTCGGCCCGTGCCGTCTGGATCTACCCGATGCGTCTTTCGGTGACGGTTGGATTTTGCGCTTTCTAGCACGCTCATCGCCCGCATCGCGGCCTCACTTCCAGTTCGTTTTCCTACGGTCGTGCCTTCGCTACGGGCTTCTTTCGGCTCACTCACCTCACGGTGGCGACCTTGCCTTTCACTACGGTTGCTGTCACTCAGTCCGTCCAATACGTTTCAATTGTTAAGTTCATGCCCATGCCGGGCACACGAGTGGGGACAATCCTGTCCCCGGAACCCGACTGTCCCGCCAGATCCGCCGGCATCCCGGCTTTACCCTCACTGATCCGCATCAACCCGAAACACCAGCGCGTAAAAGAAGACCTGCTCCCGTGCTCATGGGATGGTTTCAGTTTCGACCCGGGTGCTTGGTTGATTGGTGGTGAACCGGGTTAGTTCTTGCGGCCTTTTTCGGTGAAATCCGGTTGGTTCAGGTTGCCGGGATAGCCGTTCTTCGGGCGGCCGGCGCCGTCCATGTTCCAGTCGCCCAGCTCGCGGTATCCCATGTCATCCACATAGATCAGCAGGATGTTGGGTTTGCCCGTCTCCGCCGTGGCAAGCGGACTCCACAAGCCTGCAAGACAACAGGCAGCCATCAAAGTGAGCTTCCTGGTTCTCATGAAACCTAACATCAATGACTACTTCCTGCGGGTATTCCTTCCCTTCACATCATGATAGCCGATGTCGTGCTTTGCGAACACAATCTGCTTCATCAGCTGATCGACGATTTCCGGATGCGCCTTGGCGACGTTGGTCGTTTCCCCGATGTCGTCCTTGAGGTTGTAGAGAGTGAGTTCCTCGATGTAGGGACGATCCGCTGGCGGAACGTGTGATTGCCATTGTTTCCCTTCTTTCGTGCGGTCGAGGGCGGAATGAGGCAGGTGCAGCTTCCAATCCCCCAGCCTGACGGCGCGCAGCGCCTGGTGCTGGTAGTAGAAATACGGGCGGTTCAGCACGACCTGGGATCCCCGGAAAATTCCGGAAATGTCCAGGCCGTCGATCACCCGGTCGCCGGGCACTTTCGCGCCGCTGAGTTTGGCGATGGTGGGGAGCAGGTCGATATTGGCGCAGACGAGGTCGCAAGTTTTTCCTGCCGGCACTTTGCCGGGAGCGCGGACGATGAAGGGCACCCGCAGCCCGCCCTCATAGGTGCTGGTTTTCGCACTGCGCAGCGGTTCACAGTGTCCGGCATGAGGACCTTGTATCCACCATGGGCCGTTGTCGCTGGTGAAGATCACCCAGGTGTTTTCATCCAGCCCCAGCTCCTTGATGCGGGTCAGCAGGCGGCCGACATTGAAATCGAGTTCCTCAATGACATCTCCGTAGAGCCCGGCCTTCGATTTCCCCTTGAACTCCCTGGACACCGCCAACTTTGTGTGCGGCATGACATGCGCGAGATAGAGGAAAAACGGCTGGTCCTTCGAGCGCTCGACAAAGTCGATCGCCTTGTCCGTGTAGAGTCTCGTCAGGGCCGACCGATCAGGCTTCTTGATCGCCATCCTGGCGCCCTTCCGGATCGCTCCGTCGCGGCTGTTTTCCGTCCAGAACGACTCGTCAAACCCCTGGTTGCCGGGGTGCAGGTCGACATTGAAAGCTTTCTGGCGGCCGGACAAATCCCATTTCCCGATCATGGCAGTGCGGTAGCCGAGCGGCTTGAGGATTTCCGCGATGGTGACTTCATTGAGCGAAAGCGCCGGATGCGGCATCAGGCCGTCGTCGCCGGGGTCGCGCTCAGTGCGCATGGGATACGAACCCGTTAGCAGCGATGCCCGCGAAGGCCCGCAAACGGTCTGGGCATAGAAACTGGTGAACTTCATCCCCTCGGCGGCCATCCGGTCGATGTGTGGCGTCTTGATGTTTGGCGAGCCGTAACAGCCTAAATCCTGATACCCCTGGTCATCGGTGAGGATGATGACGAAGTTCGGCTTCTTTTCATCGCTTTCGCTCACCACAGGATCTGTGGGCTTCCGCTTCCGCTCATGGTCGGCGCTTAATGCCTCGGCAACCGTTTTCGCGATCACGTGCGCGCCCCGGGCATTGGGATGCACACCATCGGAAAACCATGCCTGGTCGCTCAGAGCCGACTGCAGATCGATCACTCCTACTCCAGCCTCCTCAGCAACCTTGTGAACCAGCGGAATCACCTCCTCCCGGATCACAGTGTCGCTGAACCTGTTTTTCCTAACCGCAGCTCCCGGATATACTGGCGCCGGCGTGCAGATCCAGACGGTCGGCTTGCTGGCCAGATTCTGAAAACCGCGGATGAGATCGACATAGTCCGCCACATAGTCGGACTTGTGCTGAGGCCAGTTTTGCGGTCTGGAATCGTTGGTGCCCAGCTTGATGATCACGACATCCGGCAGGAACTTCTTCGCCGCCCTGAATTGCGGGGCTTTCCAATACGGGGCGTGTCCTTTTTTCAAAACGGTCGCCCCGTTCTTGCCGAAGTTGCCGACGATCCACTGGTCTCCCAGCAATCCCTGAAGCTGCGCGGGATAGCTCAGCGCCTTCCGCTTCTCGATGCCAAAGCCATAAGTGATGCTGTCGCCGACACAGGCGACGCGCGTCGGATCACCCGCATGGACATCCGCACAGCAAAACAGCAGCACCAGGCAAACTGGGAATATTCTTCTCAAATACCGATTCATCATTTTCAAACAAAACGAATTTGCAAAGCCTGCCCAGCGGTCAACTTCAGTTCCTTGCCAAAGCTCAGAACATAGCGTCCGCCTTCTGTTTTGAACCCGGCAGCGATCGGCTGGCCGTCGAGCTCGACCTGGACCGTGCTGGCGCGGGAACCTTCGACCGGCGCGAAGGCCATTGTCTTCAAGCTCAATTGGCCATGACGCAGTTCCAATGTTTCCAACTGCTGTCCCTGCTCCACCTGCTGCGAGAAACTCCCCCAGCCTTCCGCCGTGGTGAATGGCGCCTTGAAGTCTTCCGGGTGGATGCGCGGCGCGAATGCGAGGTAGCCCTTTGGTCCGTGATACTCGTAGCCGCAGGCGGCGAGGAACACCCCGTAGCTCGCCATCGATCGCGCGTAGTGGTCGCCGCATTCGATCTCGTTGTAGGGGTTGCGTTTTGCCGCGCCGTAGCGCTCGTGCACCGCCTTGGTGATCGCGAGCCCCTTTTCGACAAGTTCGGATTCCGGTTCCCCTTCGAACACCATGTGCGCGGCCACCTGATACTCGAAGCCGTTCATGCATTCGTTGAAGTAGCCGCCCACACTGGTGAAGCGATCGGGGTTCTTTGGAGAGCGCAGTTTGTTGCCCGGAATGGCTTCCTTGGCTCCGCCCTTCGGCCAGGTGGTCATCAGCAGGCCCGCCTCGCCCGGCATCGCATACCAGCGGAACGCCGCTTCGATTTCCCTGTGGTCGAGGGCATACTGCCCGGCATCCGGCGCGAAGTTGTATTTCCAGATGCTGTTGAGTGCGGAAACGGTTTCCTTCTTCGGAATGATCCGGCCCAATGCCACCTGATGCGCCCAGGCCTGCCCGATCACCTGATCGATATGGCAGCCCTTGTTGCTGTTGAGCGCTTTCTTCCCGGTCGGCTTGTGAATGAAATATTCGCCGTCGAAGACTTCGGCCACGAGGTTCTCATAGCCGCGGTCCAGCAACGTGCGGCAACGTGTCGCAAAGGCATCGTCACCGACCTCCTTCGCCATCGCTTCGGCCGCCGCCAGCGCTCCGAGATAGATGCTGCTCAACCAGCCCATCGGCCCATACCAGGCGGCATCGAGCGTGTGCGGCTGCGCCCCCTCCCAAATGCCGTTGTCATCCGCGTCCTTGCTGATGAGAAACTCGGTGGCTTTCTTCACGTTCGGCCACATGCGGCGCAGGAAGGCATCGTCGGCCGACATCTGGTGTTCCCGATAGACGCGCATGACGCTGCCGGCCTGCCCGTCCAGCGCTTCCTTCCCGCCCTTCAGGTGGAACTCGCCGCGGTCCCGGATCATCCCGGATTCGGCTACCATTCCGATGCCCGGAACAAAGTCGACCTTCTCGCGGAAGGCTCTCTCAATTTCCGGAAACACGCGCCCCAAGGCCTGCGCATAATACCAGACGTGCGTGCAGGTGCCCGGACAGCACTCGACGCCTTCCCAGCCATACGGGCGGCCATTTTCAAAATAATGAAACGTCTGCGTTGCGATGCAGTCGAGCCCGATGAAGGTCCGGTCGAGCAGCCAGTAGGGCAGCGTGCTGTCATACCAGGTCTCGTTCCACGCGAGCGTGTCCCGCAGCACCCGCTTGTCGTCGCTGGTTAGATACTCGGCGACCGCTCCGGCTGAGCTGAAGTGATTGCTGTAAAAGCGCTTTCTGCCACGGAAGATATGCCGGGAATCCTGCCGGCTCCCCTTGAGCGGCTTGCCGTCGATCTCGGCGTAGTTAGGGAAATACCAAGTGATCGCAAAATCGACCGTCTTGGATTCACCGGGCGCCAGGTTGAATCCGACGAACAATCCGCCGGCAAGTGGCTCGGCGAGCGCTTTCGCGGCCGGCGCCGCCGCATCCGCCGAAGACGCTTGATCGACAAAGCCGGCCGGTCCGTTTGCGCCATCGAGCGAGGTGACCACCTTGACCTCGATGCCCTCCTCACCCGGGCGATGCAGCAACGCCAGGCTCATCGAGCCATAGCCGTGCTTGTCCTCCAGACCCTTGCCCTCGATGGTGCTCAGGATGCCGGACTGCCCCTTGGATTTCACATAACGGTTCCGGCGCTCGCCTTGAGCGTCTTTCGGCAGGTAGGGGCAGGTTGCGTTCTGCAGCCATCCGCCGAGGTCGACCGCGATCGATTTGTCAGACGGGTTGGTCACGGTGAATCGCATCACCGTCGCCGGAATCGCCGAGTCCTTCGCGTTGAGCGGGATGAAGGGACTGAACGCCTCCAACCTAACCGTGACCGGAAAATCCTGGTCCGCATAGCTGACCTTGCCGACCGGATATTCGCCGCGAAAGCGAATGTCGGAAAACCCCTGGCGGTCGAGCGTCCTGGTGCCCGCCTTGGTGCGGATGAGAAAGCCTTGCTCGACGTCCACACCATTCGCGGCACTGTATTTCTCACCCTGCGCGACCGGCTTGGCGTAGTGCCCGCCCATCGGAAACGCGAGAATCCTGTTTCCCGGATTCGGCACCCGGTAGTAGTTGCTCTTGAAAATGTCCCACAGCCAGAGCTTGCCGTCGCCACCGAGGTAAAGCTGGCCGCAACCCATCCCTCCGATCGGCATGCCGACATAATTGAGATCCTTCCCCTGAAACACCTCGGGCGCCCCGCGCTCGGTGAGCGATGCCAGCCACTGCGGCGACAATTTCTTTTCGGCCGGAATCAGGTGCTTGGCGGCGTCTTCTTTCGAAAACGGCCCGGCCATCGCCGGCGCTCCGGAAAACGACCAGCCGACGACCCCCAGCGTGCCGAGCTGGAGCATGTCGCGACGCGAAAATGCCGCGCTCCGCGACCGTCCGGCCCCATCGTGATTGGACTGTGGTTCTTTGTGCATGGAATCTTGAACCTACTTCTTCTTGAGATTGATGTTGATCCAACCTATCCGCTTCGTTTTCGGAATGGTGGCGCGTTCCTTTGCCAGACGCTTCGCCAGCGCTTCGGCGACTTCCGGATGATCCTTGATCACATTGGTCGTCTGCGAGGGGTCCTCGCTCAGATTGTAAAGCTGGGCCTTGGGCGCATCGAGCCGGATTCTACCGTTCTCCACGTCGCTGTTGCCGCGCCGCATGAAGGCGACCGACGCCGCCCCTCCCAATCGTTTTTGCCCGACCACCTTCCCTTGAAAGCCGCCCTCACCCCGGGCCGGAATGTAGACCCAGTCTCCGCTGCGGATCGACAAATGCAGCGGGCTGTTGGGACAAATGACGAGTTCCGTCCGCACCGGTTCCTCGGCCGTTCCGGTCAGGGTCGCCAGCTGGCCCAGACTGTCCCGCCGGTCATCCAGACGGGTGCCGGTGAGCTGCGCGAAGGTGGCGAGGAAATCGACATGACTGATCAGCGCGTCCGACGTCGTTCCGGCCGGCACCTTGCCCGGCCAGCGCACGATCATCGGCACCCGGTGTCCACCCTCCCAGGCACCGAATTTCGACCCCAACAGCTTGCCGTTGATGTCATGCCCAAGCTTGACCGCATTCTGGCCACCCATGTTGAGCATGCCGCCGTTGTCGCTGGTAAAAATCACCAGCGTATTGTCGGCGCCCCCCTGTTCTTCGAGAAATCCCGTGATTTGTCCCGTGATCCAATCCAGCTCCTGGACGAAGTCGCCATAGCGCCCCGCTTCGCTGCTGCCCTTGAACCGCGGCGCCGGAGTGAAGGGATGGTGGATGTTGGTCGTCGAAAGCATCAGGAAAAACGGCTGCTCCGCTCCGCCCATCCACTTGATCGCGCGCTCGGTGAGATTCGTTCCGATCTGCTCATCCACGTAAAGCTCGTGCGCCTTTTTCCCGCCACCAATGCGACCGGCCCCCTTTTCCTCCATGGGAACCGCATACACCTTCTTGTGCATGCCGATCGGGTCGTCCGGATCCAAACCGACGACGTGGTGGTTCTCCACATAGACATAGGGCGGCACGCTGTTGGCACAGGGAACACCGAAAAAGAAATCGAAGCCAAGCTCCAGCGGACCCGGCTCGAGTTCGCGATTCCAGTCCGGCGCGCTCTCGCCGAATCCGAGATGCCATTTGCCGAAGTAGGCCGTCGCATAGCCGGCTTTCTTGAACACGTCCGCAAGCGTGTCGCGCGAGTCGTCAATGGTCAGCGGCTCGGCATCGCCCACGGGGCCCCAGAAGTTCTTGCGAAACGGATACTCGCCGGTGAGCAAGCCGTAGCGGGAGGGCGAACACACCGCGGAACTCGAATGCGCGTCGGTGAACCGGCATCCTTCGGCGGCCAACTTGTCGATGTTCGGAGTCTTGATCTTGGTCGCCCCGTAACACCCGAGGTCGCCGTAGCCCAAATCATCCGCGAAAATCAAAACGACATTCGGAAGCTTCCCGGCCCCGTGGCAGGACATGGTGCCGACTAACAGGGTGGCCAACAGGTTTCGCAATTTCATCTCAGGTCGAACGTTCAAGGTTGGAAGGAATAGTCGTGCTGCTGATAGTTCCGGAAAACCCGAACCCGGACCTCACCGCCGGCCTTTTTCAGTGCGCGCTCCAGGTCCTCCAGGCCGCGCACTTCCTGCGAGTTGAGGCGGATGATCGTGTCGCCCTCCCTGAGGCCGGCTTTCAGGGCGGCACATCCTGCGGCGATGCCTTGGACATACACGCCGGTCGCCTGACCGCCGGTGGCGTCGATGGTATCCGGAAAGTCGGCGATGCTCACCAATTCCATGCCGGCCCATTGCAGCGTGCGCGGTTCACGCTCGGCCACTTCCTTGCCCGCCTTTTCAGGAGCCACGAATTCCGCCGCCAGCAACGACGCCAGCCAGCTCTGGTGTTTCACCTGGCCGACCTTTTCAAACGCGACACGGTCCTCAAACCCCACCGCGTGACCCTGCGCATCGAAGGTGTTGGCGCGCACCGTCGTGTTTTCCGCAATCCGGACCGGCTGGGAATACCGCGGCGAGTCGGCCGTCGGTTCGGAACCGTCCACCGTGTAGTGAACCTGACCGCCGCGCGCATCGGCGCGGATCACCACGTCGGCGGCGTCCACAAACTGGTGCTGCACATTCATGATCCGCGTCATCCGGTGGCCGAACTGGTCCATCGGGAAGTTCTTGAAACCAAGCTTCAGCGCCGGTGAGCCGGGCTTCACCTGATAGTTCCGGTTCGCCGGATCCACAAACATCGGGTCCGCGAACACGCTGTGGCGGCCCTGGAACTTCTGCCACTGCTTCAGGCTGGTGATCTGCCTGCCGACCGTGAAATCGGGGTGGTTCACATTCCACCACAGGTTGTAGTCGATCCGGCCCCAATCCCGGATGTTTTTGGGCATGCGCGCCGGACCGATCAACGAGGTCGTCGGCCGGGCCTTTCCCTCCACCGCCCCGGCGACCACCGTGATGTTGCGCTCGAACACATCCTCCGAGTTGTCGGCCGGCCAGACGTGAAACCCGAGCGGCACGGCGCTCACCATGATGTTGTTGGTGACCGTCCGGAAATACCCGTCGCGCAGCTTGAGGGTCGAGCCAATCATCAGGTTGTCATGGATCTGATAGAGCGAGGACCCGTCATCAAGATCGATCGTCCAGTTTCCCGCGCTGACCGAAGACCGGTAGTTCCCCACGCGGTTGTTGCGCAGGATGTTCGGCTTGAGCGAGTCGAGCTTCACCCAATCCTTGGTCATCTTGGTTTTGCCGGAAAAGTGCCAGAACCGCTCACGCCCCCAGGAATTGAACGGGCCATGTTCGCCGGTATCCAGGATGGTGTCGTAGATGTCGCAGTTTGACATCACGTGTCCGCCCCAGGTGCCGTCGTTGAAGGTGACTCCCGCGCGGGCGATCCGATAGACGCTGACGTGGTCGATGGTGATGTCCATCGCCATCGAAACCAGCACGCCGGACGTTTGTTTGCCATACACGCCCACATCCCGGGTGATCGAATTGCTCACGCTGCAATTGCGCGGGTAGTCCTCCGTCTTAGGTCCGGGTTCGAGGTCCTGATAGACACCCCGCTTGTCGCTGACCCACGTTTGATACTCCCGCACCGCCTTCGGGTTGCCGACGAAGCAGACCGCGCTCTCGCCGGTGTCCTCGATCAGGCAGCCGGAAATGTGAATGTCCTCGTTGAAGCCATCGACGAAGATTCCGTTGCCGCCGATTTTTTCGATGTGGAAATCCTTCACCGAGCAGTTCCGGCTGTCCTTGAAGTAGACCGCGCCACCGCGATGAACCGCCCAGTCGCCGCGTGCCAGATCTTCGTAGGGCTGCATGAATGTCGCCCGCGTCTGGGTCAGGTGAAACCCGTCGAAGTGCAGATGCCGCGCGCCTTCCACGTCGATCAGGCGGTCGAGCACCGCGGCCTCGACCGTGACCGTGGCGAGGTCCAAGCCGGCCGGCGGTTTGAAATAGAGCGTGTCAGTTCCGGCGTCGTGATACCATTCAAATGGCGCGTCCAGTTCCTCGAAGAGGTTCTCGATGTAGAACGGCGAGGCATGCCCGCGCTTGGCACCCACCCCGCGCTCGCGCCGCTGGGCCTGCCAGCCGCCTTCGCTGAAATGAATGGTGCGGCTTGCCGCATCCACCTTGCCAATGCGGAACTGGAAGTTCCCCCAGTTGTGCGAGTGAAATGCATGCACGATGCCTTTCTCCGGAGTCTTCCATTGTTTGACGCGGTCATCCAGCGCCCCCTTGTTCCAGCAGATCTTCGCCATGCTCGGCGCATCCTTGCCGCCGGCGTGCAGGTAGCCCTTGCCGGTGCGCAGCGGGTTCGCATAGTCCCAGTCCGGATAACGCGCGCGCACCATCCGTTCGCCGGACATGAACAGCTGGTTGAACTCGTGCCCTTCCAGCGCAGTGCCCTTGAGCGATTGTTGATAGATACCATCCTTCCACGGTTTCCATGCCGCCGGATCGACGGGCAGACTGCCCTTCAGGGTGACCGTCGCGCCCGGCACCGCCTGGTAGGAAACCGGCGCCTCCGCAGAGCCGGAATCGCCCTCACGAAACGCCAGCGTTTCACCGGGCGAGTAGCTTCCGCCCGCCACCCAAACAGTGACCGGTTCCCTGCCCGCAAGTTGCTTCGCGGCGATCAGCGCCCGCGCCCCGTTCAGCGTGGCCAGCGGGTTGTCTTTCGATCCCGGATTGCCGTCACTTCCCGCAGGATCCACATACAGCTCGGCAGCATTCAGCGCACCCACCGACAGCAGCATACCGGCAATCCATCGCAATCGGTTTTTCATGATGATTTATTCTCCAAAGCTGAGGGTGATTTTGTCCAAAATGGGTTTCGCCTTGTTCGCGGTGGCATCCGTCAGCCGGACTTCAAATTGGAATCCGTAAGCGGCGGGGAGCCCGCTCAAGTCGAGCGCGGCGGGCATCTTCGCCACTTGTTTGGCAAACCCGGGAACCGCCTCGTAGCTTTCCTTCACGCTCTGCCAGTCGGTCCATTGGTCGACCGCCCCATCGTTGTCGGCATCCACCCCGACGCGCAACTCGACTCCATCGACCCACGGGCCCGGACTGACGTAGTCCTGCGGCGTCTGGGTGAGCAGATAGAAGCGGCCTTCGGCAAACATGATGTCCGGATCCGGATGCCCCTTGCCGACATGATCGCAAAACTCGAATGGCTTGTTGATATCGGATGAGGTGAACCACGCGACGCTCATCGCGTTCTTGTCGCCATGGGCGGTGGAGGGATCGAAATCGCAGAACAGATAATACTGGCCGCCGATCGAGATGGCCGCCCAGTCGCCATAGGCATCCTGCTCGGGTTCGTGGATCTCGTAACGTGCCGCCGCGCGGATGTCGCCCGCCTTCATCCGGTGCTGTGGAATGTCCACGGGCACCCGCTTGCCGGGATAGTTTTCGGGGTCCGTCTGGTGCCAGTGCGGGTGGAAATACTCGGCGAACTTCCCGGTGGGATTGGTGCGCTCGTCCACCGGCGGCGGGAGGATCTTGAAATCCCGGATGCCATCCGCGCTCACCGCGTGCATCGCCAGCGGCGAATCCCATGCGTGGGTCGACGCGTCAATCGGGCTCCAGTCCTCCAGAATCATGTGGAATTTCCCATCCAGATCGCGGATCACCGCGCAGTCGGATCCATGCGAGGGGTCCTTGAATGCCAGCCCCATGTCCTTGCCTGGCTTGCCATCGGTGAGATCGGAATCAATCACGAGGTGCGGGTCCTCATCATTCGGATAATCATAATAGATATAGGCGTTGCCATCCACAAGCTCCGCTGTCGTCGCGTTGCCGGCATGGCCGGGCGTGACCGGACCGTGATAGACCCAGTTCACCATATCGCGGCTCTGCCAGGCATGGTATCCGCCCTTGCCGCCCTTCAGCCCACCCGGAGCAACGAACTGATGCGGATCCGCCGTCGTCACGAGCGGGATATCAAAACCCTCCAGGGTCGCAGGTTTGCCAACTTCCGTGGCACCCTTCTTTCCCTTTTTCGGCGCTCCGCCGTATCCCGCGAAAATCCAGTAATCCTGATCTCCCATGCGGAGGAAAATCGGCGCGTTTCTCGTATTCTGCGGGCCGAGGTTTCCCGCCGGCTCCCAATTCTGCCAAACTGGCGACTGATCGATCGTGATCGATGCCGCGCGGCGTTTCTCCGGGAAACGCTTTAACGCGCTCTGCAGCGTGGCCGATTCCGCGGCGGGCGATGCCATGCCGTCGGCAAGCTCCAATCCCTCATGCCGCAGGAGCTGGCTCGTCCACTCCGACTGCGTGTCGATGGTCCACGATTCACCCGCCGCACCCGCCTGCAGGCTACCCAGCCAAATGACTGCCGAGAGCGATTTCCATGCCGTTATGCTTTTCATGTTCACTGTTCTTCGATGATTCATTTGGTAAATATTGTTAGGAAATCCGATCCTCGATTCGATTTGCCAACCCGACCACTTCGGCAGCAACTCGGCGTGATCTGGAACCAATGGATTTCATCATGGAGGCGGACTATTTTCTGACAGGCGACAGCACCACTTCGCGCAGCATCATCAGGCCCCTGCCGTATTGAATACGCCAAGGGGCATAGTTCTACGGCCTTGACCACGAGATTGTATCGGCCGGGACGCTCAAACGTCACCCGCCCCAAGGACACATCCCGAAATGTCGCTTTGAATCGAGAAAACCGGCCACGGCGGGATCCCCGGACATGCATTGGGCGAACCACGGGCGATCCTCCTTCATCCGCGCACGTTCTTCGTGAAACAAAAAGCCCCGCCATCAATGACGGACGCTCCGCCGCCGCGCGCCCGCGGGCTTCCATCGGGTCGGAATTCCCGGCACTCCATGAGTACAACCTGGGGGCAGCCGTGCACGATTGAATGAGAAGGTGGTTCATGGTTTTTTTTCGAGAGAAACATTCTGAGGCTTGGCAAAGGTTTCGTCATCGTTTTCGCCACGTTGGTTGCGAAGTTTCGTGTGGGCGGATCCATCCTTGCATGACCATAGCGGGCGGGATCAGTCGGCAAGATTCTCATCGCGCCAGTAGGGACGCCGATCTGTCCCCGCCTGGCTGGCATCGCCAAGTTCCGCGCGGATTCGGTCGGCCTCTTTCAGAAGTGTGGCAACGACTTCGGGATAATTCGAGGCCACGTTTTTCGTTTCGCCGATATCGCGCTCCAAATTGACCAGAAACGGCTGATCCAGTTCCACGAAGCTGCGGTTTCTGCTCACCTGCCCCCAGTAGGGTTGATCGGCTTTCGTGCGCGGAAGATGCAGCTTCCACTTCCCCTGGCGCACCGCCTGCAGATTGAGGCCATTGTAGTAATACAAAAAATCATGCGGTGACTCGGCGTCCTGACCGAGCACCACGTCGCGAATGTTCTTGCCGTCGATGGTCCGGTCGCCCGGCAGCGCAACCCCGGCGAGATCGCAAAACAACGGCAGCAAATCCATGCTGGAGAGCGTGACGTCGGACACCCGCCCTGCCGGGATCCTGCCGGGCCAGCGGAAGATGCCCGCCACGCGGTGCCCGCCTTCCATCGTGGTGTATTTGCTGCCGGCCAGAAGGCCTGCCGATCCGGCCTTCGCCGGCCCGTTGTCGGCGAGGAACACCACCAGCGTATTTTCATCCAGGCCATTGTCGCGCAGCGCTTGCAACACCTGCCCGACACTGTCGTCGAGCTCCGTCACAAAGTCCGCATACTTGCCATGCTTCGATTTCCCCAGAAACGCCTTGCCCGGCGCAATCGGCGAATGCGCGATCTGATGCGCCATGTAGATGAAGAATGGCTGATCCGCCGATTGATTCTCGATGAATTTGACCACCTCCTCATTGTAACGCGGCGTGATGTGGGGAAATTTCACCTTCTTCGCGATCATCTCGCGGTCGCGGAAAAGCGCCTGGTTCCACGGGTCGTGCTTGGTCGAATAATTGTAGGGCAGCCCGAAGTAGCCATCAAACCCCTGATCCATGGGATGCGCGCCCTCCATCCGGAATCCGAGGTGCCACTTCCCCACTGCCAGCGACCGATAGCCGGCCGGTTTGAGCAGTTCGGCGATGGTGACCTCGTCGGGGTGCAGGCCGTAGTGATCCTGCTTGTCCGGACTGCGGTAGGTTGGCAGTCCGGCGCGGCCCGGATAGCGCCCGGTGAGCAGGGCGGCGCGCGCGGGGGTGCAGACGTTGGCCGCCGAAATCAAGTCGGTGGAGCGAAAGCCCTCCGCCGCCATCTGGTCCAGCGCCGGCGTCGGGTATTTCGCGCCGTAGCACCCGAGATCGCCGTATCCCAGGTCGTCGGCCAGGATGACGATCAAATTGGGTTTCGCCGGTTCAGCCTGGGCGACCGATGAAACGGCCAACAACAAATTGAGTATGAGCGTTTTCATCAGCGGATTTTTCATCATGAGCGGACAGGTGGGTGCCGTTGGGGGAAACTCACCGGCTGGCGGGTTTCTTCTGTTGGAAAAGCCACTCGACCAATCCGGGGTGCCTCCAGGCCAGCCGGTATGAGTCGTGCTTCACCCCGCGGTATGGAGTGAATGTCATCTGATTTCCCCCGGCCTTGCGGATGGCCTCGTTCATTTCGACTGATCCGCTGAACGGCACCACCGGATCCGCATCTCCATGAAATGCCCAGATCGGCATGTCCTTTAGCGTGTCTGCCATCGACGGATCGCCCGCTCCGCAGATTGGCACGGCGGCGGCGACCAACTCGGGATACCGCATGGCAAAGCTCCACGTCGCATAGCCGCCCATCGAAGGCCCCATGACATAGATTCTCGCCGGATCGACCGACTTCTCCGCCAGCACTTGATCGACGATCGCCTTTGCCAGGCTCATGGATTCACTGACCGGAGTGTCCGCGTGTGAATAGGAGCCCTTCCCCCATGGAGTATCCACCCATTGTTTTCCTTTGGGGCACTGCGGCATCAAAACAAGGCACGGGTGCTTAGCCTGCACGGAATCATCCACCCATCCGGAAACCCACGGTTGCAGTTGCTTCAGGTTGTCATCGCCCCTGCTACCGGCGCCATGAAACGCAATGACAAGCGGATAGACCTGCTCCGGATCGTAACCCTGCGGGACAAAGAGCCGGTAGGGCATGCGTTGCCCCGCGTCGTTCTCGTAATGATGCGCCTCGGTCTTGCCGGAATAATACGCCCTGTCATGCGCGGGAATGAGCTCCACCGGTGGCACGGCGAGCGCCTCTAGCATGAGATCCGCGAGAAACCGGTCCCCCTTGGCATTCAAGTGGACCCGGTCTTTCGTCAGGACGCCCTTCTCCGCATTCCCGGAGTTCTGTTGCTCCAGCCAGGCCATGAATGCCTTCCTGAGATCGAGAAGCTGGGTGCCGGTTTCCTCCGCCACCTTCCGGCTGATCGCGGCAAAGGAATCGAGCATCGGGTCGGTGGGATTCGAACCGTCCGTTTTTTCGCCGATCACGCTGGGGGTGCACAGGATGACACGCGCTCCGTTCCCGTTGACCTGTTGGATGATCGATTTCAGCCCCGCTTCAAAATCCTCCGGCGTGGTGCCCTTGCCGCCGCGTTCGATCACCTTCGGATGCGTCCAGTGCCAGACATCATTGATCCCGATATAAATCACCACGACGTTCGGATTTTTCCGCAGCACATCGCGGTCCAGGCGCTTCAACAGATCGGACACCTTGTTGCCGCTCACACCCGCCCCGATCAAGCGGATGTTCTTGTCCGGATAGGCCGCCCCGATTGCCTCGCGGGCCAAGGAGATGAAGCCGTCCGGACGCACGCCCGCAGCGGTGATCGAGTCGCCGAAAAACACAACCGTGTCGTCCTGCTCCAGCGGTGTCCGGGCCATCGACCGATGCGACCCCAGAAATGCGAGCGTCAGGAAAAAAACGAATAATCCACGCATCTGTCAGTTCTACTTTTGATTGTCACGATAGTCCTTGAGTGCCTCGGCCATCCGCTGCGCGACTTCGGGATATTGTTCTAGCACATTCGTCGTCTGGTTCACGTCGGCTTCCAGGTCATAGAGCTGCGCCCTGGGAGCGTCCTTCCTGATCTTGCCGTTCTTGATGTCGCTGTTGGGCGTGTTGACGAGTTTGGTCGCGGCGACGTTGCCGGCAAACCCGCCGTCGCCTTTCGCCGGGATATACATCCACTTGCCCTTGCGCAGCGCCATGTGGCTCGGCTTGTTCGGAGTGACGATCATCTCGGTGCGCAGTGGCTCGGCCGGGGCGCCCGTGAGCGCGGGCAACTGGTTGATGCTGTCCTCCATTTCGTCGGCGCTCAACCCGCGCCCCGCGACGGCCGCAAAGGTCGCCTTCAGGTCCACCTGGCTGAACAATTGGTCCGACACCGTGCCGGCTTCGATTTTTCCGGGCCACCAGGCGATGAGGGGCACGCGGTGACCACCCTCCCAGACGCCGAATTTCGACCCCAGCAGGTCGCCGTTGATCTTGTGCCCGAGTTTCGCCGCCGCCTTGCCGCCGGTGTTGAACATGCCGCCGTTGTCGCTGGTGAAGATGATCAGCGTGTTGTCGGCCTGGCCGATCGCTTCGAGCGTCTTCCTCAGCTCGCCGACGATCCAGTCGAGTTCATGCGCGAAGTCCCCGTAGAGTCCCGCCCCGCTGGTTCCCTGAAACCGCTTGGCCGGGGTGAACGGGTGGTGCACCTGAGTCGCCGCGAAATAGACGAAAAACGGCTTCCCATTGCGGGCTTTCATCCAGTCCGTCGCCTTCCCGGCGAGCGTGGTGCCGACCGCGTAGTCATCGAACAATCCGTAGGCCTTGGTCTGGCCCTTGAAGAAATTCGGCGTCCGGTGGCCCGCCGCCTTGGGCAGCTTCGACAGCGGGTGCGCGCCCGGCCCCTGCCGGCCCACGTTGACCAGCGGGTCGTCGGGATCGCTGCCGTAAAATCGATCGTTCTCCACATAGGCATACGGCGGCGCGCTGTTCACCAGGGGCAAGCCGAAGTAGTGGTCGAACCCGAGATCCTGCGGACCCGGCCTCAGCGGCTCCTGCCAGTCGTTTTTCCCGGTCTTGAATCCGAGGTGCCACTTGCCGAAGGCCGCGGTGTCGTAACCCTGGCTCTTGAACACATCCGCGATGGTCTCGGTCTCCGGATCGATGAGCAGCGCGGTATCCAGCCCCGTCGGTTTCCAGATGCCCTTGCCACCGTCGGCCCGGAACGGATACCGGCCGGTCAGCAGGCCGTAACGTGAAGGCGTGCACACCGCCGAAGACGAATGCGCGTCGGTGAAACGACGCCCTTGCTCGGCGAGTTTGTCGATATTGGGCGTCTTGATCTTGGTCGCACCGTAGCAACCGAGGTCCCCGTAGCCGAGGTCGTCGGCAAAAATCAGCACGACGTTCGGCGGTTCCGAAGCCGGAAGTTGTGCCAGCGTCGCGACGAAGATGAATGCGAGTAGATGACTGATTCTCATTTGCTATTATCCCTGTCTCTTGTTGAAATTATGTTCTGCCGTCTATTCCCGGACCACGACGACACGGAAAAAAACGGGTGAAATGGGAGCACTCGCCGTGATGTCCACCGTCGTTTGCGATCCCTCGCATTCCGGGCTTGCCGTAACAAAGGGTCCGCCATCCGGTCCATCAACTCCATCACAGCCATGCCAGTCCCGCAGGTCCGGCGACCATTCGTAGGATCCCGACAGGTCACCCGGCGCGTTCTCGTTGCGCGGATGTTCCAAATCCGTCCCCGATGGACCCGCCTCAATCGCGAGCCCCTCGTCCGCACGCAACGGGCTGGTTCCGAACCAGGCCTCTACGGCATTCGGCAATCCGTCTCCGTCGATGGAATCGGCACCCGGGGCCGCGTCCTTGCCCATCAGTCCATGGCCGGATGCCCATGTGGTGAAATCCGGTGCCGACGAGCTTTCCGGAAGCTTCAGCAGCCGCACCCGCATGAGCGACTTGCCAACCGAACTGTCACGCGCATGGGCGACGAATTGATACGGCTGGAACTCAAGATCGATCGCCCCGACGGCGCCCGAGGTCACGGAACCGCCGTCATACGAATAGCTCCACGTCGCGCCTCCGTTTCCATCGGGCGCCATGGTCAACACCCACTCGTGTTCCCCGGCATCCGTCACGAACTCGCTTTCCTGATTCAGGGCCGACGGGCTCGCGCCCAACTCGTCATGAATGAGAAGCCCTGTCGGCGCGCCCGAACTGCCGGACGCCAGACTCACCCCGATGCCATAGGTGCCCGCACCCTCCTGAATGAGGGCGTTGTTATGACTGGGGCTGTAATCCGCAATCAGGCCGAACGAAAACTGGTTGTTCGCACTCACCTTCACGCTGTCGAGGTCATAGTTCACCTCGAGCCTGAAACCACCCGACAGATCGAAGGCGTTCAGGCTGTAGGCGCAGGCGCGGTTTCCGCCACTGCCATCGCTGCCGTAAACCAGCCGGCCACCGTTCTCACGCCAGAAATCTCCATCATCGGTGCCGAAATTCCCCATGCCCCCACCGGGATCCGGGTTACTCGCCAGATCTCCGTCGGAAAAGTCATCCTCGTAAAGGAGCAAGGCATCGTCCCACACCTGAACCGAAAGGGTGGCCGTGTCGGATGCCCCGGCGGCATCTTCCACCGAAACCACGAATGCATTCCGTCCAAGGTCGCCGCTCTCCGGAGTGCCGCCCAGGGTTCCATCCTCCGCCACCGTCAGCCAAGCAGGCCCTGACACTTTGGAAAACGCCAGCACATCGCCATGGTCCGGATCGAACGCGCCAAGCAGGCCGGCGAAAGCCCGGTTCGCAATCGCCACATCCACTTGCAGGGACCCGCCGTCGAAGACGGGCGCGTCATTGATGTTGGCATCGATGAGAATGCGCCATTCGTCGTCCAGCAGAGTGGTCGAGCGCTGGACCTGAAACACATAATCCAGGCTGCCATCCCCATTGCTACTGGATGTATAGGAAAAATCACCGCCGCCGACCCCGTCCCCCTCCGATCCCGTCAAGGCGGTGACGCTACCCTGGAAGTCGAGGAAAAGCGACGGCCGCACTCCCGCCGGCACGCGCTTCAGGGTCACCGGAATCACGCCCATGCCGCCGCCGACGATCGAAAAATCCGCCAGGGTTCCGCCGGATGCGGCGACGATTTCGATCGGATCCGTCGGCTTTTCGGTCAGCAGGGTTCCCACCGCCGCCGTGATCTCCGCATTCACCCACGACCCGGCGTTCCAGATCGGCTGGCCGAACTCGTAGCAGCCCACGTCCGGACTGCTGCCGTTGAACCCGTCCGTGTAGGGAGAGATCTCCACTCCAGCGTCGATCGCCCTGGCATAGGCAGCGTCGATCCGATAGTCCCCCACCGCCGCGTTCACGAAGCTGCCGCCACCCGCGCCGGTGACGTTGTTGGAAACCACCGCGTCCGTCCCGTCGCTGCGGATCTGTTTGTTGCCCAGGTTGTTCTGGACCGTTTGTCCTTCGAAGCCGCTCCTCTGGTGGATGATCGCGTTGTCCGGATCGAGGATCGTGTTGTTAAACACCTTGTTGCGCGATCCGTTGAAACGGATGCCGATCCACGACTCGGGAATCACCATCAGGTTGTGGTGCACCACCAGATCATCCGTGCCGTTGTCACCATAAAACCCATACGGCATGTTCGTCGTGTTGTCCTTGATGACGTTGTAAGCGAACTCGGTCCCGTCGGAGCTCTGCCCCTGATGATTGATGTAAAAGGCTCCCGTGTCGTGCAGAACGAGGGCCGGGGCCTCGATGATGTTGTGGCGAACCGTGATCTGGCTGGAAATGTAGCCTCCGAGCGTGCGGTTGCCGCCGTCGATGCCCGACTGCGCACAGCGCCGCACGGTGTTGTGCAGAACCTGCGTGCGCGTTCCAAACGCCTGAATCGGCTGCTGGCGGCGCATCATCCAGTCGCAATCCTCGACCAATGATCCCTGGATCGCATTGTCCGTGCCCCTCAGCCGGATCCCGCTGCCCCAGCTCTTCTCGATCCAGCAGTTCTCCACCAGATTGCCATTTCCCGAAACAAAGACACCGGTCGAGCCGTCCTCCTTCGCTCCGTAATCCTGCCCCCAATAAGCGTCATCGATCCCCTTGTGATAGTAGTCCGACCACGGGGCGGGAAACTCCACATGGCACTCCCGCATCACGCAATCCTGCGAACCGTCCATGATCACGGATGACGCGAAGAAACGCAGCCCCTCAAGCGTGATGCCGGACCGGCCGCTCAAGTCCGCGCCCCAGAGCCGCGTCCGCACGTCCACCGGCGTCGTCGAAAGATCCACCCCCTCCGGCGGATACAGGTAAAAGGTGCCGTCATCCGCGCCATACCACTCCGCCGGAGTGTCCAGCGCGCGCAGGTGATTGATGATATATCCCCTGCCGTCCCCCACCTGCGTCACGGCGGTCGGATTGTAGCGCCAGTAGTAGCTCAGATCGTTGCAAGTCAGCGTCCGTCCCGATGACGCGGTGATCTTGCCGACCGCGGCGGTGAAGACATTGGTGCCGTTCAACCCGGTGTAATAGCCGCCCACCCAGGTATCCTCACCGTCGTCTGGCAGGTTCTCGCCGGAATCGAATCTAACCTGCGCGGTGCCCGTGCCCTCATTCACTCCGGAGGACGTGACCGTCCCCGCAAATTCGCCGGTCGAGAGCATGTTCTGGTTGCCATCCTCGTTCGGAAAGCGCGCCAGATTCATGCGGTCCCCGCCGATGAAGACCTGCAGGACACGCCCGCTTGTCACATTGGTTTTGATGTTCGAATCGTGGGCCGCCTCCGCCCAACCGCCGGTCATCTGGTCGCAGCCGGAAATGACCGCGTCCTCACCGTCGTGGGCCATGATTGTCAGATCGTCGACGAGCGGAACCAAGGTCTCGCGATACACCCCTTCCCGCAAGAAAACGGTGTCGCCGGCGGCACACGATTCCATCGCCTTCGCCAGCGTCTTGTAGGGCTGGCCAATCGTCCCGGTTCCCGTTGAGTCATCCCCGTCCGCAACCGACACAAACACGCCGGCATCAGCGGCCACCGCCAACCGGAGACAAGCACCGACCACAAAGAGCACCCTATTCATCTCCGGCCTCCAGCTTGGCACGGTGCGGCAGTGAACATCATTTCCAGCGATCCATCACGACCCGCTTGAGAGCGGTGGATGGTGATTCGTCGGGTCTGGCGCGTCATCGACTCACGCGGTTTGAACGTTCACATCCAGCGACTCGCCGGCCTTGAGAACCAGCGGACTTGCAAACGCAAGACGCAGGTCGCGACCCTTGGTCTCCAGCTTGGCGGGCACCACCTTGCCCCGCAGTTTCACCTCGGCGGACTTGGCCCGGCTGCCCTCGGCCACCGCCAGGATCACCTGGTTCAGACGGACCTCGCCTTCGGCCATTTTCAACGAGGCCGTAAGCCCGCCGGCACCGAGTTTCTGCGAGTAGAGACCGTATCCTTCCGCAGTGGTGAAGAAACTCGCGTGGTCCTCCGGCGTCAGCACCGGGCGGAATCCGATGCGCCCCTGCGGACCATCGTAAAGGAAACCCTGCACGGCGAGCAACACCGACCAAACACTCAGCGAACGCCCGTAGAACTTGCCGCATTCGTCGTCGCCAAATGGATTGCCCGAATATCCCCACGGACCGTTCTTCACCTTGGAGACCCCCTCGGTGCGGAGTCGGCCGTTGTAGCGGTCGAAGATCACCTTGGTCACCATCAGGCCCTCCTTGAGCATGCCGTTTTGGATCAAGGTGGCGGCCGCGCCGTATTCGAAGCCGGTCATCACCTCGTCACCGTATTTCATGCCCGGAATCGGCTGCGGCCCTTTCGGCCAGGTGATCATCTTCATGCCGCCATCCGTAACCTCGCAATACTGGCGCGGCTTGAGCGAATGACCGATGAAGTTGGTCAGGAAATTGTATTTCAACAACGACTCCATCGCCATGCGCGAGCGCTCGCGCGGGTAGTTGCGGTCGATGTCGAGCTGGTCCGCCCACCACTCGCCGAGAATCTGGTCGATGTGGCAGCCGTCGAGGTAGTCCTGGGTGCGGTTCTTGCCCGGCACCTGGATGAAATACTCGCCATTCCACAGCCGTTCGTTCTGCAGCTTGCGCCCTGATTCGCGGATCTTGCGGTATTTCGCGGCAGCGGATGAATCCCCCGTCACCCCGGCCATGCGGGCCGACGCTTCGAGCGCGGACAAATAAAGCGTGCCGATCCATGACGAACAACCCTCGAAGGCCCCATCCAGGGTGTTGTGCTGGATGGTCTCCATGAAGCCGTCGCCGTTGGGGTCGTAATGCTTGATCGCCCAGTCCATCGCCATTTTCACCTGAGGCCACCTGGACTTCAGCCAGCTGTCGTCGGCCGAGCAGAGGTATTCGCGGTAGATGTTCAGGATCCCGCCGCACTGGCCGTCGGCCGCCGTCGCCCTGCCGTTGTGCCGGTTCGGCATCAGCCCGTCATTGACCTGCATGCTGAAATCCTGATCGCGCATGATGCGGCCGAGTTCCGGCAGCAGTCGGGCGTGGGCCTGCGCGTAGTGCCAGACGTGCGCACAATTGCCGGCACAACACCCGTCCGATGGATTGCAGCCTTCCCAAACGCCGAAATATCCATCCGCACCCCACCAGCAGGTCTGGCTGCGCAGCACCGCCAGCTGCGAGCTCAAGCGGTCCAGCAACCACACGGGCAGAGTGGACGCGTAGAGCGTGTCGTGAAAGCGGCGCGTGCGGGCCGTCAACTCCGCGAGGTTCTCCCGCAGGTAGGCGGCCACCCCCATCGCATCCGGCCACCAGTTGGTGTATTGCTGGCCGATGCTCGACCACGCCGGCCCTTTCGCCCGGCCCTCGCCTTCCAGCATGACCCGGACTTTTCCCTGCCCGTGTTTGCCGCCTTTGAAATGCCAGGCCAGCACGTAGGTGACCGACTTCGACTCGCCCGGCGCGAGCTCGAGCGGGGCGGAGAGCGCGCCGTTGACCGTCTGCCCGGCCGCGGAAACCTCCGACTTCGCAGGCCCGCTCAAGGTGCCGGACGCGGCAAAGTCGCCAAGCAGAGCACCGGACGCCCCCCACTCCGCGGACCCGGAGGCCTCCGGGGCCATCGTCATCAACACCATGTCGGCACTATCGATGCCGTCGCGGGTCATGTGCAGCATCCTCGCGTCGCCCTGCTTGACCAACTCGTTGCGGTTTTTACCGAACTTGCCGCCCTTGCCTTCGTGGTATCCCAGCGCGTTCTGCTGCGCGGCCAGAACATCGACCTTCACCGGACCCGGCGACGTGTTTTTCACCGTTACGGTGTAGATCGCGCAGGGAATCGCACAGGCCTTCAAATCCATCGGAATGAACGGATTGAACACCTCGGTCTCGACGGCCACCGGCAGCGCCGGCTCGTCGAAACGATACGTCGCAAACGGATACTCGCCCACGAACGTCAGCGACGGCATCGCCTTGAACGCGCCGGCCGGTTCGGTCTGAAGGGCGCGCACCACCGGCTTTCCGCCGGCGGCCTGCGCGCGGATCGCGAGGAAACTGTCGCCAACCCGGTGCTCCTCGTAGTTGCAGGCGATCTGCCAGATGGCCGGCTCGCCCTTGCCGTTGAACTGGATCGCCCCGGCACCGATGCCACCAACCATGAAATCGATCGCCTCGAGCCGCTCGCCCTCGTAAACCGTCGTCTCGCCGTGGGAAATCAGCCCGGGATCATTGAGGATCGCCTGCGCCTTTGCCTCACGCACGGCATCCCGCCGCTCCCGCACGGCCGCCACGATGGCGCCTTCCGCCTCAACCGTCTTACGCCACTCAGGGCCGGCGGCCTTGAGGTGCTCCTGAATCTCGGGGCTCGTCAGACCGCGGGCGTAACAAGCCACCTCGTCAACCGAAATGCGGGTCGAACTCCAGCCGTTCGGAACCGTAGTGCTGCCGAGCGTCATGGTGGTCTTCTTCGGCCCCTTCCGCGTATACTCATACGCCCCGCCCACCAGGCTGCACTCGTAGCCATCGACATAGGCGCGCACGTCGAGGTCATAGCTGGTCAGCGCAAAGTGATACCAGCGCCCGACTTCAACCGGCCGGTCCGTCGGCAGGTTGATCTCGGTGACCACCATGCCGTTGTTGTTCTGATAGAGCAGCCCGGACAGGTCGCTCTTCACGCCGATCACAAACAACGCCTGCTTGCCATTGCTCTGCGCGATGATCACCGGATTGCCATCCCCGGCGGGTTTCGCATCGATCCTGAAAAACAACTCCAGCGTGGTGGACCGGCCCTTCAGCTTGTCCGCCCCCGGGACCAGAACCGGTTCGTTCGGCTCGAGGCTGATCGCCTTGCCCTCGATCGCACCATCGCCGAACGATGCCGCGCCTTTCGCCTTCGCATGCGACTTGCCCAGCACATCGACCAAATCGCCGTCGAAGCGCCAGTATCCGCGCAACGCCGATTCAGCCTTCAGCGCCTTGAAGTAGGATTCCCGGCTGCCCGCCGCCATCAGCGGGCCGGCGGCCAATCCCGCGGTGAAGGTGCCTGCAGCCACCAAAAACCGGCGGCGGGAAAACGCCGGCACGGCCGGCAGGGTGAAATCTGTTTTCGATTCGGTCTCAGGGGTTCTCATGTGTCTGGGGTTTTTATACGGAAAATTCAGCTCTCTCTACCAATGTGCGGGCTGGAAATTGCGATTGCCCCCCCTGTTTGGAGGGGCAATACGAGGGCGCAGTCCGCCATCTCAAAATCCCGCGGCATCCTAGGAGGCATGCCCACGCCGGGCCATCGCCGAAAACAGGTATATTCGGCACCTCACGGCGCAGTCGCAAACGTCCAAACCGCCCCCTCGACCACCGTGCCGTCGGCCCGCTCGGCATCGACCCGCCAGTAGTAGCGCCGCCCCGCTTCCAGCGCGTGCCCGTCCGTCAGCCGGACGATGTTGTGCCGGTTGTCCTGGCTGGCCACCTGCGCCAGCTCGTCCGCGCTCGTGCCGAGAAACACCCTGGCACCCACACTCCCCAGACCGGCCAGATACATCAGATCGGCGTCGACCGCCACATTCCCGCCGCCGTCCCGCGGCACCGGCATCGAGGCCCGGCTTTCCTGCCTGCCCGGGATCCAGTAATACGCATCACCAAACTCGTAGGCGCCCAGGTCCGGCGCGCTCCCGATGAACCCGGCATTCACCTCGACGCTCCGGCCCTTGATCGAGCAGGTCACCGGCACACCCCGGTCGATCAACTCGACGGCGTCCGCCCGCGGCCGGAAGTCCCGGTTCGCCGGGTCGCGCACCAGCGAATGCAGCCGCCGTTGCTTCTTGCCGCCGACAAAGTTGTTCGAGCTGGTTCCCGGGATCGGCTGGTCGGTGAAATGCGTCGCCGCGTTGTTGCGGGTCACCGTCTGTTCGTTACCGCCCTTTTCGGTGGCGATGTTCAACTCGGCCCCTCTGCCCAGCCCGAGGTTGTGATAGACCTCGTGATAGCTCCCCTTCACCCGGAACCCGTTGCCACCCGAGGGCGACATCCGCTTCACCCCGGTGTCCAGCGCCACATTCCGGTAGAGGTTGCCGTGCACCCCCAGCAGCGGCTTGTTGTTGCCATCCCACCGGAAATCCCGCTGGCCGTTGCCGATGAACCAATTGAAGCGGACCACCGACTCCATCGCATGGTCGTCGGGAATGTAGAGCGACGAACCATCGGTGTGCAGCAGCCCGCAGGCGGTGTGCAGGTTGAACTCGCAGACGATGTTGCCGACCGATGCCGGGTCGTAGCGGTCCGGCCGGAACCTCCCGGACCGCCCCTTGATGTGGCGGTTCGCGGAAAACCCCTGGGCGTTTCCCGCCACCGCCAGCGTGTTGCGGCGGTAGAGCAACCCGTTCGCCTTGTTGATCCGGATCGAACTGCTCGGCGAAAACGGCTGGTGGCTGCCAAGGTCGTTGTTCACGCAGGCGTAGTCGATCCGGCGGAAAAGGTTGTTCTCGATCCGCAGGTTCTCGACGAAATCCCCCAGCAGCGCACTGCCGTCGGCATGCTGGAAGCTGCAGTTGAAAACCGTGACGTCCGTGCAAAAGTCGTCCACCGACCCGCTAAACCGCGCCGTCTCAGAGGGCCCCGTCACACCCAGCGCGCGTTTCGACGCAGCGTAATAATCAAAGTCGCAGTTGCGGATCGTGATCCCGTCGGACCCCTCGAACGAAAACGCCGCGGCAAAAAAATCCAGCCCGTCGATGACGATGTGCCGGGTCGCCGCATCGCCGGTCACGGCAAAATCGCGCACCTTGCCGTGGACCACCCGCTCCGCCGGGTTGCCGCCGTCGCCCGCCCACAGGTAGAGCGTCTTACGGGATTCATCGTAGGCCCACTCGCCCGGCGAATCGAGCAGCGCCCGCTCCGCATTTCCCACACCACCTTCGAAAAAGTAGTTCAGCGTCGTTTTATACTTCTTCAGCGGCGGGCTGTAGTCGAACTCCGCGGTCCCCCGGCGGTGCTTTTCCACGATCCGCCCGGCGGTCGCATGCGCGCCAAAGTTGAGCAAGGCCACACAACCGTTGAACGAAACGCCCGCTTCAGCGATCGACCGCTCGCCCCGGCTGCCGTCGATCACGTGCCCGTTGGTCGACTCCCGCGTCCGGCTGCAGCGCGCTCCATTGCGCTCCCAGACATTGTCGGAAAATGCCGCCGCGTTCGGAAACCGCGCCAGGGTCATCAACTCGCCGTCCACGAACAACTGCGTCACATCCTGCCGCAACGTGGTCTTGTGGACCTCCCCCTTGTCGAGCGTCCACTCGCCATCGATCGTAATCGTGCCGTCCAGCACCACCTCTTCGCCCCTGTAGGCCGTCAGCGTGATCGGCCGGTCCGCGGTCCCGGCCTTGCCCGCCAGATCCACCGCCTCCCGATACACCCCGCCGCGGATGAAGCAGGTATCGCCCGCCCGCATCACATCAACCGCGTGCTGGATGGTCGCAAACGGCCGCTCCGGAGATGTCCCCGGATTGCCGTCATCGCCGTCCGGCGCCACGCAGTAGTGTGCCGCATCCGCCATCGCGCCGCAGACCAACAGGCCAACCAGGAATCTCGGCGGAATGCCGCCTTTTGCAGCGCGGGTGAATCGTGAAACCATCATGCGGATCTGTGCCCCGGATCTTGTGCCAACCGGATCCCCGCGCCACCCCCTGTTTGCACGGTGCCCCTCCAAAATCCCGCGCCCCCGCCCCACAAGAACCACCCGATCCATCCCCTCATCACCCACGTCCCATCCGCACCGGCGAACACGTTTCGCCGCTCCTACTCCTACTCCTACTCCTACCCCAAGGAGCGGCGATCTCCGAATCGCCGAACCCCACCAGCCCGCAGGGCGCTACCCACACCTCCTCAACAAAACCTCCGCGACTTCATTCACATGCGGTCTCGGCGAGACCGCTCTACCTTAAAACGCCATCCGCTAGGGACGCACCGCCGGGGCGTCCGCGATCCGCCCGTGCCCGGCCCATGCCCCGCGCCTCAGCCCATCCACAATCCACCATCCACCATCCACCATCCACCATCCACCATCCACCATCCACCATCCACCATCCACCATCCACCATCCACCATCCACCATCCACCATCTCCAATCTTCGATCCCAAATCCCAAATCCCAAGTCGCCGCGCAGCGACCTTGGTGCCCCCCGGTGCCCGGTCTATTTTCCCTGCTTCGCCTTCCACTGTTTGTATTTGGCGATCCCCGGGCGCTTCTTCCCTTTGTCGAAGAACCTCGCTCCAGACCCGATGGTTCCGGCATCTCCCAGTTCCGCGCTGGCACGCCCGACCTCTTTCATCAATCGCTCGACGACCTCCGGATGCTGCGCGGCCACATTGACGGTTTCGCCGATGTCCGAATCCAGGTCGTAGAGTTCCGGGGATTTCACCTCGTCGATCATGCGCCCCCACCAGCCCATCCATTTCGGTTTGGCCGTGCGCGGCAGCACCAGTTTCCAGCGGGCGTCGCGGACCGCCTCCAGATCCGTATAACAATAGTAATGGTAATACGCGTGCGGCGACTTGTCGGTCTTGCCGGAAAGCAGCGGCATCAAATCCCGGCCGTCAATCTCGAGGTCCTCCGGCAGTGCCGACCCGGCGAGCCCGGCGAAGGTCGGCAGCAGGTCCATGGTCGTCGCGATCGCATCCGTGGTCACTCCGGCCGGAACCGTGCCGGGCCAGCGCACGATGAAGGGCACCCTCGGTCCGCCTTCCCACGATTTCATCTTCGCGCCGCGCAGCGGATCGGCGTGTCCGGCGTGGTCGCCGATCTCCTCCTCGATCCACGGGCCGTTGTCGGAAACAAACACGACCAGCGTGTTTTCATCGAGCTTCAGCTGCTTGAGCGTCTTGAGGATTTCCCCCATGCTCCAGTCCAGTTCCTCGATCACGTCGCCGAAAAATCCGCCTTTCGACTTGCCGCGGAACTTGTCGGAAACCCCGAGCGGCACGTGCGGCATGTTGTGCGCCAGATAGAGGAAAAACGGGCGGTCCTTGTTCTCCGTGATGAACTTCACCGCCTCCCCGGTATACCACGTCGTCAGCTGGTCCATCTCCTTCTGCTCGATCGCCTCCACGACCACCTCGCGGTTCCGCATCAGCGGCGCGCGCACCTTCGATTGCCCGATCAACTTCGTCACGCCATTGTACTTGGGCGTGCCGAAAAAGTAGTCGAACCCCTGGTCCAGCGGGTAGCCCTTGGTTTTGGCATCGCCGGCGTGCCATTTACCGAGGATGGCCGACGTGTAGCCCGCCTGCTTGAGCACCTCGGGAATCATCAGCTCCCTGGTGTGCGGAATCGTGTGCAGGGCCTTGCGGTTGCCCGGTTCGGCAATCCGGATCGGGTAGCTCCCGGTCATCAGCGCGGACCGGCTCGGCCCGCAAACCGGCGACCCCACATACGCGCTGGTGAAGCGCATGCCCTCCGCCGCCATCCGGTCGAAATTCGGCGTCCTGATATCCGGCGAACCGTAGCAGCCGACGTCGTTATACCCCTGGTCATCCGTCAAAAAGACAATGATGTTCGGTTTCTCCGCCGCCACACCACACGCTCCCGTGAAGGAAAGCACCAACAACACATGGTTCCATTTTTTCATCACGCAGATCGTTCCAAACTCATCCTAACGAATCACCACCGCCAGCTTCCGGCCGGCGGCAATCACAACCGGCGTGGCAAACTCAATCGCGACGCCGCCATCGTCCTTCACCAGGGTCGCTTCCAGTCGCTTGCCGTCAAGTATCACTTCCAATTCCTTGCCTTGCACATCACGTGGATTCAAATGCAGCGAGTTGAGCTTCAGCTCACCCCAGTTCACCGCGAGCTCGACCTGCATTTGCTCCGCGTCGATCGACTGGCTGTAGGTCCCCCACCCCTCCGCCGCGGTGAACGGCGCGCGGAAGTGCTCGGGGTGAATGACCGGATCAAATCCGATCACGCCGCCAGGCCCGTCGTATTCGAATCCACATGCCGCCAGAAACACGGCGTAGGAAGACATCGCGCGGGCGTAGTGGTCTGAGCACTCGATCTCGTTGTAGGGGTTGCGCATTTCCGGACGGTAGCGGTCGTGGATCGCACGGGTCACCGCCAGCCCCTTTGTGACCAGCTCGGGCGTGCCTTCCGCCACCATGTGGGCCGCCACCTGATACTCGAATCCGCTCATGCACTCGTTGAAGTAGTCATACTGCCAGTGGTTCATGAAATCGTCCTTCAACCCGCCATTCGGCCAGGTGCACATCACGAGCCCCGCGTCACCGTCCCACGCGTAAAAGCGACCCTTGCGGAAGGTCTCCCGGAACGCCTTCACATCCGGCACGAAGTTGTATTTCCACAAGGTGTTGAGCGCGGACCGCATCTGCGCCTCGTCATACAGCCGGCCCAACCCGAGCTGGTTCGCCCAGAACTGGCCGATCACCAGATCGATGTAAACGCCCTTGCCGACGCCAATGGCATCCGGGTGCTTCGGGTCCTCCTCCTGCACGTAGTATTCGCCATTATAGAGCTGCCCGATGTTCTTGCCGCCCTTGGCCGCGAGTTCCTTGCAAAGCGACCCAAACTCCGCGTCACCCGTGCGCTCCGCCATTTCCTCACCCGCCCGCAACGCGGCGATGTAGAGCGAACTGATCGCGTGCACCTTGCCATACCACGAGGCATCCAGCGTGTTGTGCTGCTTGCCGTGCAACAGCCCGTCGAAATCACCGTCGTTGCGGTCGAACTCGATCAGATACTCGAGCGCCAGCTTGATCTTCGGCCAGTTCCGTTTGAGAAACGCGTCATCCGCGCTGATCAGATGCTCACGGTAGGCACGCAGCACCGTGCCCGCCTGCCCGTCGATCGCGATGCCGCCGCCCTCGCCTGCCTTGATCGTGCCACGATACGGCACCACGCCATCAGGCTGTTGGGCGAATCCGAAGTCGGTCTTCTCCCGCAGGTTGCGCTCGAGTGAGGGAAACAGGCGCGCCATCGCCTGCGCGTAGTGCCAGACGTGGGTGCAGGTCCCATGGCACACCCGGATGCCCTCCCATGCCCAGAACTGCCCGCCCTTGCCATCGGCCAGCAGATTGCAATTCGCCGTCTGCAGGGTATCGGCCGTGACAATCGTCCGGTCCAGCAACCACTGCGGCAAGGTGGAGTCATTCCACGTTTTCACCCATGTCCTGGTCTGCGACGAAAGCCGGTCGAAGCGCTTCGCCACATGTTCCGCCACGGCGGTCGCATCCGTAAAACGGGTCCCATACTCGTTGTTGCGGGTGATCCACTTTGGACTATAGCTGTCCTTGATCCGCACCACCGGGAAATTCCATGAAATCAAGAAGTTGAACTCCCGGCTTTCACCAGGCTTCAACTCAATCGCTGCAGCGATGCCCGGAATCTGATTCACCGACGTGCTCTCTCCCGCACCCAAGTAGGCCAATGCCATCGAGCCTTTTGCGTGAAACGCCGCCGCCTTTTTGTTCCCGCCTTTTTGCCGCATCGTGCAGGCATGGCTTAAGGTAGTCAGTTGAGATGCGCTCGAAAACGCGCCTGCCTTGTCCGTTCCGGGCTGCTTGCTCATATTCTCGAGCCAGCCGACCAGTTCGGCGGACACCGGTTCATCGGAACCGTTGGTCAGGGTGTAGCTCATCACCGTGACCGGTATCGAAGAATCCTCGAGATTCAGGGGAACGAAAGGCGAATACGCGCTCAGTTCCGCCTCAATCGGACTCTCTGGATCGGAATAGGACACCGTCCCGATCGGCCAACTGCCGGTGAACTCCACCGACTCCCAATCGGAGCCCCGGAATTCCCGAACCGTTCCATTCTCGAACCGAATGCCAAACCCTTGGGCAAACCCGGGGGGAAAGTCCTCGATCGTCGGCGGCTTCAGGTAGTTCGCTCCACCATGCACGGGCACGTCATTGCGCTTTCGCCAGCGGGGGTATCCCTCGGGAATCGGAATGCTCTGCTGCACCACGCCAATGTGCCCGTCACTCCAGATATCCCAGACATAAAGACGCCCGTCGCCATTCAGATACACCGTTCCGGTTGCGATCCCGCTGACCGGCATGCCGATGAATTTCAACGTGTCCTCCGCCTTCGAACCCGAAATGCCGTGGTCGAGATCATGCCCCCGTTCGGTCAGCGATTCCACCCACGCCGGATCAAGTTTTTGGGACAATCGAGGATTTAGTGGGTAGCGGGCCTACCGTCGAGTGGATTCCGGTGACCCGGCGGCAGCGCTGGAGCGCCTTGGAGGAAAGTTGTCCACAAGGTTCCGACGCGAGAATGGGCCGGGACGAAGCTCGTCGGAG
>JAUTCT010000150.1 GCA_030673875.1 Verrucomicrobiota bacterium JB025 | reverse complement strand
CAGGGCTACCTCACTTTGAGTAGTAGTTCATATTGTCCGATATTTCACTTGTACTCTATATGTAGTGGCCCACTATGCCGGAATGTCTGACAGAACACGACGTGATGAGTATTCCGGTGGCTTTCCGGACGGATTCGAACACTTCGATAAACTCGAAGACCCGCGCAATGGCCGGCATCCGCGCCACTACTTCGGCGAGATCATCTTCGTCGCCCTGGCCGCCATGATCTGTGGCAGCGAGGGCTTCGATGACTTCGAACGCTTTGCCAAAGCCCGTGAGTCGTGGTTGCGCAAACGCCTCAAGCTGCCGGGCGGACTGCCCAGCGATGACACCTTCCGCCGTGTCTTTACCGCCATTGATCCGGACCGGTTCTGCGAGTGCTTCGCCTCCTTTGTCCTCGCGATCAGCGGAAAGCTCCGACGCCAACTCATCGCCATCGACGGCAAGACGCTGAGACACAGCTTCGAGAACGCGGACCCCGGCACGAGCCTGCACCTCATCAGCGCCTGGGCAGCCGACAACCAACTGACCCTCGGTCAACTTGCCGTCGACGGGAAGTCCAACGAAATCACCGCCGTGCCCGAGCTCATCGACCGTCTGGATCTCGAAGGCCATACCGTGAGTCTCGACGCTATGGGCTGCCAGAAGACCATCGCCCGCAAGCTCTCCATGGCTCATGCCGACTACCTGTTGGCTCTCAAGGCCAATCACGGCGCGCTCCACAAGCGGGCGGAGGAATTTTTCAGCAGTCCGGGACACCTCCGCCATACCAGGCAACAAGGCGGGACTCTCAGCGCGGCTGACGAGAGAAACCAGGCCCACGGAAGGATCGAGAGACGGGTGGTGCTGGCAACCGACAGCCTGTGGTGGATCGACAAACTCGAGCGGCAAGATTGGCCGGACCTGCGCTCGGTGGTCTGCGTCGAATCCCATCGCGAGCAGCTCGGCAGCGGTGAGAAGAGCGTACAGAAGCGCTACTACCTCACCACCCATGAACCCGACGCCCAGCGCCTCCAGCAGCTGATCCGCCAACACTGGTCGATCGAGAACCAGTGCCATTGGGTTCTGGATGTCACCTTTGATGAAGACCAGTGTCGGGCCCGCAAGGGCAATGCGGCTCAAAACCTCGCCATGTTGCGCAAAGTCTGCCTGTCCCTGCTCAAGCAAGACACCACCATCAAGGACAGCCTGCGCGGCAAACGCTACCGGGCCGCACTCGATGAATCCGTCCTTGAGGGCATCCTGTTCCCGGTAAGCTCAAAGTGAGGTAGCCCTGACAAGCGTCGAAGTAGCCAATTCAGGATCTTGCCATGAGAGCCGTATTCTGGCAGCCTGATCGGGAATCGGGCCATTACCCCATTCACAACCCATACAAACTCACTCCCCACGATGAAAAAAGGTATTTTGAAGTCGGCCTGCTATTTGGCCACCCTGTCGATGACCCATGCAGCGGTAAGCATCAGCGTCGTTGGTGATGGCACAGGCTACGATCTCATTAGCGACGGCTCGGCGACGCACGAAGTCTCGGCATATCGCTCAACAAACATCGCCAAGAGCTTCGATGTCGATGGCGACAATGTCTACGGCACCGCAGGTGTGTTTCGGTTTGGTGACGGAGGCGCCCAAGCTAACAATCAGCCTTTCACTTTGAACACGACGGTGGGTGCCACGTTCGCGACCTTCTCCGCCGGAGCTGATTTCTCGAGTGTCGCGCAGGGCTATGGCCAGCAGTTGATGGATGATCCGACTCTGACTCCCGGGGTTACCGTGGCTGACATGGGCACGACGGGTTCGGGGGTTGCGGCTGGCAACTCCGGCACGGCTGGCAATATCAATGAAATCCTGACCTTTACTTATAACGCGTCCACTCCGCAGCAGTTTCGGATCGGTCTGATTGGCGGCACACAGGCCCAGACCGATGGCCGCTGGGATCCGACCTCGTACATTCTGAGTGATGGAACGACCTCCGCGTCGGTTACCGGCTTGGAGAACAACGGGAACGGCAATGCCAATATGGTCTTTTTCGATATCGACCTGAATGGAGAGACATCCGGGACTTTTTCAATCTCCGCTGCTCAGCGACTTAACGGCCAGGGTGCCAGTCTTGTGGGTGTGACTTTTGACGTCATCCCCGAGCCATCCACCACCGCCCTTCTCGGACTGGGTGGTCTCGCCCTGCTCCGGCGCCGCCGCAAATAGGCCGGAGCCGAATCGCTTTTTCAGGGAAAAGGCCTTCCGAGAATCTCGGAGGGCTTTTTCTTTTCCTGAGCGGGACCATCCCAAGGAACCGCTCCGGGTGAGGAGAGCAAGTGCGAAGGAGTTCTCACTCGCGGGCATTGCCTTCGTCGCTGGAGGGCTTTCCGCGCCCCGATCCAATCAGAATCATTTCGGCATTCGCCTTCTCCCTCCTCCTCGGGGTCCAGCCATCGTCCGCAGCTGATTACGACGCAACCGTCCCTATGCCGACCCACCCGGAGCTTTCCTACGGCCCACACCCAGGCAACGTCCTCGATTTCTGGAAGGCCCCATCCGAACAACCGACCCCACTGGTATTCCTCATCCACGGCGGCGGCTGGAACGGCCACAGCAAGGAGGCCCTCCACAAGTTTGTCGACACCTCCAAGCTGCTGGATACCGGCATCTCGGTGGCCGCGATCAACTACCGCTACATCAAGCAGGCCGGCGAGCTCACCCCGCCGGTCAAGGCACCTCTCTTCGACACCGCCCGCGCCCTTCCCAAATTGAATTGCTGGCATTTTGTTTCGCTAGGGACGCACTGCGGGGGCGTCCGGCGCTTCGGATGAGAACGTCGTTCGACCACTCAGCGGACGCCTCATCGAGGCGCCCCTACCGAGCCCCCTCCAACCAAAGGGTTCCAGCACCGACCGCCCTGGTTTGTCGCGGATTCGTTTGAGCCACACCTTCGACCCAACCCTCAATCCACGGAGGTGCCAATGAGACAAAATCCGCCCCACTTTTCACCAGCCTCAAACATCCGATAACCCCTTGTACCAAAGGAATTTCACGCGACTCGAACTACTATATGCCTGGCATTTTATTGCACTTCCTTCGGAAATTTCGCCACGGCCGAACCGTCTTCGACGGTGGATAAGGCCAGGGGAAAGCAGAACCACTATATGCCTGGCATTTTATTGGGCATCCACCTGCCTAACAAGGCCATCGCCCCGCCATCACGAAGCGCGCTCATTCCGACCCTTCAGTCCCGGCAACCGGGCCGTTCGGGGGGGACTCCCTCCTCGCTCCTCATTCACCGCCAGGGATGTCGATGCCCACTCCATATCGAATTGACACGATTTGTGCGAAGGAATGCGGCGTTTCCTATTGAGCCGGCGCCCACATCGATCCAAGCTGCCACCCTGATTGAGATTCAACGAAAGAAAGAAAAAGCCCCATGAAAACCCCATTTCTCTGCATCGCCGCATGCGCCCTGCTCGCCGCCCCGTCGCAGGCCAAGCTGAAGGCCCTGATCATGGATGGTCAGAACAACCACGAGGTTTGGCCGAAGTCGACCATCATGATGAAACACATGCTGGAGGACTCCGGACTCTTCGAGGTGGAGCTGGCACGCTCGAAATTCACCTGGAAGGCCGGACGCGAAAAAAGCTTTCTCGAGCTGGCCGGTATCCCGAGCAAGGACTTGAAGAAATCCAAAACCGACCCGGATTTCGCGCCCGATTTCAAGAAATACGACGTCGTGGTGAACAACTTCGGCTACCGGGCCGCACCGCTCCCGGAAACGACCCAAAAGGCGCTTGAGGACTACGTGAAATCCGGCGGCGGACTGGTCATCATCCACGCCGCGGACAACAGCTGGGGCGAATGGGACGAATACAACAAAATGATCGGCGTCGGCGGCTGGGGAGGCCGCACCGAAAAGACCGGCCCATACGTCTATATCGACGCCAACGGCAAGGAAATCCGCGACACCTCGCCCGGCAAGGCCGGAACCCACGGCAAGCGCCATGAGTTTCCGATCACCGTCCGCACTCCCGACCATCCGATCATGAAGGGCCTCCCGAAGGTCTGGATGACCTCGCAGGACGAATGTTATGCCATGTTGCACGGCCCCGCCGAAAACATGACCATCCTTGCCACCGCGCAAGACCAGACCGTGGCGGAACGCAAGGAGCAGCACCAACCCGCGCTGATGGCCATCAGCTATGGCAAAGGCCGCTGCTTCCACTCCATCCTCGGCCACGACACTCCGGCCTACGAGGGCGTCAGTTTCATCGTCACTTTCCAGCGCGGCTGCGAATGGGCGGCCACCGGGAACGTGACCCAGCCGGTTCCCGAGGATTTCCCCACCGAAAGCAAGGCGACGGCCCGCGAGTTCGTGGTAAAGCAATAGGGCGTTTCGGCGACAAGGGGCGGCGGAGCACGTCCGCCGATGCCCATGGAAAGCCCACGCATGGCGGATCATCCCCGCCCAACACCAATCCGCATCCCGGCTGGGGTGCCGGATGCATGGCGGATTCGCCAGCTCGTTGGTTCGCCTGCTCTCCCTGCGGAGCCATCGCTCCACTCCGGGAGAGTGGCGTGGCATGCGATGCGGGGATTGGCGGGCGGCGCCGGAAAATGCCGTCCAACCACCAGGCGGCGATTTGCCGTCGCATCCCGGAAGAACGCGCCACCGGGCGCTCGGGGGCCGCGGCAAGTGATAGATTGACCTTCCAGCTTGCCGCGCTTGGAATGATGGTGATTTAAGCAACCAAACATTCCGAAATTCGTGAAACTCCGCCTGATCGCATGCGCATGGGCCTGCGCCTCCCTGTCCGCACACGCAGACATCGTCGTGAACGACAGCTTCGATGACGGGGCCATTGGCTCCAACGGCAGCGGTCTGGGGTCGGGTTTCAATTCCCGCGTCGACGGAACCGCTGCCTCGGTGACCGAGACCAACGGCTTTGCAATTCTGGATTCGCCCGCGAATGGCGGACGCCGTGCGCAGATTTCCTCGAAGGAATCCGCCGACACCACCACCACATTCGGTGCCGTTTTCCTGTTTGAAGACGTCGGTTTTGCCATTTCCAGCGACGACTCCGGCGACGGGACCACCCACCGCACGTATCTGGGTCTCCGCGGGAGCAATGGCCTTTCTAACAACTCGATCGGTGAACCCGGCCAAGGCTTCTTCGTGGAGTTCGGCTTCGGTGACTTGTCGGGCAACGCCGCTGGAACCAGCACCTTCTTCTACAACGACGCGTCGAACAACCAAACCACGCTGGCCACCTGGACATTCGATACGCTGAGCATTCTGGATTCCGGAGTGGTCAATGCGGAGCTGGATGTCGAAATCACCGTGTCCGGAACGGAATGGTCGATCGAGGTCCTCGGCGACACCCACAGCGGAGGCGCCGCAATCAGCTTCTCGGGCACGCATGCCGACTCCTCGATCGCCCCGGACATCGCCACCGGTTTTGCCTACGCCGCGAACCAGTCGGAAAGCCCGAACCTCGAGTTGTCGCTGGGCCGTGTCGAGATCACCACCCTGGTCCGGCAGTTCGTCCATCCGGGGTTTGGCGTGTCGCTCGCGGATCTCGACCACGTGAAGGCGAGGCTGGACATCGAACCATGGAAGACCGGCTACAATGACATGCTGGATTCGGACCGGGCCGGCTTGGAATACGTCATGCGCGGTCCGTTCGCCGAGGTCGGCCGCCGGATCAACAACGGCGAGTGGGAGGCGGACATGGAGGCGGTCCACTGCCTGGCACGCCAGTGGTATTACACCGAAAACGAAGCGTATGCCCGGAAGGCCCGGGACATCCTGATTTCCTGGGCGACCACCCACACGAGTTTCGCATCAGACCAGGCCTACCTCTCCATGGGCTACGAGGGCATGCACGTCTTCGAAGGCGCGGAAATCCTCCGCGGCACCTGGCCGGGCTGGACGCAAAGCGACACCGATACCCTCAAGACCTACTTCGAGAACGTCTGGTGGAATTCCCCGGAGCTCGCGATGCCCGGCCCACAACGGTCCGCCAACCAGGGCATGTCTCAGTATCTCGCGTCGCTGGGAGTCGCCATCTTCAATGACGACGAGGAGAAGTTCGAACAATGCCTGCACACCTTCCTAACCGACGCGACGGCCCTGCTTCCCAGCAGCCTGCCGAACGGCCAGATCGGCGACAGCGGACGCGACTCCCACGACCAGGGCCAGCTCATGCTCATGGTGATCGCGGCCGAATCCTTCTGGAAACAAGGCGTCGATGTCTATTCGGCCATGGACCACCGCATGCTGGCCGCAGGCGAGTATCTGTCCCGCTTCAATCTCCGGGTCGACACGCCCTTCATCCAGGCCGGCACCGTCTACGACATCTACCCCGGGATGCATTCCCTCGCCGGCGAGTTCGCCACCACCCGGATGGAAACCAAGATGCTCACCCTGCTGCACAGCGCCTATGTGATCCGCAGCGGCATGCGCTCTCCCTATCTCGAGGCATACTTCGGCTTTGCGACACAAAACAAGGACTCGTTTCACTACCTGAAGGAATCCGATCCCTCCACGGCGGCTGCTCCCGCGTCTGTGACTCCCGCGGCAGACGTCGCTTCGGCCACCAGCCTGCAATCCACCAACATGGGCGACGCTTCCGGCGGCTCGGCATCCTACAACTCCGGCACGGATACCTGGACCGTTTCCGGCAAGGGGACGAGCCTCTGGTACAGCTCGGAGCCCGACTACCGCTTCGCCTATCTCCCGGTCACCGGAGATGCGACCATCATCGCACAGCTCACCTCGTTTTCCGGTGGCGGAGACCTCTACGCCCGCGCGGGATTGGTGTTCACCGAAAGCCTGAACAACGGCGACACCATGGGGGCCGTGGTTCTCACCGCTCCGGACGACGAGGACGACCTCGACTGTTTCTACCGCGGCTTCGAGGCCAGCAGCCACAACGATGACAGCCATGGAAAGCCCAATCAGTCGCGCCCGAGGCTTCCCTACTGGCTGAAAATCGAGCGCATCGGCGACCGCGTCACCTTCTACAGCTCGCCCGATGGCGCCAGCTGGAGTTGCGCAGGCTGCGCCGACTACGACCTGGCCGACACCGCCTATTTCGGCCTCGCGGTCAGCGCCGATAACAACAGCAACACCGCCACCGCCACCTTCAAGAACGTCCGCATCACCGGCGGAGACGGCCGCGAGCCATCCCAAGTGCCCGCCGCCCCCATTGCCATCTACGCATCACCCGGCGGCGACCAAATCCCGCTGCGCTGGCTGGAATCCTTCGAGGCCGACAGCTACCGGATCTGGCGCACCACCACCCCCGGCGGCCCATACACGCTGGTCACCGAACAAACCGGAACCAGCTACATCGACACCGGCATCCTCTACGGCGCGCACTACTACTATGCGGTTAGTGCGGTCAACTCACAGGGGGAAAGTCCGCTCTCGCCAGAAAGCTCCTTCGCCTATCCGGAAACCGGGTTTCACGAAGCCGAAGACTACGACGCCCAACAGGGAATCGGAACCGAAGACTGCGGCGACTTCTGGGCAGGCCTCAACCTCAGCAGCATCGCACACAACGAGTGGGCCCGCTACGATGACATCACCATCGAGTCCGGCGTCGTCTTCCAGGCGCGCTGCGCGGTGAACGGCTCGGAAACCCGCGACCCGCTCGGCACCATCGAGATCCGCCTCGGCAGCACCACGGGAACACTCGTCGGCGTGATCAACCCCATCGATACCGCCGGCTGGCAATACTGGGCCACGGCGGAAACCACCCTGTCCGGGGAAGCGGTCGGCACACATGATATCTATCTGGTATTCAAGGGACAGGACGGCGGCAGCCCCGGGATCAACCTCAACTGGTTTGACATCGTCTATCCCGCCATCACCGAATACGACCTCGGCAGGGACCTCACGATCACCCATGACCCGGACATCCACGCCCTGACAAACCTTGGTTCGATCACCGCGTGGACCTCCACCTCCAGCCACCTGAAACTCGCGGATGGCAGCAACCTGGCCAACTTCGATTTCACCAGCCTGGGCATCACCTCCTGGGAAACCACCGACTTCGACAACCCGGCCGTCGCCACCAACTGGAACGGCGCAAACCTGAGCGGGATCACCCTGATCACGGACGGAAACTTCGGCGCCGGAGACGATTTCAAAGCGGCCGATTTCTCCAACGTCGTCTGGGGCGCGGCCACCTCCACCGCGGATGCCACACGCTTCTTCAGCGGCGGCTCCGGCGCGACATCCGCAGCCGCCAAGGACGATGCCATCAGCTTCCACGGCGCGGATTTCTCCCTCATCACCGGCCAGGCACGCACGGCGATGATCGACAACCTCGGCGGCTTCGACGGAGACTCTCCCATCGGTGCCAAATTCGATCCCGCGTTCCTCGCCCTCTCCGGTTGGGACAAGGAGGAACTGACCGCCGCCGGCTGGCAATACTCCGCCATCGATGCCTTCGCCACGATCGAGGCGGAAACCCATGACAACCAATCCGGCGTCAGCACGCAGACAACCACCGACACCGGCGGCGGACTCAATGCGCAGGCGATCAACCACAACGACTGGTGCGCCTATCAGAACGTCGATTTCGGAAACGGCGCAGCCAGTTTCCTGGCACGCGTCGCCAGCAATACCTCGGGCGGAAACATCGAGATCCGCCTCGGCAGCCCGACCGGCACCCTCGTCGGCACCTGCACCGTGCCCGGCACCAACGGATGGCAGACATGGGAAACCGTGAGCACCGAGCTCAGCGGCGTCAGCGGTGCGCATGACCTCTACCTCGTGTTCACCGGTGGCTCCGGCTACCTGTTCAACCTGAACTGGTTCACCTTCACGCGCTCGGCCCACACGCTGACCTACAACGCCGGCCTCAATGGATCGATCTCCGGAACCAGTCCGCAAATGATCGACCCCGGATCCAACGGCAGCCCGGTCACCGCGGTCGCGGACTCCACCCACCACTTCTCAGGCTGGAGCGACGGCATCACCGACAACCCGCGCACCGACACGAACGTCACCGGCGACCTGGACGTCACGGCGGTCTTCACAACCAACAGCGCCATCGAAAACTGGCGCGTCCTGCACTTCGGAACCCATGAAAATTCCGGCGCCGCCGCCGACGGCTTCGATGCCGACCTCGACGGCCTTTCCAACCTCCTCGAATACGCCACCGGCTCGGACCCCGCCGTTCCGGGTCCATCACCGCTGACCATCGGGCCGGCGACCGCTGGCACCGGACGGCACCTTGCCTTCAACCGCATCGCCGACCCGTCGTTGCACTACCTCATCGAGGGGCGCGCCGATCTCGAGTCCGGAGACTGGATCCCCGTGTGGTCCGGCACCGGCACCAGCGCCACCACGGTCACCATCCCGGACACCACCTGGCCGGATGGCCACGACCGCTACTTCTTCCGCCTCGTGGTCGGAGACTGAACAAGCACACCGGACGACCACAGCGCCAAACCCACCGGCAGCGGCACGATCGGCCGCCGGCCCAACACCCGCACCACCGCGCCGCCACTCACGGAATCATCTCCAGCGTGTCCCGCGCCGTCAGGTAGAGCCCGGCCAAAAGCAGCCCGTAGCCGGTGATCTTCAGGATCCACGGCTGCACCTTCGAGACCCCGCCCAGCATCCGCGAGGCCCCGCGCGCGCTGAACACCATCACCAGCGAAAACACCGCCACCGGCGCCGCCGTGCCAAACCCGAATAACGAAACCGGCAGCATCACGCTCCCTTCGTCCAGCGCCATCGGAAGCAGGGTGCCGAAAAACATCGCCGCGGATACCGGACAAAACGAAAGCCCGAACAAAAACCCCAGCACCAGCGCGCCAACCACACCCCGGTCCGCCCAGCGCCGCGCCCCCTCCTGGCTCGAGCCACCGATCTGAAACGGCAGCGACAACCAGCCTAACAACACCATCGCGGTGAGAATCAACAACGGCCCTAACAACGGCGGCATCCACTTCTGCAGGGACTGCGAGACCCCCGGCGCCGACGCCACACCCAGCGCCAGCAACGCCGCCACCGCCACGTAGGCCGCCACCCGGCCGAGCGCATAGCACACCGCGCCGGCTACCGCCCGCTTCCGGGAATCGACCTGCCGCGCCAGAAACCCGGTCGCCGCCAGATTCGTCGCCAGCGGGCACGGACTGAGCGAGGTCAACACGCCCAGCCACAAGGCCCCGCCCAGCAATCCCAGCGAAACGCTCATGATCCGAGGTATTTCTCAATCTGGTCGGCCAGATAGGCGTGAAACGCCTGCGGTTCACCCAGATACTCCCAGACCTTCGACATGTTCGCCCACTCGGCCTCCTGGCCGTCCACCAGATGGCTCAGCACCACGGTCTTCGCCGTCAGCTGATAGTCATCCACATAGTGGCCCTGCCCTGCCTCGTCGACATCGATGATCCGGAAAACCAGCCGGCCGTCCTCAAGCGCCTGCTTGAAGTCCATCTCGGCGGTTTCCCGCGCCAGCGCCTCGATCTTGCGGCAGTTCTGGCAGCGCCCGCCGGAGATGAAATACGTCATCACCACCTGGTCGCCCTGCACCGCCGGCATCGTCGTCTCCTCCGCCGCCGCGGTCGGTTCCGCCTGCGACTTCTGAAACTCCTTGTTCGCCCAGATCGCCACGCTGCCCAGCACGACGACCAACAACACACTTCGCAACACCTGTTTCGCTATCATGATTCGTGGAGTCCTACGTTCTCAGGAAAGCATCTTTTCCAATTCCCCGGCCGACGGAACCTTGCCGGCCACCTTCAGCCCGCCGTCCACCACCAGCGCCGGCGTCACCATCACGCCGTAGTCGGCGAACTTCATCATGTCGGTCACCTTCTCGATTTCATACTCCAGCCCCAACCGCTGCGCGGCGGCTTCGGTTTCAGACTGCAGCTTGTTGCATTTGGCACATCCCGTGCCGAGGATCTTTATCTTTTTCATCTGTTCTATCGTCTTTCTACGTTGCTTGGTTTTTCCCTGATTTTATCCGTTGAATTGATTGCTTGTCCCGGAGATTCGCACCTCCGCGCGCGGGTCTCCCCGGTCACACGATGAAGTTTCCGAACACCCACCCGCAAACACAGGACAGCGCCACCGTCATCCCGCCAAACGCCAGCGTCTTCCTCGTCCCCAGGATCGACCGGATCACGATCAGGTTCGGCAGACTCAGCGCCGGTCCCGCCAACAGCAGCGCCAGCGCCGGCCCCTGGCCCATGCCACCGCCCAACAGCCCCTGAATCACCGGAATCTCGGTCAGCGTCGCAAAATACATCAGCGCACCCGCCACCGAGGCAAACGCGTTCGCGCCGATCGACTCGCCGCCCAGCAATCCCGCAATCCACTCGCCCGGGATCAGCCCCTCGTGCCCCGGACGGCCAAGCAGCAGACCCGCCACCAGCACGCCGCCCACCAGCAGCGGAATGATCTGCTTCGCAAACCCCCACGACTGGCTCCACCACTCGCCGGCCTCGTCGTCACGACCCGCCGTCAGCCACGCCAATCCCAGCGCCGCCACGATGAACGCCGGTTCCGCCATGCCCGAAATCCCGCCCGCCGCAGCCGTCGCCATGCCCGCAACCGCCACCTTCCACCACTCGATCCCATGCCATTTCCACAACATCCCCGCCAACAGCACGCCGAACGCCGAAGTCAGCCACCACTTCACCGCAAACACCTTGCCGAAAAACCCCGGATCGCCCGCCCCGCCCCAGTTCGCAAAAATCAGAATCCCCACCATCACGCCGACAAACGCCGCCGTCTGCCAGATCGGCCGGCCATCATCGTCATCCTCCGGAAACTGCGCCGCCACCGCATGCCGGTCCTTCTCCTCCTTGCGGAACAACCACGCCATCGCCAGCCCGATCACCACGCTGAATCCCACCGCGCCCACCGCCCGCGCCAATCCCAGCTCCACCCCCAGAACCCGCGCCGTCAGAATGATCGCCAGCGCGTTGATCGCCGGCCCCGAATACAAAAACGCCGTCGCCGGACCAATCCCCGCACCCAACCGGTAAATCCCCGCAAACAACGGCAGCACCGTGCACGAACACACCGCCAGAATCGTCCCCGATACCGACGCCACCCCATACGCCACCACCGGCTTCGCCTTGCCCCCCAGATACTTGATCACCGAGTTCTGGCTCACAAACGCACCGATCGCCCCCGCAATGAAAAACGCCGGAACCAAACACAAAATCACATGCTCCCGCGCATACCACTTCGCCAGCTCGAGCGCCTCGGTCACCGCTCCGTCAAAGCGCGCCGTGCCCACCGGCAGAAAATACAACACCACCAGCACCCCGACCATCCAGCCGGCCGCCTTCAACTCTTCTTTCGGCATCTCACGCATCGCAACCCTCCTCCAGACAATCGAAAACCCGCAACACACACGGCATCAGCAACCGGTAATACAACTTCCGGCCCTCCCGCCGGTCCGCCACCAAACCCGCCCCCTTCAGCACCAGCAAATGCTGGGACACCGTCGGCCCGCTCAATTTCTCCAGCTCCGGCAGCTCCTGCAAATCACACACACAACTCTCACCCTCACCCAACCGCTCCACCACCGCCAGCCGCGCCGGATGCCCCAGCGCCTTGAATACCAACGCACGCTCCTCACGCGCCTCACAGGTCGCGCAGGCACCACCGCCCTCATCCCGCTCCTTCATCGCCGCTTGCTCCGTCGTCATAGATTGTTATTTAGCGAAACAACTAATTGTTGCAAGCGACAATCTCGCAGGCCATGCAATTTTCCCCGTGCCGCCAACGATTCTCGGCCGTGCATTCGGCAACGCGCTCGCCAAAACCCACCCGCAAATCACCACCCCACCCCCAATCCCGCCACAACATCGATCCCCCGTGGCGACTGCGCATCCCTTGACAGCGGAGCGCCACCCCGCATCCTTCCGCAATACCCATGAAACCCCTGCTCCTCACGCTCTCCCTGCTCGCCGCCCCACTCGCCCCCGCCCTGGCCGCGGAAAAACCCAACGTCATCGTCATCATGGCCGACGACCTCGGATACGGCGACCTCTCCTGCTACGGCGCATCCACCTATCAGACGCCCAACATCGACCAACTCGCGACCCAGGGACTCCGTTTCACCGACGGCTACTGCTCCGCCTCCACCTGCACGCCCACCCGCTATTCGCTGCTCACCGGCACCTACGCCTTCCGCAGCAAGGGCACCGGCATCGCCCCGCCCAACAGCCCGCTGATCATTCCCGAAGACACCTTCACC
>JAUTCT010000149.1 GCA_030673875.1 Verrucomicrobiota bacterium JB025 | reverse complement strand
TCCAATGTAAATGGCTTCGGCTTTTTCGGCAGGTTCTGCTTTGGTGAATTTCGACATGACGGCTGTTTTCTGTTGGTTTTGCTCTTCCCGACAGTAGCAGCACGGTCTTCTGTGCTGCGAACAGCCTCATGTCATCTTGATGACCCTGCTGGAAACCATTGGGTCCGGCGCCGCTTGCTGCGATTGGCGCCGTCCCGCAGGAGGTGCCGCCTCCACCAGCCGCGGCAGAGGGCTGGTGGAAGGGAATTTGGCCGCCGGGCCGCTAGCGAGTGCGCTTTCCACACACCAGCAAACCGCCAAGCGCAAGAAGTGTCAGCGCGGTGGGTTCCGGAACCCCATTGAGCATGGCGACGCCCTCGCTGAGACGGAAGTCATAGCCGCCGCTGCCAGTGGTGTAATAGGCATCGTAGATCGGGTTTCCCAATGAGTCGGTGTAGTCTCCTGAACCCGGAATGTCCACGAGGCGGATGTATTGGATGTGGTCCAGATACACCAGGCCGGCGGTGACCAGCGAGTTGCCGGTGAGTTCGTCCAGGTCGAATGGGGTGCCCCATCCGCTCGCGTGTTTGCCCGCCAGGTTATAGACGTTGGTGGTGTCCCAACTGGAAAACCCGCCGCTGCCAGCCACGGGCACGGTGTTGGTGGATATGGAATCGAAGCGCACGAAGTCGGTGCCGTTGCTGGAGACTTCGACGTAGGCCAGTTCCATGAACAGCCCGGATCCGAATGTGAATCCGTTTTCGAATACGGCGAAGTCCGCTCCGGTGCCGTTGGTGATGGCAGCGTCGAATCCGACCGTGATGCTGCCGGGCGCTGCGCCGGAGGAGATTTCCGCGGTCGTGAGATCCCCCAAACAACCGTATCCGGTCTCCGGGTTGGTGTAGGAGGCGGACACGTTGGCAGTGGGGGCATAGTCGATGACGGTGCTCGCCCACATCATGATCGAGGAATCCGTCTTGCTGACCGGGGCGTCGTGGGCGTTGCCCGGATCATCGGAGTAGGATGAGTAAATGCCACCGGCAGCGGTGGATGCGAGGGCGGCAATTGCGGTTAGGGTATATGTCGTTTGTTTCATATGGTAGATTCGGTTGGTGCGTCGGGTGGCCTTGTGAACGGGCACGAAGAGTCCGTGCGGCGCGGCTGGCGCGCCGTTGGATGGGGGCCCGGGGGAAACCGCCGGGCGGGAAGTGGAGGAGGCCGCCGGCTTGGGGTGCGTCCTCCGCGGGGCGGGCGCGGATCAGCCGGGACGCGTGCGTCCGGAATCGGGGAGGGTCATCGGATGTTTCTCTGTTTGATGGCTGGGCTCACGAACAGAAGGCGGCCGGTAGCCGGTAGCCCTCCATCGTCGGTCCTTTTTCGCGAAGGGCCACGGTTGCCTCGCCCTCCGGAGGTCCGGATGGCGGGCGACGAACAAGGATGGCGCAAGTATTCGGACTTCCGGTCATTGCCTCTCCCGCCTTCACCGCCAGCCCCGTGCGGGTGTTCTGACGATTGGTCGTAGGGATGGGCGACCGGTTACCGCAGCGCGACTGTTCCGGATTTTCACCGGATTCCATGACGCATCCCTGGCTGGTCGGGCGGGATGTTTCCCGCTGCCTATCAGATAGATCAAGGCTGAATTGGGAAAGTGGCAAATTTCACGGGATATGCGCATCCGTGGTGGTCCATCGCGCCGGCCGTCCGGCAGCGGCGGCGCAAAACATTTGCGGACGCGGGATTGACGCGAAGCGGTGTTCCGAGTGTGATTCGAGCCCCGCCATGCGGCGGATAGCGTCATGAATTACGAATCCAAGATCGCGAGCAACGTCTCACGGATCCCCCGCTCGGGGATTCGCGACTTCTTTGAACTCGTGCAGGGTCGGGACGACGTCATTTCCCTTGGCGTCGGCGAACCGGACTTTGTCACGCCATGGCACATCCGCGAGGCGGCGATTTACTCGCTGGAGAAGGGGCAGACGACCTATACCTCGAATCTCGGACTGCTCTCGCTGCGGAAGTCGATTTCCCGCTATGTATCGGGGTTTTTCGGGGTCGACTACGACCCGGCGGGCGAGGTGCTGGTCACGGTCGGGGTGTCCGAAGCCATCGATCTGGCGTTGCGGGCGCTGCTCAATCCGGGCGAGGAGGTCATCTATCACGAACCGTGCTACGTCTCATACAGCCCGAGCATCATCATGGCCTACGGCAATGCCGTGCCGGTGGTGACCAAAAAACAGGATGGATTCTCCCTGAAACCCGATGAACTGGCGAAGGCGATCACCCCGAAGTCGCGGGTGCTGATGCTGAATTTTCCCACCAATCCGACCGGTGCCTGCGCGTCCCGTGAGGACCTCGAGGGCATCGCGAAACTGGCGATCGAGCACGATCTGATGGTCTTGAGCGACGAGATTTACAGCGAGCTCCGCTACGATGACGAAGAGCACCTCAGCATCGCGGCCCTTCCGGGGATGCGTGAGCGGACGATCCTGCTGCACGGGTTTTCCAAGGCCTTCGCCATGACCGGGTTTCGCCTCGGCTACGCCTGCGCCCCGCAACCGGTGATCGAGGCGATGATGAAAATCCACCAGTATTCGATGCTCTGTGCTCCGATCATGAGCCAGTATGCGGCGATCGAGGCACTGGAGAACGGCCAGGCGCCGATGAAGGAAATGAAGGCGAGCTACCACCAGCGGCGGGATTTCGTGGTGCGGCGGCTCAATGAGATCGGGCTGGACTGCCACACTCCGGGTGGTGCGTTTTACGTGTTTCCGGACGTGCGGAGCACCGGCATGGGGAGCAAGGAGTTTGCGATGAAACTGCTGGAAGCGGAGAGCGTCGCCTGTGTGCCTGGCGGGGCATTCGGTGAGAGTGGCAATGGTTTCCTGCGCTGCTGCTATGCCACCGGCTTCAAGGACCTGCGCACGGCGATGGACCGGATCGAGCGATTTGTCGGAACCTTGTGAACGCACCATGACACGAGTGACCAACTGCCCCTCTCCAGAACAACGGACCCGAGCGCATGTGGTGCCGTTTGCGGTGTTCATGGGCTTCATGATCGTGCTGCAGTTGGCGGCTTCCCAGTTCGAGTGGAAACATCCGGACGCCCCGTGGTGGCGGCAGGATCTGGCGCACGTGGTCTACCCGCTGCAGACGATTGCCTGTCTGGTGCTGGTGGTGATTTACCGGAAGTGCTTTGAATTCCGCTGGTCGTTGAAATGGACGCTTGCAGCCGTGGGATTCGGCGCGGTCGGGATTGGTTTCTGGCTCGCTCCAACGGCGTTTTACGATTTCCGGGGCATGCACGGTGACCCCGACGGCTGGCTCAAGTGGCTGGGGGTGGCGGAGCGGCGCGAGGGGTTTGACCCGGGGGTTTTCGAGAACCCGGCGGCATACTGGTCGGCGCTGGTCATGCGCTTCGTGCGGGCCGCGGTGGTCGTGGCACTGGTCGAGGAAATCTTCTGGCGCGGATTCCTGATGCGATTCGTATGCGATTGGGAAGGGGACTACTGGAAACAACCGTTCGGCCGGGCGACCTTGAAATCCTACCTCATCGTCACCGGGCTCTTCATGACGGCTCATGCTCCGGTCGATTACGCCGGTGCCTTCGTTTATGGCAGCCTGACGTATCTGCTCTGTGTCTGGAGCAAGAGCCTTGGTGCCTGTGTCGTCATGCATGCGGTGGCGAACTTCCTCATGGGGGTCTACATCATGAACACCGGGAAATTCGGTCTTTGGTGAGGTGTCGGGGTCGGCAGGCGATTCGCGCCGAGGGCGGAATTCACGGATTTCTGAAATTATCGGCACATTTTCCCTTGCCAAAAGTTCGCTCAGTCCGCATACATCCGCGCCCGCGCGACACACCAGTCGACGGGCCCACGCAATACCGGGTAGGTGGCCGAGTGGTTAAAGGCGTCAGACTGTAAATCTGATCACGTAAGTGTACGCTGGTTCGAATCCAGCCCTGCCCACCATCTTTCAACGATGTGATTCAGGGAGCCGGTCGGCTCCCTTTTTTGTTGGCTGCTTAGACCGCTGACGGCACCGGAGTGCTGTCAATTGGCGCAATCGGAAGTTGCCCGCTCGCTCCACGACCTGATCGCGGATTGTGCCTCGTCCCGCCGACCCCGGCCGACTCAGCCCTGCCGATGCCGGGTTTTCCAGATGCGGCATTTCCAGATGCGGCATTTCCAGATGTCGGCATTTCCAGATGTCGGCTCCCGGCGTTGTCGCTCCGCCCGCCGCGCTGGGCGTGGCGCCCGGTGATCCCCAGGTTCCCGGCAGAGACCGGACGCCGCCTGGATTGACCCGATGTCCGGGATTTACTCCGGTTCGGAGCGCGGTGCCCAGGTGTCGTAGATCTGGGCGCTGTCGCCCCACCAGTAGGGCGAGGAGTCCCAGAGCGGAACCGTCGGCAGGGTGGACTGCCAGTTGCCGAGTTCGGTGAACAGGGTCCTGAATGTTTCAGCCTGACTTGCGGACAGGTCCGATTGCTCGCCGGGGTCGGTCGCGGGGCGGAAAAGCTGGGCTGGACGGTGGGACAGGGCAATCAGCTTGTGGTCGCCCTTGAGCACGGCGGCTTGCCCCTGGAGGCGCCAGAAGAGAAGTCGTTCGGGCGCGGTTTCCCTGCCTGCCAGCACGGGAAGCAGGTTGATGCCGTCATAGGCGCCGTAGGTTTCGGTCATGCGCTGATGGTTTTTCCTGTCCTCGTGTGAGAGCGGCTGCCGTTGCGGCAGGGGATCCGCGCCGGCGGCGGCGAGGAAGGTCGGCAGGAGATCGAGCGCGGAAACGGGCTGGGGGTAGGTGTTTCCCTGCGGCAGAGTGCCGGGCCAGGAGAGGAAGAATGGCACGCGGACTCCTCCTTCCCTCAGGCTGCCTTTGGCTCCGGAGAGCCGACCGTTCCACGACGCGTTCGTGGTGGCTCCGCCATTGTCCGAGAGGAAGGCGATCAGGGTGTTTTCGAGCTGCCGGGTGTCATTCAGGTGCGTGATCAGGCGGCCGATGTTTTGATCGAGCGAGTGCATCATGGCGGCGTAGGTCCGGCGCTTCCCGCTCTTGATGTCGGAGTAGAGCGCGAGGTCCTCCTTCGTGGCCTCCATCGGTGTGTGCGGCGCGTTGTAGGAGAGGAAAAGGAACCAGGGGCTGTCGCTGTCGCCGCTACCGGTCCAATCCAGTGCCTCGTCGGTGAAGAAACTGGTGAGGTAGGGCGATGAAAACTCGGTGAGTGGCTTGCCGTTGCGTTCGAGGTGGTTCTTCTCCGCGGTGGGAAAGTAGCTGTGGCTGCCGTTGAGCATGCCGCAGAAGTGATCGAACCCGCGCTGGTTCGGGTGGAATGCCCCGCCGGCGCCGAGGTGCCATTTTCCGATGAGGCCGGTCCGGTAGCCGGCGGCGCGGAGGTGGTCGCCGAGCGTGAGCTCGCCGGGTGGCAGGCCGAGAAGTTCCGGACGGGTGGCATAGTTTTCAGCTGCGTCGTTGAGGTTTCCCTCGTAGCCGAAGCGGCGCGGGTCCCGCCCCGTCAGGATGCCGGCCCGCGAGGGCGAGCACACCGCGGACGGCACGTATCCCTGCGTGCAGAAAACACCCGACCGCGCGAGCGCGTCGAGGTTGGGGGTCTTGATCGTCCTGCTGCCCGTCAGGCCCATGTCGCCATACCCCATGTCATCCGCCAGGATGAAGAGGATGTTGGGAGTCTTGGCCGATGCGGGCAATGCGAGCGCGACGATGAGAACGAGGAATCCTGCTTTAGAGAATGGTGACATGGGTTAGGAGGTGAGGGTTATTCAACTGCGGTCTGTTCCCATTCACCCTATGCTGCGGCCTCCTCCACCCAAGTCAAAAGCAATGGCGGCAATCATTGGAAATCCGATAAATCTACGGCAGGTATTGAGCGCAATCGACAGTCCCGAGGCGATCTACGGCTCGCGCTATTGGAAAGAGAGCGGGCAGGCGGACGAGGATCTGGCCTTCACCACCAGGGGGAAGAAGCTTTACGCGATCAAGCTCAAGAAACCCACCGCACCCTTCGTCATCAGCGGCACCGCCGGTTGGGGGCGGGGACGGTAAATTCGGTTCGCCTGCTAGGGTCCGATGCCGATGTGGTTTTCGAGATGACCCCGCAGGGTCTGCTAACGGCGAGCGTGAACCGGGGCCCCGGCGGGTGGGAGGGTTTGGGCGGATCTGCATCCATTGGCTACCTGTGGGGCTGCTCCGCCATGTCCGCATGTCAGGCTTCCGGAACATTCACAGACGGGATGTTGCACCAGCCACGTTAGACAAGTGTCCGGTCAAGGCTGGGCTGTTGAGGTGATAGGCGCCTCAGCGGGAAGGATTTCAGGGTAGAAAATCCTTCATGCTCTTCCCCGGGGGGAAGGGAATATTTTTCTCATCTTCGAAATATACCTTCACTGCGGGGCGGTCTCTGCTCGTCCATCCCTTCTCCTTGAGAACCCAATCGAAAACAAACTCCTCCACGGTTTTACGCGCCTCACCACGGACGAGGTTGATATAGTCATGGCTTTGCGCTTTTTTTTCGGCTCTTCAGCAGAATCTGTGGGTGAACTCGGGTTCAGGTAGATCTCCAAGTGTGTGATAGAGAGAGGTTTGGAGAAGATCGAAACTGCGGTAACCGTAGGCTTTTCTCATGCACAGGTTGATCCGCAGGTTGAGGCCCTC
>JAUTCT010000148.1 GCA_030673875.1 Verrucomicrobiota bacterium JB025 | reverse complement strand
ATCATCCCTTGGGAAGTCGCATCAGCATCTGGAGTCGGCAGGTGAATAGAAGCTGGGTTCAACCGCCGGATGCGGAAAACCGCATGTCCGGTGGTGTGGAAGGGTCATGGGGCGCAATCCCCATGACCCCATCCGATCCTGCTGACGAATTCATGAAGCAAGCGATGAAGCTCGCGGCTGGCATCGCTGGTGGGATGCGTTGAGTTTTCTGGTGGGAGGGGCCCGGCGGTGCATCCCTACCAGGGGAATGGCGGCGCGGTGGCGGTTCATGAGCGGGAAGACGGATGGGCTTTGGCGGGTAGCGCCCTTTGGGCTGGTGGAGGCCGGCGATCATGCATCGCCGCTCCTGCGGATGGGCTCCGGGGAAGACGGACGCCCCGGCGGTGCGTCCCTACCGTGGAATGGGCTTTGGACGCCACCCGGTTTGGCGGGATGGGGGGGGTGTCAGTCTTCGGCGAAGATGACTTCCTGGGATTTGGAGCCGCCGTGGCCGAATTTGCTGCCGATGTCCTTGCTGGTGACGAAGAGCATGAGGGAGATGAGGGCGAGGGCGCAGGCGGTTTGGATGATTTCGAGGGGCTTGGCCTTGACCGGGCGTCCGGAGATTTTCTCGAGCACGGCGAGGGTGATGTGGCCGCCGTCGAGGACGGGGAAGGGGAGCATGTTGAGGACGGCGAGGTTGACGTTGAAGAGCACCATGAAGGCGAGGATGCGGCGCCAGCCGTTTTCGGTTTTGAGGAGCTGGAACATCATGTCGCCGATGCCGATGGGGCCGCTGAGGTGGTCGATGCCGATGTTGGTTTTGGGGTCGGCGACCTTGGTGATGGTGGTCCACATCATCATCAGCGAGTCCTTGACCTGGACGAAGGGGCCGGGGTGTTTGATGGTGACGTCGACTTCGGCGGAGCCGTCCCAGGCGATGCCGATCATCGGGTCGCGGCCTTTGGGTTGGATGGGGCTTTCCGGGGTGATGTCGATGGTGCGGAGGCTGCCTTGGGGTGATTCGATTTCGAGGCTGACGGTTTTCCAGTTTTGGGCCTTCAGGTATTGCACGAACTGCATGAGGCTGTAGAGCGGTTTGCCATCGACGGAGACGATGCGGTCGCCGGGCTGGAGGCCGGCTTTTTCGGCGGGGCTGTTTTTGGTGACTTCGCCGATGATGGCGGGGCCGGCGACATCGATGCCGACCTGGCGGAGTCCGCTGCGCTGGAACCATTTGGTTTCCTGGGTTTCGAAGCTGGAGGTGAGGGTGAGTGGTTCGTCGACGCCGGGGCGGCTGATGGTGTAGGTGATTTGGTCGCCGCTGGAGAGGATGATGCGTTCGCTGATGGATTCGAGGGATCCGGCGAATCCGTTGACGGTTTCGCCGTTGATGGCCTTGATGGTGTCACCGACCTGGAGGCCGGCTTTTTCGGCGGGGCTGCCGGGTTCGACGTAGCCGATTTGGGTGGCGGGGATGAAATCGGCGGGTTTGCCGACTTTCCAGACGACCACGGCGGCGGTGAGCGCGAGCAGCATGGAGAAGAGCGGGCCGGCGAAGGCGACGATGATTTTGTCCATCGCGCTGATGGGGGAGAGTGGTTTGCGGTCGTCGGGGCCGCCGCCTTCGAGGGCTTCCATGGGGGCCATTTGGGGCAGGGCGACGAAGCCGCCGGCGGGGATCCAGCCGAGGCCGTATTGCACGCCGTTGACTTCTTTTTTCCAGATCGGTTTACCGAACCAGATTTGGAACCGGTCGATTTGGAGTCCGCGCCATTTGGCGGCCCAGAAGTGGCCGAGTTCGTGGACGAAGATGATGATATTGAAGATCGTCAGGACGACGACGATGAGCAGCGCGACCTGGAGGGCGGTTGAAAGGAAGGACATGAGATATGGGAAAACAGCCGAACCATAGCGTCGAGCGCCTTGATCGCAAGTTATTTAAGGGTTCCGTAATGACGGGAGGGAGCTGGGAAATGAGGCGGGTCATTTCGTTTCCACGCAGGCACCGGGGAGCGGGGAGATGGCGGGGTGGGCGCTCCGCGGGGCTGGTTGCCGCAGGGGGCTGCGGGCGGCAGGTCCGGGAGTGATGTCAACGTGCGGTGCGGATGCGGTAGAAGCGGGTGGGGGCGGTGGTGGTGTGGTCGTGGGTGAGGTCGGAGCCGTCGCCGGTCCGGGCGGAGCCGGGGATGTCCTGCCAGCTGGCGGGGTCGAGGGATTCGCTGGTTTGGACCATGTAGGGGGTGCCGTCTGTGCTGGGCCAGGTGAGGGTGACGGTGGAGCCGCTGCGGGCGATGGAGGTGATGCGGAGGACGGAGGCGGGGTCGAGCGGGTCGGTGCCGGCGCTGGCTTCGGCGGCGTTGGTCATGGTGTCGCCGTCGTGGTCGCCGTCCGGGGTGAGGAGGATGGTTCCGGTGCTTTCGGCGCTGGCGGTGCCGGAGATGGCGGCGGCGCTGACGGGGGTGACGGTGGCGTAGAGGGTCTGGCCGGGAGCGGCGGTGGCGGTGTAGGTGGTCTGGCCGGCGGTGCTTTGGGCGTTTGCGATGTCGTTTCCGCCGGGGCTGGTGCCGATGGTGATGAGGTAGTCGGCGATGTGGTCATCGGGGCCGGCGTTTGAGGACCAGGTGAAGACGGCTTCGGTGCCGATGGCGTAGGCCATGGGGGTGGTGGGGGTGGCGGTGACGGGCGGGGGGGTGACGTCGTAGAGTTTGAGGTATTGGGCCTCGAAGGGGGCGGTGTCCCAGGCTTCGACGGTGACGGGGACTTTTTTGGTGAAGACGGTGAAGCCGGTGGATTTGAGGTCGGCGCCGGTGATGCCGGATCCCCAGAGCCAGGTGTCGCGGCGGCCGGTGACGGTGGAGGTTTGGTAGGCGGCGAGGTTTTTGACGTTGTAGGTGCGGGAGTCCTGGATGCCGAGGAGGGGTGCGAGGCCGGAGGGGATTTTGAAATTGTCGCTTTGGTCGTTGTTGCGGTCGAGGTTGGCGAAGGCGAGCACGACGTCGGAGAACGCGGGGGATGCGTTGGCGGTTTGGTATTTCGCGACGGCGAAGATCTGGCCGTTGGAGCCGTCGCCATCGATGAACCAGCGGTTGGATGAGCGGAGTGCGGGGCTGTTGGCGCGGGCGTGGCCGACGCCCTGATAGACGGGGTAGAGCTGGTCGTTGCCGAAGTCGGTGTCGTTCCAGAGTGCGGACATCGAGTTCCAGCGTTTGAAGTGGGGGATGTATTTGCCGAAGTTTTCCTCGTAGTGGTCGTAGCCGAAGTTCGGGATGGTGGGGTGGGAGGAGCTATCGGCGAGGCCGAGTTCCTGGCCGGGGAAGATCATGGGCAGGCCGTCGACGGTGGCGCAGACCTGGTAGCGGATGTTGGCGAGCCATGGGTCGGTGTAGTTGGTTTCGTCGTGCGAGGTGTTGTTGAGGAGGACGAGGCCCTGGCCGTATGCGGTGCGGCGGTCTTCGAAGATGGAGCGGTAGGCCCAGGTGTCACCGGCGGACTGGAGCGGGAAGACGATGTTTTCGTTGAGGATGTCGAAGTGGCGGGCGGAGCGGTAGGTGACGTTGCCGCCGTCGAGCGATTCGGACATGAAGACGAAGTTCCATTTTCTGGCGCGGGTTTTGTTGATGAGGTATTCCCAGCACTGGGGCGGGAGGCCCTGGCCGAAGTCGGCGCGGAGGCCGTCGATGCCGTAGGCGGTCTGGGTGGCGAGGTCGGAGCCGGCGGGGACGCCGGTTTGTTCGAGCCAGTGGAGGGTGTATTGGGCGAAGTAGCGCCAGACGCCCTGGGTGATTTGGTCGAAGTTTCCGGTGGCGGTGGTGGTGTCCAGCCAGTCGCCTTCGTTGGTGTAGCTGGATTCCTCGGCGCCGTCGTCATCGTATTCGACGAGGGCGTCGTAGCGGCCGAAGAAGACGTCGATGACGTCGTACCATTTGCCGAAGTCGGAGCGGTCGGGGGCGGCGGCGACATTGGATGCGCTGGTGGCGCGTTGGCCGTAGTTTCCGTCGGCCGAGTAGAAGCGCGCTTCGCGGTCCTTGATGATGTCGGTGGGTTGCCAGTTGTCGGGGTTGCCGGCGGGGGCGAAGATGTCGATGCCGTATTGGGAGAGTTCGCAGTCGTATGCGGTGTGGTTGAAGGGAGCGTCGAGCATGACGCCGACGCCTTTGGCATCTGCTGCGGCGACGAAGTCCTGGAAGGCGGCCATGGAGGCGGCGCGGTTTTGCTGGGTGGTGTGGCTGCCGTCGTAGTTGATGGTCATGAGTTCGCTGACCTCGAAGAAGTTTTTGACGGCGTATGGGCTGCCGGGGTCATAGGGGTTGGCGGATCCGCCCCAGCCGTCGGCTGGTTCGCGGCCTTCGATGCCGTTCGGGTGGATGGGCTGGAACCAGAGCCAGTTCGAGCCGAGGCCGAGGAGGTAGTCGAGGTCCCAGCGGTTGTTGGTGTTGTGGGCGGCGCCGGTGGCGTTGTGGAGGTCTTCGAGGGTGGAGCGCTGGGCGAAGGTGTCGCCGGAGGCTTCGACGTTGAAGACGTTCATTTCGTAGAGGCGGATGTCGCGTGCGTCGGCGGGTGAGACGACGAGGCAGTGGTCGCGTTTTCCGCCGCCGTCGGTGTTGTTGTACCAGTGCCAGGTGGGGTCTCCGGTGAGTTTGTAGCGAGCGGTGAGGCGGTAGGCGCCGGTTTTTGATGCGTCGAGGGTGAGGTAGTAGCCATCTGCGCCGGGGCTCATGGTGTGGGCCTTGAAGTAGTGGGAGTCGTCACCGGCGGTGATGAGTGATCCCTCGGGCGGGAGGATGCCGTCTTCGATGCCGTCGGAGTTGGCGTCGAGTTCGGCGCGGTCGCGGCGGTTGAGGTTGGTGAAGACTTCGGCGGTTTCGACGCCGGTGGTGGCGGGGTCGAAGAAGATGGTGACGGGGATGGAATCTGCGGCGACTTCGTCGATGTAGAGGTGGGTGGTGGTGTAGTTGGCTTCGACTTCGGAGGCCGCGCGGGTGGTGGAGTTCGGGGAGATTTTGAGTTCTGCGGCGTGGGATGCGAGTGCGGAGGCGGTGAGGAAGACGAGGATGCGGATTGGGTTCATTAGCAGGAGGTTTAATGGCAAATGTCCCATGGATCGGGCGGGTTTACGAGGGCTGGAGGTGAGGATTCGGGATTTTATGTGCGTGGAGTTGAATAAAACCCGGGGTTTCGGTGTCGGAGGGTTTGATGAACTCGTGTTGTTTTCCTGTGTTGTCTTTGGCGGTGTTTCTGGGGTTGAGCGTGTCCGGTGGGGCACAGACCCGAGGGGCGGTGGAGCGATTCTGGGTGCAGGCGAATGCGGATTCGTGGTCGGTGTATGACGCGTCCGACGAGCAGTATTATTATCCGAGTTTCTACGAGGATGAGGATCCGGACTACAACAGCATCTATCGGAACTTCATCGGGGCGAACGAGTTTATCTTCAGTTCATACGGCGGGTCCGGCGGTGCGTTTGACGGAGATCATGCCGGCCAGCGGGCGTGGGGGGTCTCGGTGTGGGTGGAGGTGGAAAACGCGGAGAACCTGGATTTTGTGGATCTGGCGTTTTATTCGACGGTGACGGGGCGGCATTATTTCAGCCGTGAGTTTGAGTTGGTGGACGGCTGGCAGGAGGTGAGTGCGGCGTTTGCCGGGACGTGGTGGATATGGGAGGCGGGTGAATTCCAGGAGGTGGAGCTGGATGATTCGATTTTATCCGGGGTGGACGAGTTTTTGGTCCGGTGTTTCCCGTTATCCGCGGCGGCGGACGGGGAGTGGGTGGGGATTGATGATTTTGCGGTGATTCCGGAGCTGGTGGTTCCGGTGCCGGAGGTGACGATGGACGGATCGTTGTTCGGCCTGGCGTTCGATGCGTGGGACGCGCAGGGGTATTCGGCGGAGAAGTCGGTGAGTGGGCTGGCTGTGGGGGATTTCGTGGAGATGCCGGGGCGGTTGAGCGAGAGCCAGGGGGTGATGTCGCTGACGGAGCTGGTGCCGGGCGGGAAGGCGTTTTGGCGGGTGGGGTGCTGGGTTGAGTTTACCGACGTGCCGGATTTGTGAGGCGGGGACGGGTGCGGTCGAGGGGGGTGAGAATGCGGTGGAGAAACGCGGGCGGCTGGACTTGAGTGCGCGGCTGGCATCCCTGCCGGGATGCGGTGACTTTCGGGGCCGCGGGGTTCGGGGGTGTCGCTGCGCTCGCCTCCCGGCTACAGGCGGTGATTCCTGAGGGATTGTTTTGGTTTTGGTGTGGCTCAGGGGCGGGTGCGGCCGGCTTTGATGGCGGCTTTGAGTTCGGCTTCGAGGCGTTCGGCGATGTTCGGGTGTTTGGCGGCGAGGTTGCTGTGTTCGGCCGGGTCTTGGGACAGGTCGAAGAGCTGGATGCGGGGGACT
>JAUTCT010000147.1 GCA_030673875.1 Verrucomicrobiota bacterium JB025 | reverse complement strand
GAAAGCGGCGTCATGCCGCCGCAGTCCAAGGTGGTGGCGACGGCGGGGTCGGTTTGCGTCTGGCTTCTTGTCCGTCACCGTGTCGATTTGATTCGCTCCGCTCACCTTGCGGGCAGGGTGCGTTGCGTGGGATCCTGCCGAGCCTGACATAGGTGCCACGCTGACCGTGTTTGCATGAGTTGTGGAGTGCGCCGGCATGACGGCGCTTTTGGGTGGGCGAGGCATGCCTCGCGCGGTGGACGAGTGGCGGGCCGGCCTGCGATTTGGTGAACCGGCGGTTCGGAAGGAGAGGCGCTTTGGATTCGCCAAAGCGGCGTCATGCCGCCGCAGTCCAAGGTGGTGGCGACGGCGGGGCCGGTGTCCGGTTTGCTAAACACTCGACAAGCTATCGGTTGATACTAATTTTGCGATAAATGAACTTCACTGTGAATGACCGGGATTTCATCAACTCCTCTCCCCGGAGCCGTCTCCCCGGTCGCTTGAAGTCCGGATCGATTCGCGTCTGGCTCGCATGGGCGCTCCCGGTCGTCAGCTTGCTCATTTGGTCGCATTTATCATCTCCGGACGACCCTGCCGAAATCCGAACGACCCGGGTGGCAGCGGCTCCACGCGCCGTCTTGCAAGCGTCTGTTGTTGGAAGTCCGGAGTCCGTCGCGGAAGTGTCGCACGCGGCGACGGCCCACGCGGCGACGGTCCCAAGTGCCGCTCAGCAGGTTCGAACTCAGGGCCATCCGTCCCTGCAGGAAGCATTGGATGCCGCGCGCCACGCGGTTCAACCGGTCGCGGCGTCTAACACGCTTCCGGAGGAACTCCGTGATTCGCGGTTTTTCGCGCACAATCCGAAGCAGTCGATGGTGGCCAGATTTTTCGACGGGCAGGTGGTCATGAGTTCAAGCGTGCCGGGGTCGGAATGGATGCTCGAGATCCAGCGCACGGACACGCAGGCACGCCTGAGTGCCTGGGACCGCCGGGTGGAATACCAGCATGACGATGGAGTCTTGGAGTGGTATGAAAACAACGGCGGGGGACTGCAACACGGATTCGAGGTGCCCGCCAGCGCCAGACCGGACGGGGCCGGCAGGCTGCGGATGAAAATGGAGGTCCGCGGATTGACGGTTTCCGAGGACCCGGCATCACCGGATGACTTGTGCTTCAACGACAGCCAGGGGCGCGCGTTGGCCGCCTATCGAGGGCTCAAGGCATGGGACGCACGGGGCCGGGAACTCGTGGCCGAAATGCACCCGGCCTCCGGTGGATTCGAAATCGCCGTCAACGACCGGGACGCCATCTATCCCCTGCGGATCGACCCCTACTTTCTGAACCTCGAACAACTCATCATGCCGGAGTTGGGCGGCACGGCGAGTCAGGACGACCGTTTCGGCACGGCCACGGCGCTCGACGGGGACACCGCGGTGGTGACCGCCATGCTCGCGTATTCCAGCCTCTCGGGAACGGGCCGGGCCTATGTCTTCGCACGTGAGGGGTCGGCATGGCACCTGCAGGCGGAGCTATGGCCAGATGATTGTGAATATGGCGATCAATTTGGAAACTCGGTGGTCCTGGATGGCGACACTCTGGCGATCGGATCCTGGAAATCGGACCAGGGATCGTCAACCAGCTACGCAGGTTCGGTCTATGTGTTCGAGCGGAGCGGGCAGGCCTGGACGCAACAGCAGAAACTGACGGCACCCACGCCAAAATACTACGGCCAATTCGGGATTTCCCTGTCGCTCGACGGGGATGAACTACTAGTCGGGTCGTACAGCGGTGGCGCCTATTTGTTTTCCCGGTCCTCGGGCTCCTGGTTGTTCCGGAGTCAGCCACAGCCGAGCACCGGATCAAGCGCCGCCGGTTTCGGACAAGCCGTCGCCATTGACGGGGACCGGATGGTGGTCGGCGCCCCGCGCGAGGCCATGGGAGTGAATTCGCAGGTGGGTGCGGCCTATGTTTTCGCCCGCTCCGGGGAGGAATGGGTCCAGACCCAGAGGATCGCCTCACCCTACACCTCGACAGAAAGCCGGTTCGCGGAGGAAGTGGCGCTGGACGGCGACACCGTGGTCATCGGATCACCCTACGCGGACTACGGGATCACGCATGGGACGTTCGACATCTACCGGATGGACGCTTCAGGCAGCTTCATCCCGGAAACCATCAATCCCGGGGACTCCAGGATCGCCTATATGGGCGGCGCGCTGGCGATCGATGGAGACACCGTGCTTGTCGGTTGCGGACTGGCGCCGGTTTACTCGACTGCGGAGCTCTATCAACGGACGGGGAACGTCTGGAACTGGAGCCGGACGTTTCAATACGGATCCGATGTCGCTCTCGACGGATCGAGGATCCTGCTTGGTGCCCACAACGACCCGGGCGACGGCAACGGCGATAATGACTCATACTACGGCGCTGCGTTCATTTACGAACTTGAAGGACCGGAATGGGTTCTCGGGCAGCGGTTGACCATGGGCAACCGCCGTGCGGGAGCCGGGCTGGGATCGAGCATCGCCATGCAGGGCGATACCCTGGCGGTCGGAGCGAGGAGCGAACCGAATCCATCCGGATCCTCCGCAGGTGCGGTCTATGTGTTCGCCAGGTCCTCAGGGATGTGGCAGCTGCAGTCCCGGTTGGCGTCGGACAGCACCGTGGCGTCGCCGTATTTCGCGCTCAGACTGGCACTGGATGGCGACACCCTGGCGGTCAGTTCCACCTCGGACGCCCACACCGCGGACACCGGCACCGAGACGTCCAACGTCGGCAGCGTGTCGGTCTTCACGCGCGACGGCGACGTCTGGTCCCGCCAGCAGAAACTCTACGCGGAGGACTTCGCAAGCTCCGACGGATTCGGAACCGGGCTGGCCCTGCAGGGTGACCATCTGCTCGTCGGTTCGCCCAACGATTCCGACGGGTCCGGGTCAGGCCAGTCGTCCATTGGCAGCGTCTACTGGTTCGAACGCAGCGGAGACGCGTGGACCCAGCAGTCGAAAATCCGCTCGGGCGTCACGCGGGACAGCCAGCGTTTCGGTTGCTCGATCGCCATCGACGGCGATACCGCGATCATCGGCGCCCACACGCTCATTTCATCCAACTACTATGCCGGTCGTGCTTTCGTCTTCACCCATGACGGCAGCGCGTGGAACAAGCAGGCAACCCTCAATTCGCCGACTCCCGGTGCGTGGATCCACTTCGGCGGCAGCGTCGCAATCAGCGGAGACACCGTGCTCGTCGCATCGACGGGGACGGACATGGACGGAGTTTCCGACCCATTCGGAACCAAAGGCGGCATCGGCCGCGCCCATGTTTTCACCCGCAGCGGCACCAAATGGAGTCATCAGGCGGCATTCGACCCGGACGGCGGAGATCAATCGACCGCATTCGGGAAAACCCTGGAGGTCCAGGGCAATACGGCGGTGATTGGCAAAACCGGTGGCGTGGAGCTGTTCACCCGCAGCGGCACGAGCTGGACGCGCCAGGCCATCTGCCAATCCGTCGAGAACCCGGATGAAGAGAGCTTCGGATCGGCGCTCGCGCTCGACGGCAGCCGTCTCGCCGTCGGATCCTCCTCCATGGATCTGACGCTGGACTCGATCCAGAAAACCTTCACCTCGCTGGGCGCGGTTGAGGTATTCGACATCACGACGGACCTTCCCGGTCTCACCATCACGAGTCCATCGCTGACGAGCGTCTCCCTTCCCGACACCTCATGCGGGCTCCGCCTGACTGCAGTCGTCGATCCGCACGGATCGTCCGGCACGCCGTCCATCGTGTGGTCGAAACTCAGCGGCCCGGGCAGCGTGGACTTCATCAGCGCTAACTCGGCGGACAGCTCGGCAATCTTCTCCGCACCGGGGACCTACGTGATCCAGTGCGCCGCCACCGTCGGGGGGAAAACGAGCACCCGCACCCGCATGGTCATCGTCGGCGAGACATCGGTCATGACATTCCGCGAGGGTGAGAATGGCTACCTTCACGGCGCGACCACCCTCAGGAAGAGTTCCCTCAGTGTGAACCAGGGCGCCAGCGAGCAACTCCTCGTCGGCGGCGATGCGGTTGGACCACTCCGCAGCGTGCTCTATTTCGACCTCAAGGCACTTCCCGCCACCGCGGTGGTTCATGAGGTGTCGTTGGAAACCACCACCTCCAGCACCCCGGGCGGTGGCGTGATCACCGATCTCGAGCTCTGGCTGATGCATCACACCTTCACCGAGGGAACCGGCGGTGGTGGCGGCAGCTCGTATTCGGGAGCCTCCTGGAACCGCAGCACCGACCTTGCCGACAACACCCTGTGGGAAGGTGGAAATCCGAGCGGAGACACCCCGCTCACCACCTTGGACGGGTTCGACTGTGCCGCGGAAACCAGCGTCCTCAAGACCTTTCCAAGCACTCCGGCATTCATCTCCGCCGCACAATCCGCGGTGGTCTCGGGCCGGCTCAACCTCCTGCTCATGGCTCCCGCGTCCGAAGACGCAGCAGGCGACCATTTCGCGCGGTTCCACTCCGATGACGCCGCCGGTCTTGCGCTCCGGCCGCAGCTCCGTATCACCTACTCGGTCCACCCGGCCCCCGTGATTGACGGCAGCCCGCTGACCGCCCTGACCGCCCGGGCGGAAAGCCTCTCCGGGCGGGTTTCCGGCGCCAACTCGGTGACTTGGTCGATGCTCGAGGGCCCCGGCATGGCGGTGTTCACCAATGCTTCCGCAACCACTGCCATGGTGACCTTCGATCAGCCCGGTTCCTACGTGCTCGGCATCACCGCGGCAAACGAATACGGCGAGCTTTCGGACACCATCAGCGTGGAGGTCGAAGCCGATCCATCCGATCCAGCGGTCTATTCGAACTGGCAGCAACTCACCTGGCCCGGCGAAGCCACGCCATCGATCATCGGTCCCGCCGCCGATCCGGACCACGACGGCCTCTCCAACCTGCTGGAATGGGCGCTGCATCTCGACGCCACATCGGCCGACGCCGCTTTCACATCGCTGTCCCACGAGGGCTGCCTGCTGAGCTATCGCTATACCCGGCGGATCCTGCCAACCGGTGCGGCGACCTTCCAGATCGAATGCAGCGATGACCTTGCAACGGGTTGGAATCCGGCCGAGATCCAGCAGGAAACCATCACTCCGCTAACGGCCACCGAGGAATCCGTGCTCGTCACCCTGTCCGCCGGCGATCTCGGCAGGCGCTTTGTTCGCCTGAAGGTCAGCCAGTCATCGTTCTAACCGGTTCCGGCGCCGCACGATTGCCGTCATCCGCGGGCGCGGCGGTTGGGGGCGGGAGTGTTTTATGGCTTGGCGGCTTTCACCATGTTGAGGAAATGTTTGGCGAAGGCCTTGCCGAGTTCGATTTGTCCGACGTGATTGTAGTGGCCCTTGTTGATGCGGGGGAAATCATCGGTGTCGAAGCACGCGACGTGTTTCACTTCCCTGGCGATGGTTTCCTGAGTGGCGCGAACCAATGGGCCGTTTCCCTTGGGTTTGTCAAAGGTCGTAATGATGCGTCCCATGATGAAGGGCATCCCGCTTTGCTTGAACTCGGACCGCATGGTTTTGATGAATTTCCTGAGGCTCGCATCATATTCGGCGCCCTTGCCCTGATCGGCATCGCTTTCGCCCTGCATCCACAACATGCCATCGATGGTGTATGGGACCTTGCGCTTCTCGAGGTCCTTGAGGGCCGCTTGGGCGGTCGCCCGGAATCTCTTCAACATCGGTCCGCCGCCGTTATCGACTGTCCAGTGCTTGTGCATGGAGGTTCCTCCCGCCGCCGTCTTGATCAGATAGATGTCGTCATCAGGAAACGCCTGATGGATCGCCCGGCCGAACGCGAGTTCCGGACCAAAGCGTCCCTTGTTCGCAGAAATCCCCGGTCCCAGTTCCTGCCACTGGTTTTTGTGCCAGATCCGGACTTTCTCGGGCGGGGTCTGTTCCGCCTTTTCCAGTTGGTCGTAGAGTCCCGCTCCAGCCATGTTCGACTGGCCGGCGAGCAGAAAGACACGCGCCTTTGCCGGGGCATCCATCACCATGACCGCCATCACGGTGAGGATGGCGCCAAGTGTGTTTGAGGTGAGCCAATTCTTTTTCATCGGCTTTCAACCTAGTGTTAGGGCATGCCCGTATCAATGGCTAATTCGCGGGGTGTGGCCGCAGTGCCGGCCACGATGGATGCGTCATCGCCCGTTGCCGCGGCGGGCAGGCGGCTCAGTTTTCCTCGTAGGCGACGCGGATGAAACGGCGCGCCGGAGGGTCCGCGGGCGGGGTGATCCCGACGACGATCGTGATCCGGTTTCCCGTGCTGGTCTGCGACTCGATGGAGTAGCCGCCGGCCGGCAGCAGCTCGGTCCAGGAGCCGGCGGCGAGCGTTTCGCTGGCCCACAGGGACCAGTTGGCATCGCTGACGCCATCGCGCACGCCGAAGCTGAAGGTGCCGTCGGTAAATACCGGGTAGCCGGCGGGGTCGTGCGGCGCGGTGGGGTCGGCGCCGGTGGCGTAGTCGAGGTAGTTCGAGTGGCCGTTCTGGTTGTCATCGCCGGTTGGCGAAAGCCCCGGGAAAAGGGTGGCGAATGAGGCGCCCGAGACGCCGCCCTCGTAGGCGCCGAGGTCGATGACGCCATTGAGGATGCGGGTGTTGCCGGCGATGTCGTAGCTCGAGGTGTTGGCGGTGTTTTCGCCCATGTCGATGACGGGCGATCCGCTGCTCAGCCGGAGGTCGCCGGCGGAGGACGGGGCGGTGGCCGGGTCGGGCGGGGCGACGAAGGCGGGGTTGTTGGACGGGTTGTTGCCGTTGAGGTTGTTCGATGAGTCCGGATCGAGCCCGACGAGTCCGGCATTGCTGAAGTTTTCCACCAGCGAGTTGTGGAACTCGGCAAGGCTGCCGCCGATCGGCTGGGAGTAGATGTGCACGGACGAGGACGGGTCGGTGGTCCCGCCGCCTCCCATCGCGTTGTTCCAGACCAGGGCGTTGCGCAGCACGGGGGCGGAGTCGTTGTCGAGGGCGAGGCCGCCGCCGTCGCTGCTACTATGGTTGCCGGAGATGGTGGCATTGACGATGCGCGGTGCTCCGCCGTTGAAGAAGAGCCCGCCCCCGCCGCTGATTGCGAGGTTGCCGCTGACGACAGGATTGATGAGCGTGGCCGTGCCCGGGGTGGTGAGGAAATGGATGCCGCCGCCAAAGGCCGCGGTGTTGGCGAGCACGCGGCAGTTGAGCAGGGTGGCGTCGGTGTTGCTGAGCAGGATGCCGCCGCCGTCGGTGGCCTCGTTGTCCTCAAAAACGCATTCCGTCACGAGTGGGGATCCGCCGGCGATGGAAAGTCCGCCGCCCATGTCGCCGGTGTTTTCGACGAAGCGGCAGTCGCGCACGGTGAGGGTGGAGTTGAGCAAGTAGAGCCCGCCGCCGGTGTTTTCCCCGGAGGTGACTAGACCATCAGCATTGCCGTCGCGGAAGGTCAGGCCGTCGATGAAGGCGGTGCGGTCGAGGTCGACGGCGGTGGCGGCGTGGTAGTGGTTGGCGGCTGGGTTGGTGCCGCGCTTGCCGGACAGTTCGGTGAGATGGCTGGCGGCATCGCGACCGGTGAAGTCGCTCCCGCCCGAGGGGAAGCCGCCGTAGACGCGGACGCCGGGAGGAAAGACGAAGTAGTCATCGCGATCCGCACTTCCAGAGGGACTGTAGGTTCCCGCGGTGATCCAGATGGTGTCGCCGGGTCGGGTGGCCTCGAAGGCGCTGTCGACAGTGATGAAGGCCGAGCCCCAGGACGAACCGTCGCCGAAGGAACCGGCACTTTGATCGACAAAAACCGGGGTGCGGAATTCGTGGGCGCCAAGGTCGATGGTGGCGCTGCCGTCGAGGTCGCCGTCGGCAATGCGGGGCGCCGAATCAAAGTCGAGATCGGCGTTGAAGGCGGAGTCGTCGCCGGCATCGATGACCGGGGAGTCGGGCAGCAGGCGGACTTCGGTGATCTGGCCGGAGTCATCGGCCGGGTTGCGGAAGCGCGGGTTGTTTGCGGGGTCGGTGCCGTCGAGGTTTCCGCCGGATCCTGAGAGGTCGAGGTTCTGCAACAGCGAGTGGGAGTAGGTCGGTGTGGCGTTTGAGATCGAGATGGAGGCGGGCACCGAAGTCGAGGAAGAGGCGGCTTCATTGGCCCAGACAATCGTGTTGGTGATCATTGGGTCGCTGTCCTCCACCCGCAGTCCGCCGCCGCTGGTGGTGGCTTCGTTTGCGTGGAAGGTGGTGTTGATGAACTCCGCGTCGGATCCATTGATGAGATAGGCGGCCCCGCCTGCGTCGGCGTTGTTGGAAATGAAGGTGGTGTTGGCGAAGAGCGGCGACGAGCCCGAGCAGGCGGTCGCGCCACCGGAGGGCGCGGTGTTGTTCTCGAAGCGGCATCGATTGATGCGGACCGTCGAGGAACTGGTGAGGCTGAGTCCTCCGCCGGTGGAAGTGGCCTGGTTGTCGGTGAACCGACAGTCGGTGAACCGCGCGGTGGAGGCCCCCTGGACGTGCGCGCCGGCCCCGGCGGTGGCGTAGTTGTTGTTCAGCGTGCAGTTGAGCACACGGGGAGAACCACCGTTGATCCGGATGCCGCCGCCGCGGTTGTAGGGTGCGCTGGCATTGGCGCTGCCGCGGGTGACTTCGAAACCGTCGAACTCGGTGAGCGATCCGACACCGTCGAGGGTGACGACATGGAAGGCATCGTCGAGGCGGGAGACGATCCCGCCGAAGTTTCCGGATAGAACGGCAGGGTGGTTGTGGATTTCCCTGCCATCAGGGTGGGTTTCGGTCGCCGCGAAGCCACCGCGCGCCCGCACGCCGTCGGGGATCAGGAAAGTCGTCGAGCGGGCCACGGCGTTGTCGGTGCGTTTGGTCGGTTGATAGAGGCCCTCTGCGACCCAGATGTCATCGCCCGGTGCGGCGGCATCAAGGGCGTCCTGGAAATCCGTGAACGCATCGGCCCATGAGGATCCGTCATCGGCGCCGGATGCGTCGTCATCGACGTAGATCGGCGCGACCAGTTCGTAGGCGCCGAGGTCGATGGTGGCGGTGGCGTCAGCGTCGCCATCGAGGGTGCGGTCGCGGCTGCGGGCGTCGGCGATGGTTGTGTTGGCCGCATTGAGTCCGGCATCGATCACCGCGGTGGATGCCGGGGTGAGGAATAGTTCGGCGCCGGCAGTGGGGGCGGCGAGCGGGTTGGCGGGATTGAGGAAACGCGGGTCGTTGGCGTCATCGGTGCCGTCGAGGTTGCCGCTGCCGTAGGCGTTGAGCGAGCTGTCGCTCTGGCCCTGGAGCAGGCAGTTGGCAAACGACGGGGCATTTCCTATGCCCGAGAAGTCGATCCAGACAATCTCCGAGCTTACGGTGCGGTTTCCCCAGAAGAGGCAGTTGGTGAACTCGGGAGCCGAGTCGGCCATGTATAGGACCGAGCCCGATTGGAAACTATCGGCATAGTTTCCCTGGGCGGTGCAGTTGATGAATTCCGGGTCGGATTCCTGCAGGTAGATGGCCCCTCCATACTCCGCGGTGTTTCCGGCAAAGACGCAGTTGATGAAAGTCGACGGGCTGTTCCAGAGGTAGAGGGCGCCGCCGAGATACGCCGCCTGGTTGTTGACGAAGCGGCAGTTCAGGAGCTGCGGTCCTGACAGGTCCGCGACGGTCGGGCTGAGGGAGATGTAGGCGGCCCCGGCGGCCTCGTTGCCGGTGCCATTGGCACAGCCGTCGCGGATGATGAAGCCGTTGAGGATGGCGGTCGCGTCCGCCGCGCTGCCATCGACCACGTGGTAGGAGTTGTTGTCCAAATTGCCATCCTGCTGGATTTCACCGGACAGCACGGTCTCGTTCGCAAAGAGATCGCGCTGGCCGATCCCGGTTTCATTGCCGGCGAAACCGCCGTAGAGTTCGACGCCATCCTTGAGCTCGAAGGACAGCGTGCGGTCGTCGGCAAAGGGGCCGGAGCCGGTGGCGTCGGGATAGTAGGTGCCGGCCGCGACCCAGATCTGATCACCGGCCGAGGCCGAGGCGAGGGCGTCCTGGATGCGCTTGAAGGCATCGGTCCAGGAGGTGCCGCTGTTTGCACCGGAAGCAGAGGCATCGACGTGGATGGTGGTGGCCGAAAGCGGGCCGGCGAGGACGAGGAGCGACGCGATGAGACACGTCAACCGGCGTCCGGAATGTCCTGGCTGAGTGGTTGGAATGGAGTGATTCGTCATGCTGGATCAATGGTTTGGTGCCCGGCGGACCCGGTTCGGATGAACCAGACGCATTCGGACATGTTAACCCATCGCGCGGTTCGGGGCAACGCAATCGTTGCTTTCCCGACATTTGCGCGTTTCGCGGGTGAGACCGGTTGCCAAACTTTCTTGCCGGAATGGAATGAGGTCTGGATGGAAATTGGATGGGATTTGGATGGAAATTGGGCTTCGCCTGGAATGGTGGGTTCGGAGGGATGCGGCGGATGTTATATCTCTCTGTTAGTAGGATTCCGGGCACCCCTGCTCGAAGAACGCAATCCATCCCGCGGGTGTCGGCGTGGTTTTATTTCCCGCGCGGCAGCCAATGGCCGGGCGGCCGGGCGGTCGGACGGTCGGAGGATTGCGCTGGTGCCCGCGGTGGCCGAGTGCGCGGCCTCCGATCGGCCGGTCGCTGGCGGGTTTAGCGGGGTGCGGCGGGTTCCGCTGCGGAGTTTGGAGGGTGCGGGGTGATTTCCTGCTCGAGGGGCCGGCCGTCGCGGATTTGATAGAGGCGGCGGAAGGTGGGGATGATTTTTTCGTCGTGGGTGACGACGATCACGGCGGTGTCGAAGCGCCGGGCCATTTCGTTGAGGGTGGTGATGACGGCGATCGCGCGTTCGCTGTCGAGCGGGGCGGTGGGTTCGTCGGCGAGGATGACGGGCGGGCGGTTGACGAGGGCGCGGGCGATGGCGACGCGTTGCTGTTCGCCGCCGGAGAGTTGGGCGGGCATGGCGGTGGCGCGGTGGGCGATGTCGAGGGTTTCGAAGAGGGCGAGGGCGCGTTGGCGGGACTCGCGTTTCGAGACGCCAGCGAGCATCGGGAGCAGGGCGACGTTGTCGGTGATGTCGAGGAAGGGGATGAGGTGGGGGGCCTGGAAGACAAAGCCGATGAGGTCGCGGCGCAGGGCGCGGAGGTCGCGGACTTTCCAGCCGTCGTCGTAGATGACGCGGTCGCCGAGCGTCATGCGGCCGGCGGTGGGTTCGATGACGGCGCCGAGGGCTTTGAGCAGGGTGCTTTTGCCGGACCCGGAGGGGCCGATGAGGCCGACCACCTCGCCGGGGGCGACGTGCATGTCGACGCCTTTGAGGGCCTCGACGGCGGTGGGGCCGTCGCCGTAGCGTTTGCGGAGGTTTTCGATGGTGATGCCGTAGGGTTGCATGGGCGGGTTGGGTCAGCCGATGGCTTCGGCGGGGTCGACTTTGAGGGCGATGCGGATGGCGAGGAGGCTGGCGAGGGTGCAGATGACGAGCACGGCGATGAAGCCGCGGACGGTGTCGCCGGGGACGAGGAGCACGTATTTCGGGAAGTAGGGGGCCCAGGCGGTGGCGATGATTTTGCCGACGGCAAAGCCGATGAGGCCGAGGCCGAGGGCTTGCTGGAGGATCATGGCGGCGATGGTGCGGTTGCGGGTGCCGATGAGTTTGAGCACCGCGATCTCGCGGATCTTGGCCATGGTCATGGTGTAGATGATGAAGGCGACGATGGCGGCGCTGACGATGGCGAGAATGATGAGGAAGAGGCCGATCTGGCGGGCGGAGGTGGCGATGAGTTTGCCGATGAGGATTTGTTCCATTTCTGCCCGGGTGTAGACCTGCAGGCGTTTCCAGCGGCGGATGGCGTCGGCGGTGGCGTCGGGGTCGGTCCCGGGGGCGAGGCGGATGAGGACGGCGTTGCTTCTGAGCAGCTCGCGGTATCGGGAAAGTTGATTGGCGGCGTAGTTTTGCTGGGCTTTGGCTTCGGCGACGCGGGAGCGGGCCATGGAGACGTGGGATTCGAGGGCGTCGAGCGAGCTTTGCTGGGAGGCGATGCGGGCGTCGAGATCGACGGGATCGAGGGTGCCGAGTTGTTGGCCTTTTTTTACCGCATCTCCGACATCGACGGTGAGGGTGGCGAGACGGCCGGTGCGGGTGGGTCCGATCTTGAACCGGTAGCGGGCCTCGACCGTGCCGATGCCGAACAGAGCGGGCGTGAGCGCCTGGTTTTCCACCTCGGCCAGAGTGACGGGAACGGGGGCCAGCGGTCCGGTGCGGACCGCTGTGAAGAGGAACAAGCCGGCGAGCGGCAGCAGGATGGCGATGATCAGCAGGACGCGGCGGGTGTTGGGTGGGATTTTCATGGCTGCTCGGTGATGCTGTGACGGAAGAGGGCGAAGATGCCGGGGGCGGTGCGCGAGAGGTGGCCGGGGTCGCCATTGAACAGTGACTGCATGACGAGGCCCTGGATGCAGCCGATGAACAACGTGGCGGCGGCTTGGGAATCGAGGTCGGGGCGGATTTCCCCGGAGGTGCGGCCGTCATCGAGATGGCTGCGGATGCGGTCGGCATGGCGGCCAAGGAATTCGCGGACGACGCGCTTGGCGGCGGTGTCATCCGGGCGCTGCAATTCGGAAAACAGCAAGCGGGGCGCGCCGGGGTGCTCGATGATGAAGTTCAGGTGGGCGTTGAAGATTTCCTGCAGGACCAGAAGCGGTGAGTCGCCGCCGGATTCACAAAGGGCGAAGGCGGCGTCCAGACGCGAGGTGGCCCGGAGCAGCACGGCCTCCCAGAGCGCGTCCTTGTCCGGGAAGTGGCGGAACAGCGCGCCGGTGCTGAGTCCCATCGCCTCGGAAATCCGCGCGGTGGTGATGCGGTCGGGTGAATCCGCGGCGGCGAGCTGCAGGACGACGCTGATGGCTTGCTCGCGCCGTTGGTGGCCGGGGCTGCGGCGGAGTGGTTTGGGGTCGCGTGTCGGCATGGAAATAAGTAAGCACTTACTCCGTTTGCTTGCCAGCAGAATGTGATGGAGCGAAGAGCGAAGAGCGGAGAGCGGGGAGCGGGGAGCGGAGAGTGGAGAGTGGAGAGTGGAGAGTGGAGAGTGGAGAGTGGAGAGTGGAGAGTGGAGAGTGGAGAGTGGAGAGTGGAGAGTGGAGAGTGGAGAGTGGAGAGTGGAGAGCGGGGAGCGGGGAGCGGGGAGCGGGGAGGAAAGAGCGGGGAGCGGGAGGGAAAGTGGGAGGGAAAGTGGGTGGGAAAGTGGGTGG
>JAUTCT010000146.1 GCA_030673875.1 Verrucomicrobiota bacterium JB025 | reverse complement strand
GCGAGTCTTCCGCTACGCTCCAGCCTCTCCATTCCACCTCACCCGCTACGAAACCAATACAACAACCAAGTCCCTCGATGACCCGCCAAAGGCATCAATAAACCTGACAAATTGCTGGCAACGAAAAGGAGACCACTTCAGTGATGGTTCGCTATACACGGGGATCGCGACGGATGTGGAGAGGCGTTTCGGCGAGCATGTTGCGCAAGGGCCGAAGGCGGCGAAGTATTTGCGCGGGCGGCTGCCACTGGAGCTCGTTTACCGGAGGGAGATCGGCAGCCGTTCCGAGGCGAGCAAGGAAGAATTGAGGATCAAGCGGATGGGGGTGAAGGCGAAGAGGGAGTTGGTGGGCGGCGACTGAGTGCGTGTGCTCCCGGCGCGGCCGCGGGGGTGATGCTCAGCTGATGCCTTGCCATGCCCGGATGTAGTCCTTTTGTTGGCGGGTTTGAGGGGATTCGGGATGGCGCCGAACTTTCGGCATGTGGGTGGAGTAGAGGTGCTGGACTTTTTCCAAGGCGTCGTCGGGGCCGAAGCCGCGTTCGCGCAGCCAGCATCCGACCACGGTGCCCGTGCGGCCGATGCCACCCCAGCAGTGGATGTAGACGGCAGGGTCGGACGCGATCGATTGGCGGACCCCAGCCATGATTGAGCGCATGATTTCCTCCGTGGCGGGGACACTCATGTCGGGGATGGGTGCGGCAATGCGCCGCAGCGGGATCCCGGTTTCCGAGGTCAGTTCGGCCAGTGAGTTTTCGTATGGTGTCAGGCAATCATGCGCGGTGGTGAGGTCGATGAATGTGTGGACGCCGAGTTTCACGAGGGCGTGGATTCTGGCTTTGGCGATTGCGGGGTTTCTGTCGCCCGGGTATTCGCCGGCGAGGAGGATTCCCGGTTCGACCGGATAGTGTTGCGGAAGCATGTGGTTAATTTCGCCCCGCGGAAAATTGATGACGAGGAGAAATGCCGGGGATTTTCGGGTGGTTGACCAGGTGGTGATTTCAGCGACGGCAGCGTCGTTGGCGATGGCTGTGGAGTCGTTGGGTGTGGCCGCGGGGTGGTGCTTGCCGTGTCCGGCGGGCCGGGTTGTCGGCCAGCCGGGGCATGGGTGTTTGGCCGTCTGACCGGGGTGGGTGCGGTGATTCCGGGGTGGTGGATATTCCGTTTCGCTTGCCCGGTGGCTGGGAACGTGCTTGGTTCGCCGCCTATGAAGATTGTTGTCGCATATTCAGGTGGTCTGGACACGTCGGTGCTGCTGCTTTGGTTGAAGGAGAAATACAACGCGGAGATCATCGCGTATTGCGCGGATGTCGGCCAGGGGGACGAGCTGGACGGTCTGGAGGCAAAGGCGCTGTCGACCGGAGCCTCGAAGTGTTTCATCGGTGACCTGAAGGAGGATTTTGCGGCGAACTACATTTTCCCGATGATGCAGGCGAATGCGATTTACGAGGGTCGTTACCTGTTGGGCACCTCGATTGCGCGGCCGTGCATCACGAAGGCGATGATGGATGTGGCGTTGGCGGAGGGAGCCGATGCGATTGCGCACGGAGCGACAGGCAAGGGCAACGATCAGGTGCGTTTCGAGCTTTCCGCGGCGTCGCTGGCGCCGAACGTCAAGTGCATTGCGCCGTGGCGTGACGCGGAGTTCCGGAAGATGTTTCCGGGGCGTGCGGAGATGATCGCGTATGCGGAGGAGCACAAGATTCCGGTGAAGGCCTCGATGAAGAAGCCGTATTCGATGGACCGGAACCTGTTGCACATTTCCTTCGAGGCCGGAGCGATGGAAGATCCGTGGTATGACGCCACGACGCCGGCGGACCGCGACATGTATGTGCTTTCTGTTTCGCCGGAGGATGCGCCGGACCAGCCGGAATACATCGAGCTGCTTTTTGAGAAGGGCAATGTGATCGGGCTGAAGCATGAAAATCTGGATGCGATTCTCGCGGAGCTCGGTGATGTGAAGGCGACGGGTCAGCAGGACGGCTACGCGCTGCTCACTCCGTATGGTGTGATGCGGGTGCTCAACCTGCTTGGCGGCCGCAATGGCATCGGCCGGGTGGACATCGTGGAGAACCGTTTTGTGGGGATGAAGTCGCGCGGGATTTATGAGACACCGGGTGGCACGATCCTGCTGGAAGCGCATCGTGATTTGGAAACTCTGGTGGTCGACCGCGAGGCGGCGCACATCCGTGATTCGCTGATTCCGAAGTATGCGCAGCTGGTTTACAACGGGTTCTGGTTCGCACCGGAGCGCGAGGCGATCCAGGCGCTGGTGACCGAAACGCAGAAGACCGTGTCCGGCGAGGTGCGGTTGAAGCTTTACAAGGGCAATGTGCTGCAGGCCGGCCGGCGTTCGCCGCACAGCATGTATTCCGAGGCCGTGGCAACGATGGAAGGCGGCCAGGAGGAAGCCTACAATCAGGATGACGCGTCCGGATTCATCGCGCTCAACGCGCTGCGTCTGCGGGCGTGTGCGCGGCAGGCGAAGTGATCCGGAAGCCGTGAATTGAGAAACCGCTCATCATGGGGCGGGGGGCGCGAGCGATGCGTCCTCCGCCTTTTTCGTGTCGCTGACCGGGGTGGGGTCAGGGCAGGCCGGTGCTGCCAGGTGGTGGGGGATTCCGCCGAGGCGGGAGCGCGTGGAGGAGATGCCCGTGGGGCGCGGTGTGGCCGGGCCGGTGGCGGGTGCTCAGCGGAAGATGGCGACGATCGGGCGGTGGTCGGAGGCGTCGCGCCAGCCATCGTCATCGACGATGTAGGAGGCGTTTTTATCGATTTCCGAGCGGAGGGTTTTTGAGACCGTGACGAAGTCGATGCGCGAGTAGACGTCCTGGTAGGACCAGTGGTGGGTCCAGAGTTGGTCGCGGGAGTCCTTGAAGGGGATGGCGGTGAGGTATTCGGGCGAGCGGTAGGCGCCGAGCACGGTTTTGACGGCTTCGCTGTTGCGGTAGTCGTTGAAGTCGCCGTATGCGATGAGTCGCACGTCGGGGTCCTTTGCGAAGATCGAGTCTGCGTGGCGGCGGAGCAGGTGGGCTTCGCGGATGCGCATTTGTTCCTGGTCGGCGTCTTCGATTTCCCGTTTGGATTTCAGGTGGGCGCCGAGGAAGCGGTAGGATTTGCCGTTGGCGACGATGGTGGCGTCGAGGATTCCGCGGTTGATTCCGAAGGATTTCCCTTCGAGTTCGAATTGGGTTTCGGCGGGTTTGGCGGTGGCGGTGATCGGGTAGCGCGAGAGGATGCCGAGGTGGCGGGTTTCGTCGGTTCCGCCGGTGTAGTGGGAGTGTGGCAGGTTGAGGCCGCCGGCTTTGAGGCGGTGTTGGATTTCGGCGAGGTCGGCGGCGGTGCCGATTTCGCAGAGGCCGAGAATGTCCGGTTGGTGCGCGATGATCAGGCGGATGACGGCGGCTTTTTGTTCTTCCGGCTTGGATTCCTGATTGTCGACCTTGTCGTGCCAGTTGCGGTCCATGGAGAGCCAGTTCCAGACGTTGTAGGTCATGAAACGGAGGCCGTCTTCGGGGTGGCGAGGTGCGGGTTTCTGCTGAGGGGCGGGGTTGGCCGGGGTGGCGACATCGGCCTGGGTCGGGTCGGTGGGGGTTGCTTCAGCGGTGGCGGCGGCGGCGGTGGCGGGCTGGGTGGGAGCATCCTTGTGATCCCTGGATGGCATGCTGCCGCCGGGTTGGTCCCATTCCGGGGTGTTGGTTTTGCTGTCACAGGAGCTGAGCAGCAGCGGGAAGAAGCAGCAAAGCAGGGTGCAAAGAAAAACCCCGGAGTTGGCCGGGGTTTTGGAATGAATGCGTGGGAGGGTTTTGGGAACTCTCATGGGAGTTGGGGCTCAGGAATGTTTTGCTTCTTCCTTGCCGGGAGCTTCTTTGGTTTCGACGTCATCGGCGGCGCGTGTGATTTCGCGTTCGAAATCGTCGCGGGCTTTTTTGAATTCGCCCATGCTTTTGCCCACTCCGCGGGCGAGTTCCGGGAGTTTTTTGGCACCGAAAAGCAGGAGGACGATGAGAAAGATGACGATGACTTCCTGGCCGCCGAGGGAGCCGATAAATGCGAGTTGCATGTCGTTCATGGGAATTAAGCTAAGCGTTGATTTGCACGCTTGCAACGCATTTACCCGGCAGGGATCGTGAATCTTTCACTGATTTTCCGGGGTTGTGGGGCAGGGCGATCAAGCTAAGGAACCACCCACTCAAGAAGCGCCAATAAGAACCACAGATTTAGACTGATGAGACGGATTTCACTGATTTTTTAAGACCTTTGGGGGTGAAGAACTCCCCACTCGCGAGACATTCGGAGCACCATGGCTTCCCAGATAGAGAACCATCATTGAATTCAGTGGTTCTGCTGCCGAGCTGATCAGGCGTTTCTCCCTAACTTGATCGCCATGGGTTGTGGGGCCGGATGCTCAGCGTCGGCGGCGGGCCAGCAGGAGGGTGCATCCGAGGGAGCCGAGCAGCGCGGATGCGGGTTCCGGGACCTGGTGATTTTCGGTGTCCCAGCTGATGGATTCGAGGCCGGCGCCGCCCTCGCTGCCCTCGAGGGTGACGAGGAATGCCTGAGTGGAGAGGAGGTCTTTCTGGACGATGAAGGTCTGGCCGACGGAGATTCCGACGAAGTCGAAGTCGAGGTTGACGGGGGTGGCTCCGGAGAAGGTGATTTTGACGGCATCGCCGGCCTGGAAGTTGAGCGAGGGGGCGGCGGATCCGTCGTCGTTTTGGTAGGCGGAGTTGACGACCAGCGAGGCACTGTCGATTGCTTCGAAGATCAGTTCGCCGTAGCCGGGGATGGTGATTGCCTCCGGGTTTTGCGCGAGGACGCCGCCATCGTAGCCGACTGCATTGAGGGTGAAGGCGTGAGAGAGGGAGTTGGTGCCGATCAGTGCTGCGAGAAACAGGCAGATTGCTTTCATGGCCGGGGGGGATTGCTTGGTGAGGGGGAGCAAACGGGAGAGACGGATAGCGCATGATATCGGCTGGATGTCGGGATCAGGCAAGGATATTAAACCTGCTGGTTATTAATTGCTTATGGATGTTGGTAATCAGATTTTGTGATGATTCGGCGTTGGTTTCAGTGCTGGATGGCGGGGAGTGTGGCGAGGCTGGCGACCGTGGTGCGGTTGGGCGGGGTGCGGGTCGGGTCCGAGACGATGTGGGCGGCGAAGCCTGAGGCGAGTCTGGCGCGGGATTCGAGCGGGGAGTTTTCCAAGAGGCCGATGAGGTAACCGCTCAGCAGGGCATCGCCGGCACCGACGGTGCTGACGACATCGACTGGAGCGGCGGTGAGGTTGATGGAGCCATCGGGGGTGAGGAAGAGCGCGCCGTCCGGGCCGAAGGAGAGGATGATGTGTGGGACGTGGCGTTGCTGGAGCTCGCGGGCGCTGGCGGCGAGGAGCCGGGTGTCATGGGGGGAAATGCCGGTGAGGGCGGCGAGTTCGTGCTGGTTGGGTTTGATGAGGTCGACGCCGGCGTGGATTGCGAGTTCGAGCGGGGTTCCGCTGGTATCGACTGCGATGCGGGCGCCGTGGTTTTTGAGGGTGGTGAGGATGTTTGCGAAGCTGTGCGGGGGCAAGTCGGGGGGCAGGCTGCCGGCGATGACGAACCAGCGGCCGGGTTTGGCGAGGTGTGCGAGTCTCTCCGCGATGGTGGTGAGGTCGTGCGGGGTCGGGGAGATGCCGGGGAAGTTGATGTCGGTGGTTTGGGCTGGTTGTTTGGCGATGATTTTCAGGCTGGTGCGGGTTTCGCCCTTGATGCGGATAAATTCGTCGTGGATGCCGCGTGTGGCGAACAACTGTTCGAAGATGGCCGGGTTGTCGCTGCCGAGGAAGCCGGTTGCGGTGTTTTCGATGCCGAAGCCTGCGAGGAGGGAGGAGACGTTGACGCCTTTTCCGCCGGCCTGGCGGTGGCTGCGGATGGCGCGGTTGACGGCTCCGGGCTGCAGGGCATCGAGGAAAATCGTTTCGTCGATGGCGGGGTTGAAGGTGACGGTGACCGGTGGGTAGGTGCTTGGCATGGGCTGCGGTTGGTTGTGCGGGTGCCGGGTGAATCGGTGCCGGGCGGGTGGTGAGGCAGGTGGATTTGGCGGTGATTCCGATCCTGATGGAGTATGCGGCCACGCAGGGTGGAGGCAACTCCGGAGCGATTGCTGGCGGGTGGCGGGGTGGTTTCCGCGGCACGAAAAAGCCCCGCCCGGGCAGTGCCGGACGGGGCTTGGGGTTGGTTGAGTCGGTGACGAATCAGGCGGACGTGGTTTTGGTTTCTTCCTTGTCCTCGACCGGTGCCGTTTCGGCTTTCGGTTGTTCCGTGGTTTCCGGGCTGTCAGCCGGTGCGGCCGGTTGCTCGGTGGCGGGTGTCGGTGCGGTCACCTCGGCGGCCGGGGTTTCGACGATGGTTTCGATGGTCGGTTCCTGCGGAGCGGCTTCGGGGGCCGGTTGTTCGGCCGGGGCATCGGCTTTGGCTTCGGCCGGGGCATCCGCGGCGGGTTGCTCGGTTTCCTTTTTCTCCGGTAGCGAAGCAAGTGTGGGGAACTTCATCGGTTTTTCGTCGCGGGTTTCCTGGTCCTCACGGTCGTCCTGACCGCGGTTTTTGGCGCCGGAGACGACGAGTTTGCGGCCCATGAAGTGCTGGTCGTGGAGGACTTCCACGGCGCGGACGGCTTCGTCCTGGTGGAGCATTTCGATGAATCCGTAGCCTTTGGAGCGGTGGGTGGAGCGGTTGTAGACGATTTCCACGGAGCGCACTCCGCCGACGCCTTTGAAGAGTTCCTTGAGGTCTTCTTCGTTGGCTTCGTAGGACAGGTTTCCGACGTAAACGCGGCAGGATTCCACGGTGGAGGCGTCGCCTCCGCGAGCACGTTCCGGCCGGCGTTTCGGGCGTTTGGGTTTCGAGCTTCCGCGACCTTCCCTGGGTTCACTTGGCGCATCGTCGCTGAGTTCGTCGCCGGAGCGGGCGATGCGGGTATTGGATTTCGGGGTTCTGGAATCGCGAGCCTTGCGGTCTCCGGTGGATTTGCGTCCGCGCGGGGCGGGTTCCGGTTGTTTGTAGAGGCCGATGGCCTTGAGGAGTTTTTGCCACCAGGTGAGCGGTTTGGGTTTGGGTTTGCGCGGTCCGCGTTGTTTGGGGCGGAACTCCTCGACGCGAGTGGAGCCGGAGGAGTGGGTGTTGCGGGAACGTTCTCCACCGTTGCGGTTGCGGCCTTGGTTCCGGTTTCTTCCGCCACGCGAACGGCGGCGTTTGCTATTTCCCGAATTGCGGGATTCTTGGTTGTTTTCTGACATTTCGGTCATTTGGTCTTGGTTATGGCGGCCCTGCGCGCGGCAGTTATCATGAACCCCGGACAGCCTGATCGGATGAAACGGGTTGGGAGTGCCGCGAATCGGATTGGCCCCGACGAGTGGTCCGGCATTAGGAGCCGGGAAGGAGCTCCGCAACGGCTTGCGGATGGAAACTCCTGCGAGAATGTCGGTGGCCGACCGGTTTGCGCCGCCGCCCTTGGTGCAGGGATTCCGGCGTTCCATGGCCGCCGGTCGCTTCCTTTGTCCGGAGACGAGAATTTGGATGAATTCAGGGTTTGACCGAGAACGGGCTGGGTGGCTGGAAAAATCCTGCTCGGGGCGGAAGCTAAGGCGTTTCAGGCGCTTGGCAAGGCTGGAAGCGGTTGGAGAAGGAAAAGGTTGCGGAGTGGGTGGGAAAACTGAGTGGGCGATTGGATTGAGGGAGGGTTTGTCTGTCGAGGGTTGGCACGGGTGTTGCTTTGTTTTGGGTGTCGCGACTGATACAAGCGGTTCGACTGAGATGCCTAAGGGTTTATGGGTTTTCCCGAGGATGATCAGTCGAACCGCTTTGTCGTTTTTTGGGGGATGCGTTCAGGGGCGCGGAAGGCTGATTGGCCGGTTGGGTGCGGAGGATTTGGGGTGAGACGGCGGTGAAAAACCACTGATGAGACGGATGAAGCGGATTTCACTGGGCCGTTGTGGGTTTGATGTAATTGGTGCGGTTGGGTTTTCGGGGCGGGCCTGGCTGGGTTTTCGGGGTTTGGGGGAGGAGTTGCATCAAATCGAGTCGCTCAACCTGAGCGCAATCTTGGCACGGTGGGTGCTTTGTGTTGGATGTCGCGACACCATCAGGCGGTTCGACTGAGATGCCTCAGGGTTAATGGGTTTTCCCCGAGGATGATCAGTCGAACTGCTTTTGTTTTTTGGGGGGGAGTTTTGGGGTGCGGGGGCCGATTGGTCGTTCGATGGATGGATTTGCGGTGAAAAACCACTGATGAGACTGAGGAAACGGATTTCACTGGGCCGTTGTGGGTCTGAGGCAATCGGTGCGGTTGGGTTTCCGGGGTTTGGGAGTTGCATCAAATCGAGTCGCTCAGCCTGAGCACAATCTTGGCACGGTGGGTGCTTTGTTTTGGATGTCGCGACACCATCAGGCGGTTCGACTGAGATGCCTCAGGGTTAATGGGTTTTCCCCGAGGATGATCAGTCGAACCGCTTTTGTTTTTTGGGGGGGGGTGGAATGGAGGTCGGCCGGGCTTGGCATGCGGGCGCGACAACAGGTGCCAGCCGGAGAGTGGCTGGATGGATGGTTGGTTGCGCAGCTTGGCGGCAGCTCGGCGGCGCAGAGGAGGGGCGGCGGGCCGCATGGGCCGCTTGGGCCGGGCGCTGGTCAGGCGCGCTCGAGGATTTCGACCTCGTAGCCGTCGGGGTCGGTGACGAAGGCCATCTTGCGGTCGCCGGAGGAGAATTTTTCACGCCATCCGCCGGGCCAGATTTCGATGCCGTCATTTTCGAGTTTGTCGCAGTATGCGATGATGTCGGGCACGCCGAGGGCGGTGTGCATGAGGTCTTCGGGGCAGGTGGTTTTGTAGTCGGCGGACCAGGTGAGTTCGAGGAAGTGGTCGTTGCCTGGGAGTTCGAGGAACGCGAGTTGGTTGCCCTGGGGCGAGGTTTTGCGGTCTTTTTCGAGGTAGCCGAGTTTTTGGTAGAAGGCGATGGAGGAGTCGAGGTCCTGGACGCGGATGCGGGTATGGAGGAAGTGGATCATTGCGGCGGGATTGTGGACCGGGGACGAGGGAAACTTTAAGTCAGAAATGTGGGAATGTGAGGGATCTTCGGATCAGGGTCGGGGATGTGGTATTCCCGGCGGGGTGGCGTCTGGGGTGGCGGCTGGGGTGGCGGCTGGGGTGGCGGCTGGGGTGGCGGCTGGGGTGGCGGTTGGGGTGGCGGCTGGGGTGGCGGCTGGGGTGGCGGTCCCGGGTTTCCGGGAGAGGATGACGAGGCCCCAGATGGCGAGGGCGAGTCCGGACAGCCCGCAGAGTGTGCTGATGCCGACCGCGGCAAGGATGATTGTCACGGTGTTGGCGACTCGGGACCGTGCGAAGGAGAAGACGAGGGGATCGAAATCTCCGGTGACGGAGACATCGAGGGGGCCGGGGCGGGTGATTTCGACAACTCCGACGCTTTGGCTGGCGGATCCGCCGGTGGTGCTGGTTATCGATGAGTCGGGGTGGAATGGGAGGGGGGATCCGTCGGCGTTGGTGATTTCGATCCGCATGCCGTCGGGGAGGGTGGTGTCGTTGCTGAAGACCCGGCCGTGGTGGATCGTTTGATGGTGGTGCCAGAGCCGGTAGCGGCCGGTTTCGGTAGCCTGGATTCGTTCGTTGCCCGGAACGAGGAATTGATGTTTCGGCTGGCTGGCGATGTTGATGAGCATGAGGACGACGGCGCACGGGATCAGCAGGGCGAGGGTGACGAGGAGGGCTCCGGAGATGAGTCGTTTGATGCCGGGTTTCACGATGATTTGGGTAACAGTTGGGAGAAAGGGAGCCAAGCGATACAATGCGGGTTTGCGAAGCGGTGGGCGGTTTGTCACAAATACGGTTGTGATTGATTCTGAGAAACGGAAGGAAATTGGCGATTTTTTGGAGCGTGTTGAGGCGGAGTGCGGGTTTTCGATTTTGTATGCGTGTGAGTCCGGGAGCCGGGCGTGGGGATTTGCGTCGCCTGATAGCGATTATGACATCCGGTTTTTGTTTGTGAGGCCGGAGGCGGATTATCTGGGGGTGTTTTGTCCGAGTGATGTGCGGGATTTTCCCTTAATCGGTGATTTGGACGCAGGTGGCTGGGATGTGAGAAAGGCGGCAGGATTGCTGGGGAAGTCGAATGGAGCGCTGGTGGAGTGGCTGCACTCTCCGGTGGTGTATCGGGAGGCGCCGGGTTTCTTGTTGCGGTGGCGTGCGGTGGCGCGCGAGGTGTTTTCGCCGAAGGCGTGCGCGGCGCATTACGGCGGGATGGCGAAGCAGATGGTGCTGGGCAAGCTGAGGGGTGAGAGGGTGCGGGCGAAGGACTATCTGTATGGTTTGCGCTCGGGACTGTCGGCGAGGTGGGTGCTGGATGGCAGGGGGATTCCTCCGGTGCGGTTTTCGGAGTTGCTAGAGGTGGCTCCTGATGAGGTCTCCGCACTGGTGCCGGAATTGTTGGCGAGGAAGGAGCGGACGAACGAATGCGAACGGATGGAGCGGTGGCCGGTGCTGGATGTGTTTCTGAATGAATCGGTTGAGGAGATTGGTGCGAGGGTTTCCGAGATGAAGGCGGACGAGAGTCCGAAGGCGGTGCTCAACGCGTTGGCGCGGGGGGAGATCTACCGCCGGAATGCGGAGGTGGTGGGGAGTTATTCGTTGGAGCGGGTGAAGGCGGGGAGTGAGTTGTTGTTTGAATCATTGGCCGGAAGTCATGCGTATGGGACCGCGGTGGAGGGATCGGACGAGGACCTGCGGGGTGTGTTTGTCGCGGGTGACGGGTTGCTGATGGGGCTGGATTCAGTTGAGCAGGTTTCCGACGAAAGGAATGACGAAGTGTATTATGAGCTCGGACGGTTTGTGGAGCTATTGTTGAGGAACAATCCGAATGCATTGGAGTTGTTGGGGATGCCGGATGATTGTGTGCGGCGGCGGCATCCGTTGTTCGGGAGGCTGGAGCCATCGTTGTTTCTCTCAAAACTGTGCGAGAAGACATTCGGCGAGTATGCGATGGGGCAGATCCGCAAGGCGCGGGGGCTGAACAAGAAGATCGTTAATCCGCAGCCGGAGGAGCGGCGGGCGATGTTGTCATTTTGTCATGTGGCGGTCGGGCAGGGCAGTGTGCCGCTGCTGGATTGGCTCGCGGGCAAGGGGATGGCTGCTGAGGACTGCGGGCTGACGGCGGTGAAGAATGCGACGGGGATGTTTGCGGTTTATCATGCGCCGGGACGCGGTTTCCGGGGAGTGGTTTCGCCGAAGGATCCGGATGCGTTGGTATTCACGAGTGTGCCGAAGGAGGCTGAACCGGTCGGGTGGATGCATTTCAATGCGGATGCCTTCAAGGCGCACTGCAAGGCGCATCGGGAGTATTGGGAGTGGGTGGAGAAGCGGAACGAGCAGAGGTATGCGACGAACGCTCAGCACGGGCGCGGCTATGACTCAAAGAACCTGATGCATACGATCCGCTTGTTGGAAATGGCGGATGAAATCGCGCGGGAGGGAGTGCTTCGGGTGCGCAGGGAGAATCGTGATTTTCTGCTGCGGGTGCGCTCGGGGGAGTTTGAATACGACTGGTTGGTCGGTCGGGCGGAGGAGTTGTATGGCGGGTTGGGTGAGGTGTATGCGGCTTCGGATTTGCCGGAGGCTCCGGATCGGGGGGCGGTGAACGGGTTGTTGGTGGAGATCCGCGCGGGTTTTCGTGCGTCTGATTCGGGTTGAGGTGTGCGTCACTCGCCGGCGGATTCGAGGGCGGTGGCGAGTTGTTGAGGGATGGTGTTGTGGCTCGAGCCTTCGATGGTGATGAGGCGGGTGATCTCCGGGTGGGAGGCGGCGAGCCGGCGCGACATTTTGATGGGGATGATGCGGTCCTGGTCGCCGTGGAGGATGATGATTTTTCCGGGGCCGCGATCTGCGATTTCGGCGAGGCGGGCGAGGTTGTCGTAGCGGTGGGTGACGAGGAATCCGATGGGCAGGCCGGTGACCTCTTTTGCCATGTCCATGGTGCTGGTGAAGGGCGAGAGCAGGACGCCGCGCTGGATGGAGAATTCGCTGGAGCAGATCATCACGGCGGCGGCGCCGAGGCTGTGGCCGAAGAAGCGGAGGCGGGAGGGGTCGGGCGGCGCGGGCATGCCGAGTTCGGCGGCGGCGATGGGGACGGCGGCGCGGAAGGATTCGGCGATGTGAGCGGGGGTGGGGGTGCCTTCGCAGTTGCCGTAGCCGGGGAAGTCGACGAGCAGGAAGGCGTCTTGAGCGGGGCCGTTTCCGGCAAGCCAGTCCGACCAGTCGAGCGCGACGCTGGCGTTTCCGGCGCAGACGATCCAGAGGTTGCGGGGGGAGTCGAGCTTGCCCTGGAGGAAGGCATTTTGGCGGCCTTGGGAGGTGGTGAAGGAGATGGGTTTTCCGCCGACGGATTTCTGCCAGTTGGTGACGGTTTCGGTGGGGTAGGGGCGGGGGATGTAGATCATTCTCGACTGGCAACCGACGAGCAGGACGAGCGGTGCGAGACAAATGATGACGAGGATGCCGGTGAGGCGGAGGAGGAGTTTCATGGTTCGGGTTCCGGCAGGATGTCGTGGTAGATGCCGGGGTCGGAGCCGGGGATTTCGATGGCGCCGCAGTTTTTTTGGTAGAATTCGCGGGGGCCGACGCCACCGATGATGGCGTAGGCGTGGCCGAGGTCGCGGATGCCCTCGAGGGCGAGCATGAGCAGGGCCTTGCCGATGCCGAGGCCGCGGGCGTCCGGGGCGACTCCGGTGGGGCCGAAGAATCCGCGCTGGGTGGTGTCGTAGCAGGAGAAGCCGATGATTTTCCTGTCGCGGGTGGCGATGTAGCAGGTGATTGGCTGGCGGGTGCAGGCGACTTCGGCTTCGCTGGCCCATTTTTGCGAGAACCCGCGGGCGAAGGCGGCGACGGTGTGTTTTTCGAAGGCGCGGGCGCGGCGCAGGGTGACGCCATTTGCGGTGACGCCGGCATAGAGTTGGGAGTTGTCCGGCAGGTCGTAGAGCCGGACGAGCATGTCGATCATGCGGTATTGAAGCGCGTGCGGGGCGGGGCTGGAAGTCCGGAGTTTGCTGAAGCGACGGCTGCGGGCGGGAATCCGGGAATCGGTGGGGCCGGTGGTGCGGGATTGCGGCAGTCCGGGGGGCGGTGGCAGCGGGTGAGCCGGATTTTTGCGGATTTGCGCACGGTTTAACAAATGTCGTGCATTCTCTCGCATCCGGTCGGTTGTCGGTTGACCAAGCTGGCGGGCTGTTCCTAGTTTGGCCATGTCTCGCAAGACATCCCATCCTATGAAAGCACCAATTACCGTTTCCGTTACCGGAGCTGCTGGCCAGATCGGCTACGCGCTTCTTTTCCGCATCGCTTCCGGCGCCGTTTTCGGTTCCGACCAGCCGGTGAATCTCCGTTTGATCGAGATCGAGCCGGGCATGGGCGCGCTCCAGGGCGTGATGATGGAACTCGACGACTGCGCCTTCCCGCTTCTCGGTGAAGTGGTCGGCACTTCCGATCTGGACGAAGGATTCAAGGACGCTGATTGGGCGCTTCTCGTGGGTTCCGTGCCGCGCAAGGCGGGGATGGAGCGCAAGGACCTGATCGGCATCAACGGCAAGATTTTCACCGGCCAGGGCGAGGCGATCGCACGCACCGCGAAGAAGACCGCCAAGGTTCTCGTGGTCGGCAACCCGTGCAACACCAACGCGCTGATCGCGATGTCCAACGCCGCCGGCATTCCGAAGGAAAACTTCTTCGCGATGACCCGCCTGGACGAAAACCGCGCCAAGAGCCAGCTGGCTCAGAAGGCCGGCGTGCATCAGTCCAAAGTGACCAACCTGTGCATCTGGGGCAACCACTCCGCGACGCAGTATCCGGATTTCACCAACGCGCTGATCGACGGCAAGCCGGTGACCGAAGTGATCACCGACAAAGCGTGGCTCGAAGGTGAGTTCATCGCGACCGTGCAACAACGCGGCGCGGCGATCATCAAGGCCCGTGGCGCATCCTCCGCCGCCTCGGCCGCGAACGCAGCACTCGACACCGTGATTTCCCTCACCAATCCGACCCCGGAAGGCGACTGGCACTCCGTGGCGGTTTGTTCCGACGGTTCCTACGGCATCGAAGCCGGACTGATGGCCTCCATGCCGATCCGCACCAAGGCCGACGGCACTTGGGAAGTGGTGCAGGGCGTGCCGGTTGACGAGTTCAGCCGCGGCAAGATCGATGCTTCCATCGACGAGCTTCGCGAAGAGCGCGAGGCGGTTGCCGACTTGATCCCCGCCTGAGGGATCTGAGTTGTTATTTTATCAAATCCCTGCCGTGGAAACGCGGCGGGGATTTTTTGCGCTTGGTTGGGGTGGTGGGGGGCTTGGGTTTTGGGGGGCTTGGGTTTTGGGGGGATGACAGAATGATGGGGGGCAGAATGATTTTTCTTGGGTTGGGGGGGAGTCGGCGCGGCGGGCCGCCACGCCCTACCTGTTTTTTGGGGGCTTGGGTTGAGGGCTTGGGTTGAGGGCTTGGGTTGAGGGCTTGGGTTGAGGGCTGGGGTTTTGGGCTTGGGACAGAATGATGGGCGGCTCACACGAAGACGCGAAGGGTGATTGAGGGAAGGGAGCTTCGCGCGTGGGTCAAGCTGGGCATGGGCGGAAGGCGGATGGGCTCTGTGGCTGGTGGGCTCTGTGCGGACGCCCCGGCGGTGCGTCCCTACCGAAGATGGGCGGCTCATTGGCAGGAAGACGGACGCCCCGGCGGCGGGGCCTTGCCGGAGATGGGCGGGGTTAGTTTGCGGTGGCGTGGATTCTCCAGAAGGCGTTCGGGAGGGTGGTGAGGTCTTGCTGGAAGTAATACGACTGGAGGATGAAGTCGCCGTCGTCGACCGGTGTGCCGTAGGGCAGCATGGTGGCGGAGCCGTCGCCGAAGGTGGGGAAGTTGGCGGTGGACTCGACGGTCAGGGTGACGCCCTGCGGGTCTTTCGGGAGGCGGATTTGGACGACGTGATGGACCGTGGCGGGATCAAGCGCGGCGGCGGGTTCGAGCGCGTTGATGGCGGAGCCGGTCAGGGTGTCCGGGGTTTGGGAAAACAGCGGCTGTGATCCGCCGTTGGCCGGGTTGGTCTGATAGGCGAACTCGAGCAGGTTCGGCACGCCGTCGGAGTCCGCGTCGTCGTCGGGTCCGCTGAGGTTGGCAGGGATGCCGAAGGAGGCGAGGTAGTCGGCCAGCGGGTCGGTGTTGGGGTCGGTGGTGGATTCTCCGGTGAAGACGCGGACGAGTCCGGACTGGGCGGTCTGGCGGAAGCCGCCGGTGCCTTCGGGGACATAGTAGACGTTGCCGTCCGCGGCGAAGGCGGCGAACTGGATGGCTTTTTGGGTGTTGTAGTTTTTGAACCCTTCGGCGGAGTCATAAGTCGGGTCGTAGGTGCCGTCGTCCAGCAGGCGGGCGTGGCCGATGGCGGTGTTGCTGCCGAATGCCTCGAAGTCTCCGTAGACAATGATCTTGCCGGAGGGTTGGGTGAGGAAGCCGCGGATGTGGCGCTCGAAGAGGGTGTTGGCGGTGTTGAAGGTGGTGTCGTAGGTGCCGTCGGCATTGAGTCGCTTGGGGCAGCGGTCGTTGGTGGTGGTGACGTAGAGGATTTTCCCGTCCGGCTGGATGTGGAAGGTGCGGACGTCGCGGTAGGTGTAGGGCACGTCGTCGCCGATGTTGAAGGTGGTGTCGCGCGAGCCGTCGGAGTGGAGGCGGACGACGGCGTTGCTGAGGGTGTCGCCGTTGCTCCAGCGGGCGCTCCCGGTCCGGACGAGGATTTTGCCGTCCGGGGTGAGCGCGAGATCGAATGCGCTGGGCGGGTAATTCACCGAGAAGTTGATGAACGGGTTGGTGAAGGAGGAAACCAGATTGCCGCTGTAGTCGAAGAGCGCGACGGGTGGCACGGGGTTGCCGTTGAAGGTGGTGTTCGAGTAGACGGAGGCGAGGTAGCCCTGGCCGGGGAGTTCGATCACGTCATTGAGGCGCACGGTGGTGCCGGGGAAGACGACGGGCGTGAAGCCGGGGTCGTCGGCGAGTGTGTCCGGATCAACGCGCATCAGGGAGAACTCGCCCCAGACGACGAGGCGGCCCTGGGAGTCGAGGAATCCGCGGCGGATGTAACCGTCGCCGACCGAGAGACGTTCGACGGTCGTGTTTCCATTCTGGTCGTAGAGATAGATCAACGGGGCGTCGATCTGGGCGACGCGGCCGTCGGGGTAGGGTGTGACGGTTCCGGTGCGGGGCACGGCGGTTTGGGCGAAGCTGGTGTCCTGGAAACCCGGGGTGCTGGGGATGATGCCGAAGGTGGCCGAATGGTCCGCGGTGACGGTGCCGTCGGTGCCGGTGACTTCGAGGGTGAGGGTGCCGGCGGTGGTGGGGGAAAACACGAGATCCGGCGTGGTGCCGCCGGGGACGGGTGTGCCGTTGTATTTCCACTGATAGGAAATGGACGGGCCGGCCGCGAGTGCGGAGAAGGCGCGGGGGATGCCGGCGTTTTGATAGATGGTGGTCGGCAGGCCGGCGAATGGCTGGCGGACGAACTGCGTGGTGGGCGTGAGGTCGAGCGAGCCGAGGCTGCGGCGGTAGAGCGTGGGCGTGCCGTTGATGTCACCCAGCAGGAAGAGATGGGTGTCGCTGGCCTCGATCCAGATGGCGGAGAAGGCGGGGTCGATGCTGGTGGTGTCGAGCGCGTCCCAGGTCAGCCCGTTGGTGGCGGAGAAGAGGATTTCGGACCCCTTGGCGGTGAAGAGGTGGGTCGAGTTACTACGGATGTCGTAGCCTCCGCCGAGGAAGGGTGAGAAGGAGAACGGGTTTTCGCCGTCGGTGTAGTAGAGGCCGTCCTCGGGCACGGTGGGGCCGGTCGAGGGGGCGAAGAGGCGGTTTCCGAAGGAGGTCAGTTCGCCGAAGGTGCCGGCGGGTCCGCCGGCGTCGGTCCATGTTTCTCCGAGGTCGTCCGAGGTGAAGACGCCGCCGTCGTATCCGAGGCCGTTGACGGAGATGTAGGGTTGCCCCTGGTGGACGGTGACCGTGTCCGCGCGGCTGAGGGGCGAGGAGTAGGGCAGGGTGATGGTGGGCAGGCCGGTGCGTTTTTCCGTCCAGACCAGGCCGTCGGGCGAGGTGTAGCAACCGGCGAAGGCACTGGCGGCGAAGTAGGTGCCGGTGGCGGGGTCGTAGGCGACGTCTTCGACGCTGTCGCTGACGACCGTGTCCGGCAGATAGAGTTGTGATGCCTGGGTCCAGGTGGTTTGGCCGGTCTGGATGCGGTGGAGCGGGGTGTAGCCGTTGTTGACGGCGTAGCTGCCGGGACCGGTGCCGACGTAGATGTAGGGTCCGGCTTTCTCCACGAAGACAAGCGCGGTGAGCGTGAGGTCGTAGGATGCGCCGCTGACCGAGTTGACGGCGGTGAAGGTGAGGCCGTTGTCGGGGGAGCGGAAGACGCCGGTTTCGCCGAGCAGATAGAGTTCGCCGCCGGTGGCGAGCATGGGTCCGACGTTGTTGGTGGCGGTGAAACTGCCGGGCACGTTGAACGAGAGGTTCTGCCAGTCATTGCCCGGTCCGGTGACGTAGCTGGCAACGGTGGCCGCCTCGCTATCGAGCGATCCGCTGGGGTTGGTGACGCGCACCCAGTAGGTTTCCGCGGAGGCGGGGGCCTGCACGGTGAGGGTCGGGGAACTGCCGCCGGCGACGGGGCTGGAGGTGTCTCCGGATTCGCCAAGATACCACTGGTAGGAGAGGTCGGCGCCATCCACGACCACGGTTAGATCGGTGCTGGTGCCGGGTTGGAGGACGATGTCCGCCGGTTGGCTGGTGATGGTGAAGTCGACGGGCGGGGTTTCGTCGACGGGTTCAATGAGATAGCTGCCGAACCAGCTGCCGTAGCTGAAGGAGCTCACGCCGTTGGCGGTGGAGCCGGTGTAGGAGGACTGTCCGGGAAGGATGGTGAGCTTGATGACGCCGGTTTCGCCAGCGGCGATGACGCCGGAGTGGACTGCGGCGGTGGAGATCGGCGAGTCGTCGGTGTAGGGGTTAGAGCCGTAGATCCAGCCCCAGGTGGTGCCGGTGACCTGAAAGTAGAACACCGTGTTGTTTTGGCCGCGGTAGGCGATGGCGTTGTAGGGAGCGGGTGTGGGGGTGACGCCGGGGGGGACCTGTGCGGCGGCGTCATGGGGGAGAAACAGGAGGGTCAGGGCGAGGACCGGCGAGAGGAGGGCGGACACGGTGACGAGTCGGGTGGGGGATGGGTGCATGGGTGGGCGGTGATGATTTTCTCAACAAGCGGATGGACCGGGCGCGCGGCTGACGCGGTGCTGGATCCAGCAGCGGAGAAAAATAGAGTTTTTTCCGGAATTCCGGTATCCTCGGAACAGAGGATATGGCGAAATGCGCGCCAATGGTTAAGGATGTCTCCGCCAAGCGGCCCCAGACAGCAAGATGACGACTCCCCCCAGCGCCACTCCACGACCGGTGAATCGACCGCCGGCGAGCCTGCTAGCCGCTGCCGCGGGGGTCGGTCTGCTGGTGGCGGTGGTGGTCACGCTGTTAGCGCTCGGCCGGCCGTGGCTGGGTCTGGAGCTCACGGCTGCGCCGGGCGGCGCGGGTGCGTTGGTGGTGTCCTCGGGCGGGCCGTCGCGCGGGATCGGTCCGGGCACGGTGCTGGTCGGGATTTCCAATGGCCGGGACGCGGTGGCATTCGAAGCGCTCGATTTCATCACCGAGCCGGACGGCATGATGGGCGACTACGCGACCTACCGGTGGTTTCTCGATCGTCAGGAACGCATCGCCCGCATCCAGGAATCGGCGGAGGTTGATTTTTCCGACAGCTCCGGGGTCCGGCACCGGGTGAGGCCCGGGCTTGACGGTCGTCCGCTGAGTTCGCTGCCGCCGGACTTCTGGGTGCAGGTGCTGGTGGGGGTGATCGCGTGGCAGGTCTCAGCGGCGGTGTTTGCGTTTCGGCCGCGGGATGCGGCCGCGCGCTATCTGTTGTTGAGCGGGGCGGCGACGTTGTTGTTTGCGCCGGCGGCGGCGGTTTACACGACCCGCGAGCTGGCGGTGCCGGGCGTGTTGTTCCAGTGGGCGAGTGATTTGAATTTCCTCGGCGGCAGTTTGTTTGCGGCGAGTTTCCTGGCGCTCCTGTTATACTATCCGCGGCGGATCGCGGCGGCCTGGGTGGGCGTGGCGGTGGTGGTGTTTTACGCGGTGTGGTTCGTGCTTCAGGAAGTCGGCGTGATCGAGTCGATGACCTTCGCGCGGCGGTTTTTCGTGGTTGTCGGGGTGCTGGCGACCTTCGTGTTGGCGGGCGTGCACTGGATGCGGACGCGGCGGGACCCGGTGGCGCGGGCGGCGCTGCAGTGGTTTCTGCTGTCGTGGATGTTGGGCACCAGCCTGTTTGCGGCGTTCATCCTGCTGCCGCAGATGTTCGGTGTGGATACCTCGCCGGTGCAGGGTTATGCGTTTTTGTTGTTTTTGCTGGTCTATGGCGGGCTGGCCTTCGGGATCCTGCGGTTCCGGTTGTTTGAGCTGGGCGACTGGTGGCGGCGGATCGCGGTGTGGACGCTCGGGGTGCTGTTGTTGGTGGTGATGGATTTGGTGTTCCTGTTCGGCCTGCACCAGTCATCGGGGATTTCGCTGAGTCTGGCGCTGTTGATCTGCGGGGTGGTCTGGCTGCCGCTGCGGGCATGGGCGTGGAGCTGGATGGAGGGCCGCCGCGGGCTGCGCGATGAGGATCTTTTCGGCCGGGTGATGGATGTGGCGCTGGCACCGCCGGGGCGGGAAACCCAGGGGGCGCTCTGGCGGCGGATGCTGGAGGGTGTGTTTGATCCGCTGCAGATCGAAACGGATCCGGAGCCCGTGCCGGAGGTGGCGGTGGCTCGCGACGGGCTGGCTCTGCGGCTGCCGGGGATCAATGGCATTCCGGCGCTGCGGCTCGAGTTTGCCCACGGCGGGCGGCGTTTGTTTTCGCCGCGCGAGGCCGCGCTGGCGACCGAACTGGTCACGATGCTCGGGCATGCGATCGAGAGCCGGTCGGCGTATGAGGCCGGGATGGCCGAGGAACGCGGCAGGATCGCGCGGGACATGCATGACAACATTGGCGCGCAGTTGCTGGCCGCGCTTCACAGCCGGGATCCCGAGCGCAAGGATGCGACGATCCGCGAGACGCTCGCCGACTTGCGGGACCTGATCAACAACACCTCCGCGGACGGGCTGTCGTTTGATGAAACGCTCGCCGAACTGCGGCTGGAAACCGCCGACCGGTTGGCGTCGGCGGGCATCCAGCTCGAGTGGCAGAGCTATGCCGGGGACACGCCGGGGCTCCACCAGGACACCGCCCACGCGCTGCGCTCGATCGTCCGCGAGGCGGTCAGCAACGTGATCAAGCATGCGGGCGCGGACCAGGTGACCCTGACGGTGAGTCGCGAGCCGGGGTATATTTCTCTGGAGCTTTCCGATGACGGTTGCGGTCTCGATCCCGCCATCGTCACTCACGCTAACGGCGACGGCGACGCTAACGGCGACGGTCACGGGTTGGCGAACATGCGCGCGCGGCTCGCCGGGTTGCGCGGCACCTTGGAAATCCGCAACCGTGAAGGCGGGGGAACCTTGCTTGCCGCGCGCTTTCCCACCCCCGATACTTCCTTTGCTGAACGATCCCCCTGACCATGCACCGCATTCTCATTGTTGAAGATGTTTCAGAAACCCGAGGCTGGCTCGAAGATATCGTGCGCGCGGCATTTCCCGACTGCCAGATCGTCGAGGCCGCCACCAAGGCCGCCGGCTTGCGGGCGGCCGGGGAGGCTGCGTTCGACATCGCGTTGATCGACCTCGGGCTGCCCGACGGGTCCGGGCTGGAGGTGCTGCGCAGCCTGCGCCAGCTCCGGCCGGAAACCCTGTGCGTGATCACCACGGTGATGGGCGACGACTCGCACATCATTTCCGCGCTGTCCGCCGGGGCCCAGGGCTACCTGCTGAAGGAACACACCGCCGACCTGCTGAGCCGCCAGTTGACCCAGCTTGCCGAGGGGGTTCCCGCGCTCTCGCCGACGATCGCGCGGCGGATCATGGAGCACTTCCGGCTGACCGGGCCGGTGGAAAATGACGATGCGACGCTGACCGGACGGGAGAAGGAAACGCTGGCGTTGATCGCACGCGGTTACCGGAACATCGACGCGGCGAAAAGCCTTGGCATCGCGGAAAGCACGGTGGCCAGCCATATTCGGGCGATTTACCGGAAGCTCGGGATCTCGACGCGCGCCGAGGCCTCGTGGCATGCGACACGGCTCGGGCTTTGATTCGGGGCGGGATGGGCGGGGAAACGTCGCTGGCATCCCTGCCGGGATGCGGTGACTTTCGGGGGAACGCGGGGTCCGGGGGTGTCGCTGCGCTCGACCCCCGGCTACAAGCTTTGATCCCTCCGGGATCATTTTGTGGCGGGACTTTGTCTACAAGCTGACGGGGTCTCGATGAGATCGCATGTGATGGGGATGCGATGGTGCTGCTGATGAAATGGCGGGTAGCGCCCTGCGGGCTGGTGGGGTTCGGCGATCATGCATCGCCGCTCCTGCGGATGGGCTTTGGGGAAGACGGAAGTTCTGGCTGATGGGCTCTGGCTGATGGGCTCTGGGGAAGACGGACGCCCCGGCGGTGCGTCCCTACCAAAGACGGACGCCCCGGCGGTGCGTCCCTATCAAGATGGGGCTCACACGAAGACACGAAGGGTGATTGAGGGAAGGGAGCTTCGCGCTTGGGTCAAGCTGGGAAGATTTGGGGTGGTTGCGTGTGGGGGAAGACGGATCGGCATTGGTGCGTGGATGGGGTGTTCCGTGGGCAGGATTGCCCGCTCTCCAACCGAGAGCGGGACGCTCCCGGAACAACTGGAGCGGGACGCTCCAGCCACGGGATGGAAGATGGAGGCTCGGGCGGTGGGGGGCTGCCGGTGGGGTCACTGGATCGCCTGATCGACGAAGTTGCGTGCGGTGGGGGGCGGGTGGGTCAGAAGGCGAGTGAGGCGGCGAAGACATCGTCGGTGAGGGCGAGGACTTCGGCGGGTGGTTTTCCGGCGTCGCGGAGGGTGGCGATGGCGAGGGCGTCGTGGCGTTTGGCGAGGCGTTTTCCGGTGTCGTCGAGGACGAGCGGGTGGTGGAGGTAGGTGGGTTCGGGGAGCCGGAGGAGTTGCTGGAGGATGCGGTGGACGTGGGTGGATACGAGAAGGTCCCGGCCGCGGGTGACGTGGGTGATTTGCTGGAATGCGTCATCGACGACGACGGCGAGGTGGTAGGCGGTGCCGATGTCCTTGCGGGCGAGCACGACGTCGCCGAGGAGGCCGGGGTCGACGGAGTGGCGGCCGAGGAGGAGGTCGTGGAAGGTGAGCGAGCCGGTGAGTCGGGCGGCTTTGCGGGAGTCGAGCCGCCAGGCGTGGGGGTCGCCGCGGTCGATGCGGGTCCGGCGCTCGGCGGTGCTGAGTTGGCGGCAGGTTCCGGGGTAGAGCGGGCCTTCGGGGCCGTGCGGGGCGGCGGACATGCGGGAGATTTCGTCGCGGATTTCGCGGCGGGTGCAGAAGCACGGGTAGACGAGGCCGACGGCTTTCAGTGACTCGAGGGCGGTGTCGTAGGCGGCGATGCGGTCGGTTTGGCGGAGTGGGGGTTCGTTCCAATCGAGGCCGAGCCAGTGGAGGTCGTGTTCGATGCTCAGGTAGAACTCGGGGCGGACGCGCGAGGTATCGATGTCCTCGTGGCGGAGGAGGAATTGGCCGTTGTGTTTGCGCGCGAATTCGCAGGCGACACGGGCGGACAGCGCGTGGCCGAGGTGGAGTCTGCCGGTGGGGCTGGGTGCGAAGCGCGTGCGGACGCTCATGCGCTGAGTATGGCGGGTGGAGGCGGCGCGGCAAGAGCTTCGATGGGGGCGATGGGCCATGAAACTCCTGCTTGCAGTGTATCACACTCGTGATACATTTTTGCTATGGCGCAATCCGCGGTCATTCACGCTCGAATCGATTCTGATACCAAGGCCGCTACCGAGCGTGTCCTTGGGTCATTAGGCTTAAGTCCTACCGAAGCCATCCGGTTGCTGTATCGACAGATCGCGATGAGAGGCGAGTTTCCTTTAGAATTGCGGATGCCTAATGAGCTTACCGCCGAGACCCTTACCAAGGCTGACAACGGACAAGATCTCGAGACCTTCGAGTCCGTAGATGATCTTTATGCTTCCTGGGGCGAATGAGGGTTTCTCAGACGACACAGTTTAAGAAGGACGTTAAGAGGCAGGTGAAGCGCGGGAAGAGCCCGGAGAAGCTATCGGTTGTGATTGGGCTTTTAATTGGTGGTGAGGACCTGCCCGAGAAGCTGCGCGACCACGCATTGACCGGGAATTGGAACGGATGGCGTGACTGCCATGTGGACCCAGATTGGTTGCTGATCTACAAGCGGATGGCGGATGAATTGGTTCTTGGTCGAACCGGGAGCCATGCCGATCTTTTCTCACACTACCCGACAAAATTTCGGAAATCTTAAAGATTGGCGGATTGGATCCGTAACGTGTTGGTAGTGAATCAAAAACGAAACGACACCCAATCCGCCACAGCCACTCTGGAGAAGCTTCAGGAACTCTTCAAGCCCCAT
>JAUTCT010000145.1 GCA_030673875.1 Verrucomicrobiota bacterium JB025 | reverse complement strand
CGCAAAGTCTGCCTGTCCCTGCTCAAGCAAGACACCACCATCAAGGACAGCCTGCGCGGCAAACGCTACCGGGCCGCACTCGATGAATCCGTCCTTGAGGGCATCCTGTTCCCGGTAAGCTCAAAGTGAGGTAGCCCTGCTATCGGTCTGGGTTGTTGGCAGGGCCAGTTGTTTTTTGGGTGGTTTTCGTTTTGTGGGCGGATGTCCAGATGGGATCCCCGGTTTCGATTTCCATGGCGATTTTGACCTGGATGTAGGGTTTGTTGGCAGTGAAACGCTGGTTTCCGATCTGCCGTTTGCCGATGCGGAAGGTTCCAGAGAGGATGACGGGGAACGGCTCTTTGGATTGGAACCACCAGAGGTATTGGAGGGGGGCTTTTGCGAAGAGGCGGCTGTCGTCTGAGATTTCCAGCGACAATCCATCGACGAGCGGCTTCTCCCGGTCCGGGCACAGCCACGGGCCTTCGTTATGGAGGCAGAGGTAGGCTGCGACGGCGACGGGTCGGTTGGTGTAGAGCTCTGGATTTGCCCGCAATGTTTCCAGGCTGATGGGGCTGGTTTCGATTTTCGCGTTTTTCCTGTCTTCGAGGCGGGCGGAACGAACGGCTTTCGCGCATGCTGCGGTGGGGTTTCCGTCCTTGTCGATGATGGCCCGGTCGCCGGTCAGGGTGTTCAGCCAGCCGCGGTTGAAGCCGGTTTCTCCGAAGAAGCACAGCTTGCCGATGGGTTCATCGAGGAGTTCCCCGATGATCCCGCCTTTCACTTGTTTTCCCTGAAAGAAGAGCGTGCCGATTCGTTGCTCGGACCGGGTGCCGGGGTGGAGGATTTGGTAGGTGTATTTCCAATCCTGGTGGGAGTAGCTGCCGGGTTTGGTTGGGAATGGGACGGGATCCGCGACGGCCCGGCAGGGCCATGTGGATGCCAGTAGGACGATGGCGAGGAGGTGGTGGAGGTGGCGCATTTGGCGTGACATGTCGGTGGATTGCCGGAGTTTGGTCCGCGCACGCACCCGCCGGATGGCGGAGGATGAGTGGTTTTGCGGAGGGCGGGAAATCGGGGTGGTGAAGCGGGTGCCGGTGGTTTTTTCGGTAAATACGGGATTTTGGCCGGATTGGCGAGATTGGGCTTGTCAGAAGGCTGGATCTTTGGTTTGATCACCGGCCCGGTGGCCTCTCCGGACTTATTTTTTCACCTCCTATTGTTTTGAGCGAAAACGAACCCCACCTGCCAGAGAACGTAGTTCCATTTGAGCAGGAAAAGCCGTCTTCGCGATTTTCCGGTTCTCCTATGAAAAGCGATCTCGTCACACAAGCCTCTGAAATCGTCGCCGACCCACTTGTTTTGGTCAATATGGTCTCCCAGCGCGTGCGCCAGTTGAATAGCGGACGGCGTCCGTTGCTCGACGAGGTGCGTCCGAGCATGGGGGTGGCGGATATCGCCCTGCAGGAAATCATCGAGGGCAAGATCAAGCTCGTGGAGAAGGCCGAGGCCTGATTCCGGAGCTTTTTCGTGTGGAATGGCCCGCGAGATGAAAGTTGAAATCGCCACCAACCGCAAAGCCGCGCGCGATTTCCACATTTCGGAGAAATACGAGGCCGGTCTGGAGCTGAAGGGCACGGAGGTGAAATCCATCCGTGCCGGGAAGATCAATGTGGCTGACGCGTTTGCGCGCGTGGAGGGCAATCAGGTGATGCTTTACGGTTGTGACATCCAGCCGTGGGAAACGGCGGGGGAGTGGTACAACCACCAGGCGAAGCGGCCGCGGCGGCTGCTTTTGCACAAGAAGGAGATTCTCAAGCTGGCGAACGAGACGCAGGTGAAGGGGGCGACGCTGCCGCTGCTGCGGATGTATTGGAAGAACCGCCGGGTGAAGGTGGAGATCGGGGTGGGCCGGGGCAAGACGCACGGCGACCAGCGGCAGGATTTGAAGAAGAAGGTGGAGCTGCGGGAGGCGCAGCGGGAGATGGCGCGGTTCAACCGGCGCTGAGGACGGGATGCCCGAGGGTGAGGAGCGCCCGGGGTGGCGGGTGTGTATTTTATTCGTCGCCGGTCTTGGGACGGGACGGAGGGTCCGTGGGCGGTCGGGAGATGACGGCGCCGGTGCCGGAGGATGCGACGTTTGGCGAGGTGGCGCGGAAGTCTGCGTTGCCGGGCAGGGTGAGCATTTCCGGGATGCGCAGGCCGTCGTCTGGTTCACCGATGTCGGGGAGCGGTTGTTCCTCGACGGGTTTGGGATCGGTTTTTTTGACGGGTTCCGGTTGTTCCTCGACGACAACGGCCTCGGGCGCACACGCGGTGAAGGCGAGTGCGATGGCGAGGAGGGCGGTGGATTTGGGTGACATGCGGCGTGGGTGAGGAAAGCGTGTCGTTCGGAACGGTGCAAGGGTGAAGGGAATCGGCGGTTTGAAAATCGAGAATTGAAAATTGAGATTTGAATTGTGCGAGGAGGCTTGGCGAGGATGGGGCATGCAGATCAAGCAGGCGGATTTTGTGACGAGCGCGAAGGGTGTGGCCGGATGCCCGGAGTGGCAGCTGCCGGAGTTTGCATTCATCGGGAGGTCGAATGTGGGGAAATCGTCGCTGATCAACATGCTGACGAACCGGAAGGATCTGGCGAAGGTGTCGTCGACGCCGGGCAAGACGCGCTTGCTGAATTTTTTCAAGGTGAATGGAAACTGGAGTCTGGTTGATTTGCCGGGCTACGGGTTTGCGAAGGTGGCGAAGAGCGAGAAATTCGATTTCAACGAGTTGGTGGGGGATTATCTCGAGCAGCGCGAGCAGTTGAGGCGCTTGTTTGTGCTGATCGACTCGCGCTTGAAGCCGCAGCGGATTGATCTGGATTTTCTGGCGTGGGCGGGTGGGATCGGGGTGCCGGTTTCGCTGGTGTTCACGAAGGCGGACAAGCAGTCGGTGAAGAAGACGCGCGATTCGGTGGCTTTGTTTTACGAGATGCTGGAGGGTTTGATCGAGGAGCTGCCGGAGAGTTTTGTGAGTTCCTCGAAGGCCCGGGACGGAAGGAAGGAATTGCTGGGGGCGATCGGGCGGGATTTGGAGTAGGGGATTTGAGATGAGCAGGGCATGGGCGGGATGACGGACGGAGTGGGGGCCGGTGGGGCTGAATGGAGATGGAACCGTCAAGCTGCCAAGGGCGCCAAGGCCGCTGCGCGGTGGTTGAAGATTTTGGATTTTGGATTGTGGATTGTGGATTGGAGATGAGCGGGCGCGCTTGGCATGGGCGGGGCGATGGCGGATGATGGACGTTGTTGCGGTGGGGGCGTGCTGAAGATGGTGGGAAGGAGCGGCGAAACGTGTTCGCCGATGCGGATGAGGAGGCGGTTGCGGGGCGATGGAAGACGGATGGGCTTTGGCGGGTAGCGCCCTGCGGGCTGGTGGGGGTCGGCGATCATGCATCGCCGCTCCTGCGGGTGGGCTCTGGCGGATGGGCTCTGAGGAAGACGGACGCCCCGGCGGTGCGTCCCTACCGGGGAATTGGTGGGTGCATGGGCGGGTGCATGGGCGGGAAGATGGGCGTTCCGGCGGTGGGGGGCATTGTGTGGACAACCGATGATGGGGAGGGGACATATGTGGGTGTGATTTTTGTGAGATTGCTCTGCTTGTGTGTTGGGATGGCCGCGTCGGTGGCGGCGCGGTCGTGGACGGATGAGGTGATGTATTTCGTGATGACGGACCGGTTTCATGACGGGGACCCGGCGAACAACGTGCCAGTGGGGAGTGATCCGGCGCTGTTTGATGCGAGGCAGGAGAAGGTGGCGAGTTATATGGGCGGGGATTTGCGGGGGCTGGAGAATGCGGTGGAGGCCGGGTATTTCAACGAGTTGGGGGTGACGGCGCTGTGGCTGACGCCGGTGGTGCGGAATGTGTGGAGGTCCGGGTTTGACCTGGGTGGGCCGAAGACGGGGTATCACGGGTATTGGACGCAGGATTGGCTGGATATCGATCCGCATTTGACGAGCCGGGTGTCGCTGGCGGGCGAGGAGTATGCGGACAGCGCGGACGGGCGGATGGCGCATTACCGGGATTTCGTGAAACTGGCGCATTCGAGGGGGATCAAGGTGATTCAGGATGTGGTGATGAATCATGCGGGGCCGGTGTTTTACTACGATGCGAACGGCAATGGTGAGTTCGACGTGAAGCGGCGTGACGAGTGGATGCAGCCGTTCAAGCGGAATGGCTATCATGCGAATGCGAAGTGGCGGACGATCGCGAAGTGGAACCTGCGGCGGGCGATGCCGGACGGTCCGCGGGAGTTGCTGGGGACGCGGGTGGGGACGAGCGGGGTGCTTTCGCGGATGGGGACGTACGGGCGCAAGGGGTATTCGCCCGACAGTCTGGGGAAGAGCGATGGTGAGGAGGTGATGTGTGATTTTTTCTCGTTGCGGGATATCTGGACGGACCCGCAGGGGGAGTCGTTTGACGAGTTGGTGGACGAGTTTGTGGAGATTTATTCGTTTTATCTCACGGTGGTGGGGGTGGACGGGTTGCGGATTGATACGGTGAAGCACGTGCATCACGGGTTTTGGGATGCGTTTACGAAGCGGTTGCGCGAGAGGCTGGGTCCGGCGGCGGCGGAGAAGCTGATGTTCGGGGAGGTGTATGACGAGCGGCCGGAGGTGCTTGGCCGGTATACGTGGCGTGAGGATTGGCCGCAGGAGACGGGGCCGTGTTTGGATTCGTTGCTGGATTTCAACTTTTGTTTTGCGGCGCGGAGTTACCTGCGGCACCCGGGGGCTGGGTATGGGGACGCGCGGGTGCTGGAGCAGGCGATGCGGAACCGGACGGCGGCGGACGCTGGCGGGAGGTCGTATTACAATCCGACCCCGGGGCCGGACGGGTTGAATGCGCAACAGAAGATGGTGACTTTCATCGAGAATCACGACGGGCTGAACCGCTTCCGGGTGGAGGGGGTGACGGCGGAGCGGAACCTGCTGGCGCAGGCGCTGGTGATGACGATGCCGGGGATTCCGTGTTTGTATTACGGGACGGAGTGCGGGCTGCAGGACGAGCGCGGCAGGGTCGGGCGGGACGGGGAGACGGGGCGGATGATGCTTTTCCGCAGGCGCGGGGGATTGTCGGTGGCGGAGGTGAGGCGCTCGAAGACGTATCAGCAGATCGGGAAGCTGGCGAAGCTGCGGGCGGAGCTGCCGGTGCTGAGGACGGGGGCGGTGGAGCCGCTGTGGGTGGATAGCGGGGAGGGCCAGGAGGATGACGGGGTGTTTGCGTTTGCCCGGGTGCTGGGTGACGAGTTGGCCGTGGTGGTGGTGAATGCGTCGTCGAAGCCGGGGGTGACGGGTGCCGGCGAATTCGCGATGGGACTGGCGGGGGAGGTGAACGTGGCCGGCAAGGAGCTGCGTCCGGTGCTGGTGACGGGCGAGGGGGCGGGCGAGAGGCTCGGGCCGGTTTCCACCGATGGAAAACTGCGGCTGCCGGTGCCGGCAAACAGCGTGGTGGTGTATCAGGCGCTGCCTGTTTCCCGCTGAAAAAAGAAGTGCTGCCAGGAAACCGCGGCAAATCCGGACAAACTACCGTTGCTCCGATCAAGGCCTGGCGGGGTTCGCCTGCCGAACCTCCACGGTCCCTGACAGCGGCCGGATGGAAAACCAGGAATGGTCCGGGTGCAATGGTTTTTCTCGATTGAGTGGATTGAGGTGGGGTGGGAGGTGCCCGCGGCGGGGCGGAATGGGGGTCACCGGGCGACGACTCTCCAGGTGGCGAGCATGGTGAGTGCGGCGCCGCTGATGCCGATGGCGTTGAATGATTCGTCGAAGAGCAGCCAGCCGCCGGCGGCGGTGACGAGCGGGAGGAGCATCTGGATCGAGGACCCGCGTGCGACCGAGAGCGTGCGATAGGCGTGGGTCATCGCGAGTTGGGCGATGGCGACGACGACGGCGGCGAGGACCAGGAGGAGGGTGGTGTCCGGCGGGAGATGGAGTGCGGTGCCGGTGGTCGGGAGGATGGCGAAGGCGACGCTTGCGGCGCACTGGGAGGCGTAGATGGTGGCGGTGTGTTCCTGGTTTCTCAGCTGGCGGATCAGGGTGATGATGCCGCCGGCGGCGATTGCTCCGGCGAGGGCGAGCCAATCGTAGCGAGTGATGCCGTTATGGAGGTCTGAGCCGAGGAAGATGACGAGTCCGCAGAATCCGGCGACCATCCAGATCCACGAGCGTGCGGGCAGGTGTTCCTTGAGCCAGAGGGTGGCGAAGAGGGAGCCGAAGATCGGGTAGCTGAGGTTGATGATGACGGCTTTGGCGGCGCCGAGGTGGACGAGTGAGATGTAGAAGGCGAGGATGCCGAATCCGCCGAGCAGGCCGCGGAAGAAGAGCAGGGGGTTGGTGACGAGGTGCTTGAGTTCGAGGCCGCGGCCGAAGCCGAAGAAGGCGATGACGATGACGAGTCCGACGATGCCGCGGTAGAGCGAGGCGATCCATCCGTCGACCTGCGGAGCGTGGAGGTTGAGGCCGCGGACGAGCAGGGCGTTGACCGAGAAGAGCAGCACGGAGCCGAGCATCAGGCCGATGCTTTTCGATGGGGATGGCGGGCTGGTCATGGTGGCTGGCGATGGGGCCGGGTGCGGGGGCCGGTCACAAAAAAAACCGGCCTTCCGCAGGAGGTGCCGGTTCGGGGTCGGGTGATGTGGTTGGGGGTGAGATCACACGACGCCGGCATCCGCATGCCGGATGGCAGGGGCGGGAAGTCGGAGGGTGGGATGGCTCGGTTTCAAGACGCGGGTGTTGTGGGATTTCGGCTGCGGGATGGGAAGCTCAATATGATGGCGGGTGGGTTGTGTGGGGGAGGCGGGTGGTGATAGGGTGGGGGACGATGAAGCTGGACCGATTGGTGGGGAAGCATGGGCGGATCGGGCGGACGGCTGCCCGGCGGGTGATCGTGGCGGGCAGGGTGCGGGTGGATGGCAGGGTTGAGGTGGGGATTTCGCAGGAGGTGGATCGCTTCGCGCGGGTGGAGCTGGACGGGGAATGTGTGCGGGAAGGTGGGCGGAGGATCCACGTGATGATGCACAAGCCGGCGGGCGTGGTGAGTGCGACGCGTGATGCCGAGCACGTGACGGTGGTGGATTTGATCGATGATCCGGACCGGGACGAGTTGCATTTGGTGGGCCGGTTGGACCGGAGCACGACGGGGCTGGTGCTGCTGACGAATGACGGGAACTGGTCGAAGCGGTTGATGGCGCCGGAGAAGAAGGTGGCGAAGGTGTATCTGGTGGAGACGCGGGATGTGATTCCGGTGGGCGCGGTGGAGGAGTTTGCGCGCGGGTTTTATTTTCACACCGAGGATCTGACGACGGCTCCGGCGGAGCTTGAGCTTCTGGGTGAGAGGCGGGCGCGGTTGACGCTGCACGAGGGGAGGTATCACCAGGTGAAGCGGATGTTTCACCGGATCGGCAACCGGGTGGTGGCGTTGCACCGGGAGAGGGTGGGGGAAATCGTGCTGCCGGCGGAGCTGGCGCCGGGCGGCTGGCGGTATCTGACGAAGGAGGAGGTGGAGGCGTAGGATGGGTGCCGCCGGGGGCGGGATGAGCAGGGCGATCAAGTGAGGGCGAAACGCTTGATCAGCTCGGCAGCAGAACCGCTGATGGCACTGAATTCACTGATGGTTCTTTGTCTGAGAAGGCGTGGTGCTCCGAAGGTCTCGCGAGTTGGGAGTTCTTCACCCTCAAAGGTCCTGAAAAAATCAGTGTAATCCGTCTAATCAGTCTGAATCTGTGGTTCTTATTGGCGCTTCTTGAGTGAGTTGTTCCTTCGCTTGATCGCCCTGGCGGGATGAGGGGCTCCAGATCGTTGACAAATCCATGAAGCAAGCCATGAAACTAGCCATGAAGAGCGGCGCTGGCATCCCTGCCGGGTTGCGATGAATTTTCGGGTGGGAGGGGAATTCGGGGGTGTCGCTGCGCTCGACGGGGGTGTCGCTGCGCTCGACGGGGGTGTCGCTGCGCTCGACCCCCGGCTACTGGCTGTGATCGCTCCGCGATCTTTTTAGGGCGGGACTTTGTCGACAAGCTGGCGCGGGCGAGGGTGCCCGTTCTCCTCAGGGGGTGGCTGTGGGCGTCACTCGTCGAGCAGGGTGGAGCGGGTGAAGAGCGGGATGACGTGGATGCCGCGGGCTTCGATGGCTTCCTTGCCGCCTTCCTCGCGGTCGACGAGGACGAGGCAGAAGGCGACTTTGCCGCCTTCACGTTCGATGGCGTCGATGGCTTTGAGGGTGGATCCGCCGGTGGTGATGACGTCGTCGACGACGATGATGGAGTCGCCGGATTTGAAGTTGCCTTCGATTTGTTTGCCGGCACCGTGGCCTTTGGGTTCCTTGCGGACGGTGAAGACCTGGAGTGCTTCGTCGGGGTTTTTCGCGGCGGATGCCATGCCGACGGCGAGTGAGATGGGGTCGGCGCCGAGGGTCATGCCGCCGATGGCGTCGATTTTGAGGTGTTCGGAGTGGATTTTTGAGCGGACGGCGTGCCATCCGAGGTCGCCGATGAGGGCGGCGCCGAAGGGGTCCATGGCGGTGACGCGGCAGTCGATGTAGAGATCGCTTTGCTTGCCGGATGCGAGGGTGAAGGTGCCGGTGCGGACGGATTTCTCAAGAAGGAGGGCTTTGAGTTTGGCTGCGGTATCGAGCATGGGTGGATGATTGGGAACGGGCGGGCGGGAGGCAAGTTGAACCTCCATTTTTGGTACTAGCCAATTGGCTGGGGCAGCGGGTAGCTTGCGGGCGGATGATTGTTGCAATGATGGAACCTTCCGGCCTTGTGGAGCAAGGCGGTCCGTTGGTGTGGGTGCTGCTCGGGCTGGCGTTTATCGGCTCGGTGTGTGTGGTGGAACGGATGTTTTTCTTCCACCGGGCGCGCATCAATGTGGGGGACTTGCTGGTGGGCTTGGCGCATCACGTGAGGCGGCGGTCGTTTGCGGAGGCGCTGCACGAGGCGGCGCGAGCGCCGGGGCCGGTGGCGCGGGTGGCGCATGCGGCGTTGCTGCGGTATTATCTGGAGCGGCGCGATCTGCGGGATGTGGTGCAGGAGGCGGGGCAGATGGAGGTGCCGCGGATCGAGAAGAACATCCGGGCGATTCTGGGGGTTTCGCTGTTGGCGCCGTTGGTGGGGATGCTGGGGACCTTGCTGGGGATGCTGGAGACCTTCCAGATGGTGAGCGAGCAGGGAGGATTCACCGGGCCGGGCGAGTTGTCGGCGGGGATTTTCACGGCGTTGATCACCTCGGTGCTGGGGCTGACGGTGGCGGTGCCGATGTATTTGTTTTATCTGTATTTTCTCGGCCGGGCGAAGCGGTTGATCAACCGGATCGAGCGGGCGGGGATCGAGATGGTGCATTTGATTGCGGACTCGCGGGAGGAGACCGAGTTTGAGCCGTTCCGGCATGAGGTGGCGCACGGGCGTGACGGTCATGAGGCGGACGGGGGTGAAGCGGGTCAGGACGAGGAGAAAGCGAAGAAGTGAAGCTCGAGACGACATTGCCGGAGAGGCCGGGGCTGCTGCACGCGGTGCCGGTGATGGATTTGTTTGCGGCGTTGTGGCTGACGGTGTTGTTAGGCCCGTTGTTGTTGCAGCGGTCCGGGGTGGCGGTGGAGCTGGCGCCGTCGAGGTTTCAGCTTGAGCGGTTTCAGGACGCGCTGGTGGTGACGATCGGGCCGGGTGAGGAGGCGCCGCGGATTCATCTGGGGCGGGATTCGGTGACGATGGAGGAGCTTGGGGAGAGGCTGGACAAGCTGGCGGATGACGGGGCGGCGTCGAATGCGCTGGTGTTGTTAAAGACGGACAAGGGGACGCCGGTGGGGATAGAGCGTGCGGTGATGGAGTTGGTGGTCGGGAAGGGATTCAGGGCGGCGTTGATGGGTGAGACCGCTCCTGCGGGAGGGGAAACGGGAACGGAGGGCGAGTGATGTTCGGGGTTTTCCGGAGGTCGCATCTGGCGCTGAATCCGGATGACTGGGTGTTTTCCTGGCGGGGAAACCGGGATGGGGCGAAGCGGCTGTGGCTGGCGATTTTGATTACGACGGGGGTGTTCGGCTTGATGCTGAACTCGCTGCGGATCCGGCTGGCGGATCCGGTGAGGTGGGAGATTCATACCGCGACGGTGATGCATGTGGGCGAGTCCGATCCGGTCGGGCGGAGTTTGTATTATCAGGCGCTGGAGGGTGGGCCGTTTCCATCGCGCTTTGATCCGGCGGAGTGGAGTGAGGCGGTTGGCGGGATGACGGGCGGGGATTTGTGGGGGCTGCCGGATTATGATCCGGAGTTGCGCGAGTTGCCGGAGGGCGAGGCGGTGCCGAGGGTCTCGCTGGCGCCGAAGGGTGAGGCGACCCTGCCGAAGCGGCGGGTGCGTGGCGGGGCGGTGGACGGTGGTGGCGGGATGTCACTGGTGCCGATGATTTACCCGTATGCCGGGTTGTCGTTGGGCGAGTTGCCCGAGGAGTTGCCGGCGTTTGAGGGCGAGGTGGATGCGCTGCTGACCTCCGAGCCGTGGAGGTTTCTGGTGCAGCTGGGTGAAGCGGGTCAGGTGCTTGAGTGTGTTTCGATGGCGGGAGGAGACGAGTGGGTCGGGGGCAAGGCGAAGTTGATCGTGGAGTGGATTCGCGGGATTGAGTTTCCGGCGAAGGTGGGTGGTGGCGGCCGGTGGGTTGCGGTTGCCGTAGGATTTGTGAACCGGAACGACGATGGAACTGACGCTCGCTGAACTTGTGTTGACGGTGGTCATCGGCAGTGGTGCCGTGGTGTTGTTTTGTGTGGTGGTGTCGCGCTGGCAGCATGCGGGGGTGGAGAAGAAGTCGTTGGAAAAGCGCTTCATCTGCCGCTTGTGTCTGCACGGGTGGGTGGATGAGGGGAACGATCGGATTGTGCGGTGTCCGGAGTGTGGGGCGAAGAACGAGCGGGGGCGGAGCCGGCGTCTCGGTTGAAATGCATTGACATGACGGATTTGGTTGTTGCTTGACCCATTCGCGTCGAGGTTGCAACGTTCCGCCCCGCCGCGACCCCGATGGCTGCGGTGCTGTATCAAACCACCAACCTATCGATCCGCCATGGCCGCGAAGATCTACACCAACAAGGACGCCCGGATTACTCCGATCAAAAAGAAAACCCTCGCCGTGATTGGCTTCGGCTCTCAAGGCCACGCACACGCGCTGAACCTGAAGGACAGTGGCTGCAACGTCGTCATCGGCCTTTACAAGAAGTCGAAGTCCCGTGCGGTTGCCGAGAAGCTGGGATTTGAGGTGATGGACACGAGTGAGGCGGTGAAGGCCGCGGACGTGATCATGATTGCGACGCCGGACACGGTGATGCCTTCGGTTTATGAGAAGGACATTGCGCCGAACCTCAGCAAGGGCAAGACCCTGCTTTTCCCGCACGGATTCGCGATTCATTTTGGATTCATCACTCCGCCGGAAGATGTGGATGTGATTCTGGTGGCGCCGAAAGGCCCCGGTCACACCGTGCGTTCGCAGTTCCTTGCGGGCAAGGGTGTTCCCGGCCTGATCGCCATCCATCAGGATGCCTCGGGCAAGGCGAAGAACGTGGCTCTGGCCTGGGCGCGCGGCATCGGCTGCACCAAGGCCGGCGTGTATGAAACCAACTTCCGCGAGGAGACGGTGACCGATCTTTTCGGCGAGCAGTGCGTGCTCTGCGGCGGTGCTTCCGCATTGGTGAAGGCCGGATTCGAAACGCTGGTGGAAGCTGGCTATCAGCCGGAGATGGCGTATTTCGAATGTCTGCACGAGCTGAAGCTGATCGTCGACCTGATGAACGAGCAGGGCATCGCCGGCATGCGTTTCTCGATTTCCGAGACTGCCGAGTATGGTGATGTGACGGTGGGTCCGAAGATCATCAACGCGTCCGTGAAGAAGCGGATGCAGGCGCAGTTGAAGGCGATCGAGAGCGGCAAGTTCGCGAAGGCCTGGATGAAGGAATACAACGAGGGTTGTAAGAATTTCAACGCGATCCGCAAGGAAGAGGCGGCGCATCCGATCGAGAAGGTCGGTGAGAAGCTTCGTTCCACGATGAGCTGGATCAAGCAGAGCAAGGTGAAGAAGGGTGCGACTCAGGCGAGCCTGATCTCTTCCTCGAACTGAGCCTGGAAAAGTCAAACGAAGCGCCCGCTCCGGTCACTCCGGGGCGGGCGTTTTTGTTTTCTGGCGAACCGGATGGAGGGTGGGTGCGACGGGGCGAGGCGGGTGCGGGGGAGGAAGTTTGATTTGTCGGGTTGTATTCAGGGGCGATAGAGGCTGGTATTCGTGCATGGCGAAGGACGTGAGGCCATGGACCCTGCAGGGACTGATTGATTTCGAGTGCGAGGTGGCGGACGGGACTCCGACTCCGGAGGCGGTGCGTGGGGAGGTGGTGCGTGCGGTGAGGGGTCTGCGGGGCGGGGAGGCGAGGCGGAGGGGGTTTCTGGTTTGGCTGGCGGGGGTGAGGACGAAGGATGCGGGGCGGCGGTTCATTGCGGCGCTGGCTCTGGTGGGATCGGTGCTGGGGATCATGGCGGCGATGGCCGGTGCGTCGGCGGTGGTGGGGATGCTGGACCGGGAGAAGGGCGGGGTGCCGGTGAGTTTGTTTCTGGCGATTCTGGTGGGCGGCCAGTGGCTGTTGCTGGTGGCTGCGGTGGTGGGATGGGCGTTGCGCGGGAAGGCCGCGGAGGGCTTCAGCTTGTTGCAGACGCTGCTGGCGAGAGCGGCGCGGCGGGTGGCCGGCGACCGCAAGGGCGTGTGGTGGGGACGGCTGATGACCGAGGGTGGTGCGGCGCGGCAGGTGGTGCTGTGGCGTCTGGCGCGGATGGCGCAGGCGGCGGGTGTGGCGTTCAACGGGGGTGTTATGTTAGGTCTGGGTGGTCTGGTGATGCTGCGGCATGTGGGGTTCTATTGGGAAACGACGACGGAGTTTGCGATGCACACGGTGCTGGAGAAGGTGGCGGGATTTCTATCCATTCCGTGGGCTGCGTGGTGGCCGGGTGCGGTGCCGGATGTGGCGGTGATTGATGCGACGCGTTGGCTTCCGGAGAGCGAGCTGGCTCCGGGGCCTGCGGCGTGGTGGCAGTTTTTGTTGATGGTGGTGTTGTTCTGGGGGCTGTTGCCGCGGGCGGTGTTGTGGGTGGTTTCCTGGCGGATGGAGAAGTTGGCGCTGGCGAGGCTGGATTTCCAGGCGCGGAGTCATCGTGCGTTGTGGCGGGATCTAGCGGGGAGCCAGCGGGTGGAGACGGATGACAAGCCGCTGGATGGCGTGCTGGTGCTGGATGTGGGTGGGACGGGGCTGAGCGAGGAGTCGCTGCGCGCGTTTCTGCTGAGGCGGCTGCGGGTGCACCCGGCGGCGTGGCATCCGGTGGCGGTGATCGACAGCGGTGCGGAGAGCAGTGCGGCGGAGGCGCTGGCGAATGCGCCGGCGGGGGTGGTGCTGGTGGCGGAGGGGTGGTCGCTGTCGCCGCCGCGGATGAGCCGGCTGCATGCGAGAATCCGTGAGCAGGGGGGGGCGAAGGTGCCGGTGAAATTCCTGGTGGCGAACGTGGTGGGCGAGCGCGGCGACCGGCGGCCGGAGGCGGTGACGGACGAGGAGAAGGAGGTGTGGGAGGCGTTTGTCGACTCGCTGCGGGATCCGGAGGCGGAGGTGTTTTTCTATCAGGAGCTGCCGGTGATCGGGGACGATCAGGAGGGCTGATAGAGTTCCGCGAAGACCATGGTTCCGCCGCTGGTCTGGAGGGTGCTGACGACGATGACGTCGCAGGTGGCGCCGATTTTGGTGATGGCGTTGTTGACGACGATCATGGTTCCGTCCGGGAGGTAGCCGACGCCCTGGTGGTCGTCCTTGCCGGGGCGGACGATGGCGAGGCGCATGCGCTGGCCGACGGCGACGGAGGGTTTGAGGGCGTCGTCGAGTTCGTGGAGGTTGAGGACGTCGGCGCCCTGGAGGTTGGCGACCTTGACGAGGGTTTCGTCGATGGTGAGGAGTCGTGCGCCGAGGAGTCTGGCGGTTTCGATGAGGCGCGAGTGTTCGGTGGGGTTGTCCTGGGTGTAGGTCGAGTCGTGGATTGAGATCTGGACGTCCTGTGCGCTTTGCATGGATTCGAGGTTGTCGAGTCCGCGCTGGCCGCGCTGGCGCTGGCCGTTGGAATCCGCGGTGGATGCGGACTGGAGTTGGTCGAGGACGAAGCGGGGGACGATGAGGCGGCCGTGGAGGAAGCCGGAGCGGAGGATGCCGAGCACGCGGCCGTCGATGATGGATTCGGCATCGAGCACGATGGGTTGGCCGGACGACGAGTCCTGGCGGAAGCGGACGTAGGGGATGATGAAGGCGAAGTCGTCGCGGTTTCCGCGCAGCGAGAGGACGGCGCCGAGGAAGCCGAGGCTGGCGAAGAGGGTGACGTCGAAGGCGAGGCGGAGTGCGTTGACGAGCACCTCGGAGTTCTGGTCGGTCTCGAGCCGGTCGCGGAAGGCGAGTTCGAGCAGGGTGGAGATTTCGACGCGGGTGAGCAGCCAGGCGCAGAGGAGTCCGACGGCGAGGCCGAAGGTGGCGGTGGAGAAGCCGCGCAGGGTGAAGCCCTTCATGAGGGACTCGATGAAGATGAAGACCGCGGCGACGGCGAGGCCGCCGAGCAGGCCGGTGGCGATGGAGATTTCAAACATCGTGCCCTTGGTGCTGAGGGCGATGGCGACGCCGGCCGCCTCACAGACCAGGAGATAGGTGAGTCGCGCGACGTTGACTGAGGGAGGGGCTGCCATGATTGTTAATACGAATGGAGGATCGGCATCTTGCGTGCGTGCGGCAAGAGTATTCGCGGAATGCGGGGTGAGTGGCGGGGGCGGTTAGCGGAGGATATGCGTGCTGCGGGAGGGGAATGTGAGATCGCCGCTTGCGTGGTTAGCGGGGGATCTTCAGGCTGCGCGCGATGCAGCAAGCGATACCCGGACAACGTTGGATTTCCACATCAGAGCCCGCTCTCGGGCTGGGGGTTGTGGGAGAGGTGGAGCATGGCCGGGTGGAGTTGATCTATCCGGCGGTTGAGGAGAAGCGGATCTATGCATTCGAGTCGGCGCCGCTGGTGCGGGTCCGGTTTGAGAAAGGAGATATGATTTCCGACCGCGACGGGCGGGAGATGGAGGTTGAGGTGGTGGAGGAGCGTGACGGGCTGCTGGTGTATCTGGGCGGGGGGCTGGAGTTTGATGAGATGGATTTGCTGGATTCGCTGAACTTCGTGCGGCCTGAGAAGCGCTTGCTGGCGGGTCTGGCTGACAGTCCGCGGGAGTTCGACCAGCGGCTGCGGGCGCTGGGGTGGAACACGCGGATCCGGAAGTCTGCGGCGCGGGGGTTCACCGGGGCGCGGATTGATTTGATTCCGCACCAGTTGGCGATCGTGGGTGAGACGGCGGGGCGGCTGCACCCGCGGGTGATGCTGGCGGATGAGGTGGGGTTGGGGAAGACGATCGAGGCGTGTTTGATTCTGCACCGGCTGCATTTGACCGGGCGTGCCGGGCGGGTGCTGGTGCTGGTGCCGGAGGCGCTGGTGCACCAGTGGTTTGTGGAGTTGTTGCGGAGGTTCAACATGATGTTCGCGATTTTCGACGAGGAGCGCTGCAGGTCGATCGAGACGGGCGGGGAGGGGGCGTCGAATCCGTTTTATGATTCGCAGTTGGTGTTGGCGGCGACCGGATTTCTGGCGGGCAATCCGGAGCGTGCGGCGCAGGCGGTGGCGGCGGGATTTGATTTGTTGGTCGTGGATGAGGCGCATCACCTGGAGTGGTCGCGGGATGAGGTGTCCGTCGAGTATGAGATGGTGGAGTCCCTGGCGCGGGTGGTGCCGTCGTTGTTGTTGCTGACGGCGACGCCGCAGCAGTTGGGGCCGGAGGGTCATTTTGCGCGGTTGAGGCTGTTGGATCCGGACCGGTATTCGGATTTGGCGGAGTTTGAGGCGGAGGCGGATTCGTATGCGCCGCTGGCGGAGGTGGTCGAGGGGTTGCTGGCGGGGGAGGTTCCGGACGGGGTTGAGGAGTTTGTGGGGAAACTGCCCGGAGCGGGTGACAAGCTGGCGGCGCTGCGGGCGGGGGACGAGGGTGTGAGGGAGCCGTTGATCCGCGGGTTGATTGATTTGTTCGGCACGGGGCGGGTGCTTTTCCGGAACACCCGGGAGAGGTTGCAGGGGTTTCCGGGGCGGCAGCCGGTGCTGCATCCGCTGGCGGAGGGGGAGTCGCCGTATGTGTGGCTGGCGGGGTTGCTGAAGTCGCTGGGTGAGGAGAAGGTGTTGTTGATCACGAGTTCACCGGACGCGGCGGTGGCGGTGAGGGAGAAACTGCTGGAGGAGATCCAGGTGGAGAGTGCGTTGTTTCACGAGGATCTGAGCATGTTGCAGCGCGACCGGAATGCGGCGTGGTTCGCGGATCCGGAGGGGGCGAGGATTTTGATATGTTCGGAGATCGGGAGTGAGGGGCGGAATTTCCAGTTTGCGCGGCATCTGGTGTTGTTCGGGCTGCCGCGTGATCCGGAGCTGCTGGAGCAGCGGATCGGGCGGCTGGACCGGATCGGGCAAAAGGGGACGATCGAGATCCACGTTCCCTACGGTGTGGGTAGTAGGTCGGAGCTGCAGGCGCGGTGGCTGCACGAGGGGCTGGATGCGTTTTCGCGGCCGCTCAAGGGTGCCACCTCGCTGGCGACGACCCTGCTGCCGGAGCTGGACGAGCTGGAGCCGGAGGGGCTGGACGCGTTTCTGACGCGGAGCCGGAAGGTGAAGGAGGAGGTGACGCTGGAGCTGGCGAGCGGGCACGACCGGCTGCTGGAGCTGGGTGCGCCGGGCGCGGAGGTGGCGGAGGATCTGGAGGATGCGATCTTCGAGGCGGATGACGACCGGAAGTTCGAGAAGTTCGTGATCCGGTTGTTCGACCAGCTGGGGCTGGATGTTTCGGATCTGGCGGCGCGGACGTATCACTTCGGGCGCGGGCAGCGGCACGGGGATGCGTTTGCGGATTTGCCGGAGGAGGGTCTATCCGCGACGTTTGACCGTGACACGGCGCTGGCGCGCGAGGATCTGGCGTTCCTGACGATGGATCATCCGGTGTTTCTCGGGGCGCTGGAGCATATGCTGGACGGGGGGAGCGGGAACGCGAGTTTCGCGATTTGGAAGGCGGGGATGGGGAAAGGGGTGTTTCTCGAGTGCGCGTTTGTGGTGGATGCGGTGGCTCCGACGAGGCTGCACGTGGAGAGGTTTCTGCCGCCGAGCCTGGTGAAGGTGACGGTGGATCACCGCGGGCAGCTGGTGAGCGGGGTGTTGCCGCGTGCGGCGCTGGTGCAGGGCGATCCGCGGCAGTTGGTGGGTCAGGATGTGTTCCGGCGGGAGATGTTTCCGATGATGCTGGAGTCGGCGCGGAAGCTGGCGGATGAGATGGGGGGCTCGTTGGTCGAGCGGGCGCGCGAGGAGGCGGCGAAGGCGATTGGCGCGGAGTTGGATCGGTTGAAGGGGCTTGCTGCGCGGAATCCGCAGGTTTCGGGGATGGAAATCGAGGGGTTGGAGGACGAATTGGCGGAGGTGGACGAGGTGCTGGCGAAGCCGCGGCTGAGATTGGATGCGCTGCGGTTGGTTTGGAGGTCGTGACGGGGGCGGGGTGAGATGGGCGTTGCGGAATGGGGATGGAACCGCCAAGCCGCTAAGGGCGCTGCGCGGTGATTGAAGATTGTGGATTGTGGATTGTGGATTGTGGATTGTGGATTGTGGATTGTGGATTGTGGATTGTGGATTGTGGATTGTGGATGAGCTGGCGCGCTGGGCAGTGGCGGGTCATGGGCGGGAGATGGTGGTCGTGTCTAGTGGAAGACGGATGGGCTTTGGCTGATGGGCTCTGTGGAAGACGGACGCCCCGGCGGTGCGTCCCTACCGGGGAATTGGCGGGTGCATGGGCGGGATGACGGACGTTGTTGCGGTGCGTCCCTACCGGGGGCGGTGGGCGGTTGCGGTGCGATGGTAGACGGATGGGCTTTGGCGGGTAGCGCCCTGCGGGCTGGTGGGTTCGGCGATCATGCATCGCCGCTCCTGCGGGTGGGGGGGGCGGTGGCTATTTTTCGATGCGGAAGCCTTTGCAGTTTTCGAGTGGGGGGATGGGGCGGGTGATGTGGGATTTGATGTGGTGGGCGACGTGGGATTCCTCGACGATTTCGTTGATGAAGTCGTCGACTTCGTCGGGTTCGCCCATGACGTGGAGGAAAACGGAGCCGTTGAGTTCGTTTCTGACGAAGCCGCAGACGTCGAAGCCGCGGGAGAGGTCTTTGACGGTGTAGCGGAAGCCGACGCCTTGGACGTGGCCTTCGAAGATGACTTCTTTGGCGATCATGGGATGGTGTTGCAGAGTGATTCGGTGGCGGCGTTGAGGAAGCGGACGCGGGTGGGGGATGGGCGGGAGATGCGGAGGAGGCGGTTTTCGGCGGTGGGGGAGACGGTGCCGAGGGTGGCTGGTTTGCCGGAGCGTGCGGCGATGTTGGCGAGGGCGGCGGTCTGGAGTTGGTCGGCGGCTTGTTGGGAGTCGAGCACGATGTCCCAGATGACGGCGGTGGACATTTCTCCGTCCGGGACGAGGAGGTAGCGGTCGTTTGTCCAGTGGGTGGCGAGTTGGGCGGATTCGGGGGGGAGCCAGAGGCGGAGGCCGAGCATGCCGGCGGATTCGGTGAGGTAGGGGTCTTCGGGAGTGGCGGGGAGGGTGAGGGATTCGGGCGTGGGGGTGGGGTCGAGGATGGCGCGGGTGGTCTGGGGGGCGGCGCGGAGGGCGTCGTGGAGGGTTGAGTTGCCCTGAACGAAGAGTGAGTCGGCGAGGCCTTTGCCCTCGGTGAGGGGGAATTGGCGGAGGCCGCGGATGAGTGGGGGGAGGCGGGTGATGATTTGTTCGGCCTCGATGTTTTCGGTGAGGGGGACGAAGCCCATGTCGCGCGCGCTGGCGGCGAGGTAGCGGGATTCGGCGCCGGCGGCGGTGCCCATGTGGAGGGCTTCGCGGCCGCGGGCGGCGTCGTCCCCGGGGTAGGCGGGTGGCGGGGGGAAGTGTTGGTTGAGGAGGATGCGGGTGAGGAGGTGGAGGAGTGTGGCCTGGTGGGGGATTTCCTCGGGGTCGAAGCGGTCGGTGACCCAGGCGTCTCCGGTGACCTGGTCGAACCATGAGAGGGAGTTGAACGAGCGGGAGAGGGTGAGCTGGGCGAGCAGGTCGTCATCGGCGGTGAGCCAGCCGATGCGGCGGTAGGCTTCCTGGCGGTCGTCGATGCCGGCGGGGCCGAATCCGCTTTCGTATGCGGCGGAGATGCGGTTGCGGAGTTCCTCGGCGGCGATGCGGTGGACGACGGGTGAGGAGATGAAGCGGAGGTCGAATTCGGACTCGACGCGGGCGATCCACTCGGGGTCGACGTGGAGGGTTCCGCCGCCCTGGGCGAGGGAGCGGAGGGATTCGTTTTCGCGGCTGAGGAGGTCGATTTCGTCGCGCGCCTGGCGGAGTTGCGCGAGGAGGGTTTGGGAGTTTTCGGGGGTGCCGGTATTTTTCCAGTAGATGCCCTGGACCAGGCCGCCGGTTGCGACGGCGGTGCCTAACAGGACGGCGAGCAATTTGTCCGGAGCGAGCACGGCGGGCGTGTGCTGAGGGGCGGGATTACTCGTTGAAGGGGTTGGTTTCGAGCGCGGAGGATTTCACGCCGAAGACTTGTTCGAAGGTTTTTCCGGGCAGGAGGTTGAAGACGATGGGTGCGCTGCGGTTTCCCTGGCCGTCGTAGACGTAGCAGATGCGCTGGACGGGTTGTTCTTTTCCGTTGTTGGGATTGGTGCGTTTGACGCGGGCGTCGAACATGCGTTCTTCGACGAGTTGTCCGTCGGAGCGGCGGTATCCGTAGCTGACCTTGAAGAGGCATTGTTGCTGGCGTCCGTCGTAGATTTTGCAGCCGATGGGGTTCCCGTTGGTGTCCATGCGGTAGATGGTGATCATGGTGAGGATGCCATTGGGGGAGTATTTCTTTTTGGTGAGGACGCGGTTGTCCGGGGTGCGGGTGAAGCGGGTTCTGGAGCCGTCCTGGTGGCGGAGGACGCGGACGTTGGGGCCCTCGACTTCCATGAGGTCGTCATTCGCCTTTGCGGCGAGGTCGCCGGTGGAGAAGGCGAGGCCGATGATGAGGATGAGGATTTTACCGATTGCCAGCGGATTCATGATGGCGAAAGTAGGCGTGCCCGGCGGACGCTGCAAGCCGCCAATTTGCAGGATGATTTGGAAAATTGGAGGAAAGGAGATGGATCTGAGCCGGCGTGCGCGGGTGATGGGGATTCTGAATGTGACGCCGGATTCGTTTTCCGATGGCGGGCGTCACGCGGGTGTGGTGGGTGCGCTGGAGCAGGCGCGGCGGATGATTGGGGACGGGGCGGAGATCATTGACGTGGGTGGTGAGTCGACGCGGCCGGGTGCGGCTGCGGTTTCGGCGGACGAGGAGATCGGGCGGACGGTGCCGGTGGTGGAGGCGCTCCGGCGGGAGTGGGATGGATTGATTTCGATTGATACGTCGAAGGCGGCGGTGGCGCGGGCGGTTTTGGCGGCGGGTGCGGATATCGTGAATGACGTGACCGGGCTGCGCGGCGACGACGGGATGGCGGGGCTGTGTGCGGAGACGGGCTGCGGGGTGGTGGTGATGCACATGCAGGGTGAGCCGCGGACGATGCAGCGGGCGCCGGTTTACGGGGATGTGGTGGCGGAGGTGGCGGGGTTTTTCCGGGAGCGGCACGAGGTGCTGGTGGCGGCGGGGATCGATGAGGGGGCGTTGTGTTTTGATCCGGGGATTGGTTTCGGGAAGAATCTGGAGCACAACGTGGCGTTGCTGCGGAATCTGGACCGGCTTTCGCCAAGCGGCTGTCCGCTGATGCTGGGGATTTCCCGGAAGTCGTTCATCGGGAAGCTGTTGGGGGACGAGCGGATGGAGTTGCGTGACTGGCCGACGGTGGTGATCACGGCGAAGGCGCGGGAGCAGGGGGTGATGCTGCACCGGGTGCACGAGGTGCGGCGGAATGTGGAGGCGCTGCGGATGATCGAGGCGATCCGGGGCGAGTGCGCGGGGGCGGAGGCGGGTTAGCCCGGCCGGCGGGGTGTTTTACCGCTGCGGGGATGGTCCGCGGGATGGCGTGTCACGGGGTGGACAGGCGGAAAGAGGCAACGTTTTTCGGGAGACGTTTTTCCTCGGGGGCGTTTCCGGTCAGGGTCGCTTGTTGGCGGGTTTGACGGCGACGGCGTAGCGGTATTTGGCGATGGCGTCGACGATGCCCTGGGCGATCTGGTTTTGGTAGGATTCGTTGGCGATGAGGCGTGCCTCGTAGGGGTGGCTCATGAATCCGCCTTCGAGGAGGATGGCGGGGTGGCGGACGCCGGAGAGCACGCTGAAGCGGGCGCGCTTGATGCCGCGGTCGAAGGTGTGTTTTTTGATGCGGCGGAGGATGGACCCGTGGATGGAGGTGGCGAGGGCGATGTTTGCGGAGTCGTGTTCGTTGCCGGCGCGAGCGAGTTTGTCTGATGGCTTGAGGCCGCGGCCGTAGTGGGAGACGCCGGGTGGCGAGAGGGTGAAGGTTTCGATGCCGCGTGCGGAGCGTCCGCCGGAGTTGAAGTGGATCGAGACGAAGATGGCGTCATCGCGGACCTGGTTGGCGATGTTGACGCGTTGTTGGAGTGAGAGGTAGCGGTTGCTGTTGCGGGTCATTTGGACCTTGAACCCTTTGGCTTCGAGGAGTTTGCGGGTTTTTTCAGCGACGGTGAGGTTGTAGCCGGCTTCGGTTCCGAGGGAGTTGGTGGCGCCGGGGTCTTTGCCGCCGTGGCCGGGGTCGATGATGACGGTTCGGAAGTCACCGGCGTTTTTGATGAAATTGGGGCGGAGGACCGGGTCGATGAGTTTGGCGAGGTCCATGCGTGAGATGTGGCATTCGCCGCCGATGGAGGTGACCGGGTGGCTGAAGACGAATTTGACGCCGTTCATGAGGCATTCGCTGCCGCCGGTTTTGAGTTTCATCTCGACCTTTGAGTTTTCGAGGATGACGGAGTTTCCCTGTCGTGAGAGTTTGGTGAATCCGTAGAAGCGTTTGATGCTTTCGATGGAGACGTATTCGCGGCCGTTGTATTTGGAGATTTTCCAGCCGGTGGCGGCGGCGATTGCGTGGTCCGGCAAGGCGCAGGCGATCACGGCCAGCGTGAGAACGAGGCGCACGAGGGGGAAAGTCAGGATGGCTTTTGGTCGGTGCTGCACGGATTTTGGGAGAGTTTACAAAAACTGGGGGCGGTGACAATCTGATTTGTCGTCGGGGGCTTGGGGCGGTGTTGCCCCGGTGGGCGGGGCGGGTGGCTAGCGGTGCTTGAGTGGGGATGTTCTTGCCGGTGGCGGGGTGGTCAAGGACATTGGTGGGGCCGGTGATTGCCGGTTGAACGCATTTGCATCATGAAGACGCCCTTACCCGATTGGTTTTCGTCGCTGGTTTCCCTGCTTGGCGGGGGGAAGGTTTCCGTGTCTGCGGAGGATTTGGAGGTGCATTCGACCGACAAGTGGTCGGCGAGTCATCCGCCGGAGGCGGTGGTTTTTGCGGAGAGCACGGCGGATGTGGCGGCGGTGATGGGGTTTGCGCACGAGCGGGGGATCCCGGTGACGACGCGTGGTGCCGGGGTGGGGTATGTGGGCGGTTGTGTGCCGGTCCGGGGGGGGATTGTGCTGTCGGTGATGCGGATGAACCGGATTCTGGGGGTGCATCCGGCGGATGGGGTGGCGGTGGTGCAGCCGGGGGTGATCACGCGGGATTTGCAGGATGCGGCGCATGAGGTGGGTTGGGAGTATCCGCCGGATCCGGCGTCGTTGAAGGAGTGCTCGATCGGTGGGAACATCGCGACCAACGCGGGCGGGCCGCGGTGTTTGAAGTATGGTGTGACGCGGAGTTACGTGCTGGGGCTCGAGGTGGTGCTGGCGGACGGTCGGGTGCTGCGGACGGGCGGGCGGCTGCACAAGAATAAGACGGGGTTTGATTTGATCGGGCTTTTCACGGGGTCCGAGGGGATGCTGGGGGTGATCACGGAGGCGACGCTGCGGTTGATTCCGAAGCCGGCGAGCCGGGCGATGCTGGCGGCGGTGTTTCCGGAGTTTTCGCAGGCGGCAGCGGCGGTGCAGGCGGTTTTCAATGCGGGGCATTTGCCGTCGGCGTTGGAGATCACCGACACGTTCACGCTGGATGCGGCGCGCAAGCGGCTGGGCGAGGAGGTGTTTCCGCCGGGCAAGGCGCACATCATTGTGGAGATCGACGGTCGGCCGGCGGCGGTGGCGTCCGAGCTGGAGGAGTTGTATGAGTTTCTGGTGAAACTGGGTGCGAGTGACATCCGGCGGGCGATGGACGAGCAGGAGTGCGAGGCGATGTGGCTGCTGCGGCGCGAGTTTTCCTATTCGCTGCGGGACACGGGGCTGACGAAGCTGAACGAGGACATTGTGGTGCCGCGCTCGAAGCTGGTGGAACTGGTGGAGTTCGCGCAGGGGCTGCAGCGGGAGACGGGGATCGCGGTGGCGTGTTTCGGGCACTCGGGGGATGGAAACATCCACACGAACCTGATGGTCGGGGACTATGACGATCCGGCGGTGCGGGAGAAGGCGGGCAAGGCGTTGGATTTGTTGTTCAAGTGGGTGCTGGAGCAGGGTGGCGCGATCACCGGCGAGCACGGGGTGGGGATCGCGAAAAAGCGCTGGCTGAAGCAGGCGCTGGGCGAGGTGTCGTTTGACGTGCACCGGGCGATCAAGCGGGCGCTGGATCCGGACGGGGGGCTGAATCCCGGGAAGTTTTTGGATTGATGGCGGGGATTTGGTAGAGAGACGGCCATGAATGTTTTCACCCATGCGTTGCTGCCGGTGCTGGCGACGCGTGCGCTGGCGGGGCGGACCCACGGGTTCGGGCGCTGGGAGTGGGTGGGCATCGGTGTGGCGGGGGCGTTGCCGGACGTGTTGAACCCGCATCTCACGCTGGAGGCGCGGATGACGAGTTGGTCGCATGGCCTGGGGTGCTGGCTGGGGCTGAGTGTGGTGGTGGTGGCGGTGTGTTTTCTGAGCCGCGGGAAGTTGTCGCTGCGCTTGGCCGGTGTGTTATCTGGTGCGTATCTGCTGCATGTTTTCTGCGATGCGATTTCGGGAGGGGTGAATTTCCTGCATCCGTTCGGGACCTGGGTGTGGGGCGGCTATTGGGTGCACCCGGTGTGGTGGGTGCCGGCGGACGTGATTTGCCTGTTGTCCTGTTATTTCATGTTCCGGGTGATTCCCAATTTCAGGAAGCTGCGCGAGCGGGCGCTGCCGGCGGCGGACGAGGGTTAGAGGCGGGTGAATTTGTCTGGCGATGGCGGGCGGGGAGTGCTGAAGTGCGGTCATGTCCGGTAAAAATTGGCAGTCGCAGCGCGCGGTGCGCAGTTTGGTGGCGGGTCGCGACGAGGCGGAGCTGGTGGAGCGGTTGCGGCCGGATGCGGGCGACCGGTTGCGGTTGTTGCCGGCGAGCGGGAGTGTGACCCGTGAGCGGGCGTTGAAGTTGTGGGGAAAGCTGGGTGCGGCGGCGGAGATTCGGGATGTGATCCTGGGGGACGGGGACCCGGCGGTGTATGAGGGGAACATCGAGAACTGCCTGGGCGAGCTGCGGATGCCGCTGGGGTTTGCGGGGCCGCTGCGGGTGAATGGCTTGTTCGCGAAGGGGGACTATCCGGTTCCGCTGGCGACGACGGAGGCTGCGCTGGTGGCCTCATATCACCGCGGGTGTTGTCTGTTGGGAGAGGTGGGCGGATGCACGTCGATGTTGATCTATGAGAGCGTGGGCAGGTCGCCGGCATTTGCGTTTGATGATGTGGCGGACGCGGGCCGGTTCGTGGCGTGGGTGGTGGGTGAGGTGGAGCGCTTCAAGGAGGTGGCGGGGGAGACGACCCGGCACGGCGAGTTGATCGATGTGGCGGTGACGGTGGAGGGAAATCATGTCTATCTGATGTTTGAGTTTTCCACGGGCGATGCGTCCGGGCAGAACATGGTGACGCTGGCGACGGAGAAGATTTGCGGGTGGATCGTTGAGGCGTCTCCGGTGACGCCGGTGCGGATGTGGGTGGAGGGGAATCTGTCGGGGGACAAGAAGGCATCGATGAAGTCGTTTACCTCGACGCGCGGGAAGAAGGTGACGGCGGAGGCGCTGATCCCGGGGCAGTTGATTGAAAAATACCTGCACACGACGGCGGCGGAGCTGGAGCGGTATTGGCGGGTGTCGGCGATTGGCGGGGTGCTGAGCGGGAGTTTCGGGGTGCAGGGGCATTTTGCGAATGGTCTGGCGGCGCTCTACATTGCGACGGGGCAGGACGCGGCGTGTGTGGCGGAGTCGGCGACGGGGGTGACGCGGTTCGAGCTGCGGGACGAGGGTGCGCTGTATGCGGCGGTGACGCTGCCGGGGCTGATGGTGGGGACGGTGGGCGGCGGGACGGGGTTGCCGACGCAGAGGGCGTGCCTGGAGCTGATGGGGCTGGCCGGATCCGGGAATTCGCGGGCGCTGGCGGAGGTGGCGGCCGGGTTGATGCTGGCCGGGGAGCTTTCGATCATCGGGGCGCTGGCGGCGGGGCATTTTTCGCGGGCGCACCGGAAGCTGGCGCGGGAGCGGGTGACGCCGAAGGACTAACAGGAGGGATTTGTCATCATGACGGACGAAGCAGGCGACACGAACGAGGGTGGGGATGAGGCGGCCGGGCGGCGGCCGGGCGGGCTGGCGCGCTGGCGGGTCTATCAGAACGAGCGGTTTCCCTTGTTGCAGCACGGGCCGTTGATCCTGATGTTCAGCGGGTGCGCGGTGAGTTATTCGGCGTTGTTGCGGGGTGGCGGGGTGTCGTGGTTTTCGTATGGGGTGGCGTTTGGCGTTTGTTTGTTGTTTTTCCTGCAGTTGCGGATTGCGGACGAGTTCAAGGATGCGGAGGAGGACGCGCGTTGGCGGCCGTATCGGGCGGTGCCGAGGGGGCTGGTGACGCTGCGGGAGTTGGGGCGGGTGTTTGTGGCGGCGGGGGTGGTGCAGTTCGGGCTGGCGGTGGGGCTGGACCTGCGGTTGGCGTGGGTGTTGGCGGTCGGCTGGGCGTATTTGTCGCTGATGTGTGTGGAGTTTTTCGCGCGGGACTGGCTGAAGGCGCGGCCGGTGGTGTATTTGATCTCGCACATGGGGATCATGCCGCTGGTGGATTTTTTCGCGACGGCGTGTGACTGGATGCCGGAGGAGGGGCGGGTGCCGGCGGGGTTGTGGCCGTTTCTCGCGGCGAGTTTTTGCAACGGTCTGGTGATCGAGGTGGGGCGGAAGATGCGGCAAGCGGAGGATGAGGAGGAGGGGGTGGAAACGTATAGCCGGCTGTGGGGGCGGAAGGGTGCGGTCGCGGTTTGGCTGGGCTGCGCGGCGCTGACGGGGGTGTTCGCCGGAGTGGCGGCGCAGCGGGTGGATTTCCTCTGGCCGGTGGTGGTGGCGCTGGCGCTGGCGGGCGTGGGGATGCTGGCGGTGTGCCGCGGGTATCTGGCGGCGGGGATGACGGGGAAGCGGGTGGAGTTGATGGCGGGGGGGTGGACGTTGGTGTTGTATGCAATGCTTGGCGTGGTGCCGTTAGTTGTTAAGGTGATGTCATGAATGCGAGTCAATGTCTGGGTGGCAAGGGGAGTGCGCTGGAGGTGCTCGGGCGGGCGGGGATGCCGGTGCCGCGGTGGTTTGCGGTGCCGCCGGGCGGGGAGTTGGACGCGGGGAGGCTGGCGGGGCTGAAGGAGTTGACGGGGGAGCGGTTCGCGGTGCGGTCTTCGGCGGTGGGTGAGGACGGGGCGCTGAGTTCGTATGCGGGTCAGCTGGAGAGTTATCTATGGGTTTCCCGGGATGATGTGGCGGGGAAGATCGGCGCGGTGCGGGAGTCCGCGGGGGCGGCGCGGGTGGCGGTCTATCAGGGTGAGCGCGGGGAGGGAGCGGAGGTGCTGGAGACGGCGGTGATCGTGCAGGAGATGGTGGACGCGCGGGCGGCGGGCGTGGCGTTCAGCGCGGATCCGGTGACCGGGCAGAGGCGGGTGGTGATGGTTTCGGCGGTGGAGGGGACGGCGGAGAAGCTGGTTTCCGGGGAGGTGGACGGGGAGACGTGGCGGTGGGAGCGGGAGTGGGTGGAGCGGGGCGGGGTGTTGAGCGAGGAGGAGGCGGGGAAGGTGAGGGATCTGGCGCTGGCGTGCGAGCGGGTGTTCGGGGTGCCGCAGGACATCGAGTGGGCGGTGGACCGGGACGGGGAGTTGTGGTTGTTGCAGTCACGGGCGATCACGACGCTGGGGAAGGCGGCGGATCCGGATGACGAGATGAGGATTTGGGATAACAGCAACATCGCCGAGAGCTACAGCGGGGTGACGACGGCGCTGACGTTTTCCTTTGCGCGGCGGATTTATGAACATGTTTACCGGGAGTTTTGTCATTTGATGAAGGTGCCGGAGCGGAGGATCGAGCGGGCGGACGATGTGTTTCCGCAGATGCTCGGGATGATCGAGGGCCGGGTGTATTACAACCTGTTGAGTTGGTATCGGGTGTTGGCGTTGCTGCCGGGGTTTTCGGTGAACCGGAAGTTCATGGAGCAGATGATGGGGGTGAAGGAGAGTTTGCCGGTGGAGTGGACGGAGAGGATCGCGGCGGAGAACAAGGAGAGCGGGTGGAGGGACGGGCTGGCGATGGCCGGGATGTTGGTCGGGTGGGTGGTGAACCAGGCGACGCTGAAGAGGCAGTGCGCGGAGTTTCGCGAGCGGTTTGACGCGGCGATGGCACCGCCGCCGGTTCCGCTGGAGCGGATGAGCGGGGATGAGTTGGTGGCGCATTACCGGGATTTGGAGGGGCGCTTGTTGAAGCGGTGGGACGCGCCGCTGGTGAATGATTTTCTGGCGATGGTGTGGCACGGGGTGTTGCGGAAGCTGTGCGGGAAGTGGGCGGGGGACGAGGAGCTGGCGAGCGGGTTGTTGATGGATTGCGGTGAGATCATTTCGGCGGAGCCGCCGCGGAGGATCCGCGAGATGGCGGGGATGGCGGCGGAGGTGGTTGGATTGGGCGCGTTGTTGGCGGACGGGGAAGTCCGGCGGGAGGAGAAGCTGGAGGCGCTGAAGAAGCGGAAGGATCTGGCGCGGGAGTTTGACCGGTATCTGGAGGATTTCGGGGACCGGTGCATGGAGGAACTGAAGCTGGAGAGTCCGACATTGATGGATGATCCGGACAGTTTGCTGTTGTCGATCGGGGCGATGGCGGTGAGAGGGGCGGCCGGGGATGGTGTTGGTGAGGCGGTTGAGGTGCCGGAGGTGCCTGGGTTGGGCGGGTTGAAGCGGGTGGTTTTCATGCGGGTATTGAGGATGACGCGGGAGCGGATTCGGGACCGGGAGAACCTGCGGTTCGAGCGGACGCGTTTGTTCGGGCGGGTGCGGCGGATTGTGAGGGAACTCGGGCGGCGGTTGTGTGCCGACGGGGTGCTGGATGAGGAGGCGGATGTGTTTCATCTGGAGGTGGGCGAGTTGTTGGAGATTTGGGAGGGGACGCGGAGCATGGGGGTGGCGAGGGAGTTGGCGGCGGTGCGGCGGAGGGAGTATGAACGGTGCCTGGAGTCTCCGGCGCCGCCGGACCGGGTGGAGGCGCGGGGGCCGTGGCACCGGCAACGGGTGGAGGATCTGGCGGAGGCGAAGGTGGTGGGCGGAAGCGGCGGACTGAAGGGCGTGGGGGCGTGCGCGGGGGTGGTGACGGGCAAGGTGCGGGTGGTGGAGGATCCGCGCGCGGTGCGGCTGGAGGCGGGTGAGATTCTGGTGGCGCGGCAGACGGATCCGGGGTGGGTGGTGTTGTTTCCGAGCGCGGCGGGGTTGTTGGTCGAGCGGGGGAGTGTGTTGTCGCACTCGGCGATTGTCTCGCGCGAGCTGGGGCTGCCGTGTGTGGTGTCGCTGACGGGTGTGATGGACCGGTTGCAGACGGGTGATGTGGTGACGATGGATGGAAAAACCGGGGAGGTGACGATTTGCAATGAGTAGTGAAATTCAGACGAGGGCGGATTTTTCCAGCGTGCGCTACGGCCAGTGCTGGGAGGATGCGGATGTGCTGGCCGGGGCGCTGGAGCCGGCGGGCCGGCGGTGCGTGAGCATTGGCTCGGCGGGCGATAACAGTTTCGCGCTGCTGGCGGCGGGGGCGGAGCAGGTGACGGTGGTGGAGATGAATCCGGCGCAGGTCGCGTGCATCGAGTTGAGGCGCGCGGCCTACCGGGTGCTGGAGTATCCGGAGTTTCTGGAATTAGCAGGCGTGCGGGAGTCGGTGCGGCGGGGTGAGCTTTTCGACCGTTGTGCGGGACTGCTGGCGGATGATGCGCGGAGTTATTGGCTGGCGGATGACGGCTGGCGGGAGGAGGGGATGATTCAGGCAGGGCGGTTTGAGGCGTATTTCCGGATGTTCCGCGAGCGGGTGCTGCCATGGGTGCATACGCGGGGGAAGGTGATGAAGCTGCTGGAGGAGCGGGACCGGGTGGAGCGTGAGATGTTCTATCAGGGTGAGTGGAATTCGTGGAGGTGGCGGATGATGTTCAAGGTGTTTTTCTCGCGCTTTGTGATGGGGCGGCTGGGGCGGGACCCGGAGTTTTTCCGCTATGTGGAGGGGTCGGTGGCGGAGCGGATCCTGGAGCGGGTGGAGCACGCGCTGGTGGAACTGGAGCCGGCGGCGAATCCGTATTTGCGGTGGATTCTAACCGGGACGTTCGGTGTGGATTTTCCGCTGGCGCTGCGGGAGGAGCATTACGGGGTGATCCGCGGTGCGCTGGAGCAGGACCGGTTGTCGGTGGTGCGGGGGTCGCTGGAGGATTGTCTTCGCGACGGGGGGGAGAAGTTCGATGCGTTCAACCTGAGTGATATCTTCGAATACATGGATGAGACGAATGCGGAGCGGCTGATGGAAGCGATGCTCGCGAGGTCGAATCCGGGGGCGCGGTGGGCGTATTGGAACATGCTGGTGCCGAGGAGCCGGCCGGCATGGATGGCGGACCGGGTGAGGGAGCTGAGTGATCTGGCGGAGCGATTGTTTCACGAGGACCGGGCGTTTTTCTACAGCCGTCTGGTGGTGGAGGAGGTGGTGGGGTGAACGGTTGGCTGGGGATTGCGGGGGTGGTGGCGGCGCTGGCTGCGGCGCTCGGGGGCGGGCGTTGGGTTTCCGACCGGCTGGGGCTTTCTGCAGAGCTTTCGCGGAAGTGGGTGCATGTGGCGATGGGGGTGATTTGCGCGGGTTTCCCGTGGGTGTTTGCGGAGAGCTGGCCGGTGTGGGTGCTGGCGGGACTGGCGACGCTGGGGCTGGTGGTGGTGCGGGTGGTGCCGGGGTTGAGGGCGGGGGTGGGCGCGGGGCTGCATGGGGTGGAGCGGTGGTCGGTGGGGGAGTTGTTGTTTGCGCCGGCGGTGGCGCTGGTGTTTGAGTTGGCGGATGGGGCGAGCGAGCGCTATGTGGCGGCGATCCTGGTGCTGGCGCTGGCGGATGCGGCCGGTGCGCTGGCGGGGACGCGGTGGGGGAAGGCGAGGTATCGGAGCGGAACGGGGTGGAAGTCGGTGGAGGGGTCGGTGGTGTTTCTGGCGGTGGCGGTGGGGTGTGTGGCGGTGCCGCTTCATCTGGGCGGGGACTTTGCCGGGTGGCGTTTGGTTTTGGCGGCGATGATTCTGGGATTGTTTGCGACGGCGGTGGAGGGGGCGTCCGACAAGGGTGGGGACAACCTGCTGCTGCCGCTGACGGTGTTTTTCCTGATCGGGAAAATGGCGGACGTAGCGGTCGGCGGGCTGGTGTTGCGGTTCGGGGTGCTGGTGGGTTTGTTAGGCATGGTGGCCGGGGTGTCGCGGATGACGACGCTGGGCGGCGGCGGGTTGCTGGCGGCCGCATTGTTAGGGTATGGATTGGCGGTGCTGGGCGGGACGTGGTTTGTGGTGCCGGTGTTGATGATTTTCGGGATTCATCTGGTGACGACGTGGCGGCGCGGGTTGCTCGGGCGGGTGCAGCACGGCCGTGAGCCGGTGCTGGGGGTTGCGATGGGCACGCTGCCGTGGGCGGCGGCGAAGCCGTGGCTGGGTGCGGATGCGGCGCTGGCCGGGTGCGCGGTGGGGGCAGCGGTGATGTTGTGGATCATGCAGGGTGGCACGCGGCGGTATTTGGGGGTGTCTCCGACGTGGTCGGTTTGGGGTGGCGTGCAGGCGTTGATTGTGGCGGCGGTTGCGGTTTTTCCGGGCACCCCGGGCGGGATGGTCTGGATGCTGGTCGGTGCCGGTTTGTTAGCGGGTGGGGTGGCCGGAGTGGTGGCGCTCCGGCTTGAGGAGTTGTGGCGGGGAAGCGAGCGGGGGCTCTGGCTGACGCGGGGTGTTTGGGTTTCACTCCCGGCGGGAATCACGGTAGCTTTGATGACATGGATGTGATCTCTGACAGAGCGGCGCGGGAAGTGGCGGAGCTGGGTGCGGATGAGGTGCTGGCGGCGCGGGATGGCGGCAGGGAGGTGGGGCGGTTGGCGCTGTGGTGGAGTGACGTGCCGGCGAGGGAGGACGGGCGGATGGGGTGTCTCGGCGGGTTTGAGGCGGAGGAGTCCGGGGTGGCGGAGCAGCTGCTGGCGCGCGGGTGTGACCGGTTGCGGGAGGAGGGGTGCGGGTTGGCGGTCGGGCCGATGAACGGGAACACGTGGAGGTCGTATCGATTTGTGGTGGAGGGGGCCGGGAGGCCGCCGTTTTTCATGGAACCGGCGAATCCGGCGGAGTGGCCGGGGTGGTGGATGGATGCGGGATTTCAAAAACTGGCGGGGTATTCGTCGTCGCGGCTGGCGCTGGAGTTGGGGGAAGGTGATGGGTTGGAGGAGCGGGTGATGAGGCGGCTGGAGGCGAGGGGGGTGTCGGTGAGACCGGTGGACGTGGGTGATCTGGACCGGGAGTTGCGGGCGATTCACGAGGTGTGTCTGGAGGCATTTTCGAAGAACTATCTGTATACACCGCTGGATGTGGTTTCGTTTGTGGGGATGTATCAGAAGGTGGCGCCGTTTCTGAAGCCGGGCTACGCGTGGATCGCGGAGTGCGACGGGGTGGCGTGCGGGTTTGTGTTCGGGATGCCGGACTTGCTGGCGGTGAAGGGCGGACGGGCGGCGGATTTCATCGTCAAGACGCTGGCGGTCCTGCCGGAGCGGAGGTTTGCGGGGCTGGGGAGTTTGTTGGTGGAGCGGGTGCACCGGGTGGCGGTTGGCGAGGGGTTCACGCACGCGATTCACGCGTTGCAGCACGATGGGAATTCGTCGCGACGGATCACCGGCCGGCACCATGGCGAGGTGATCCGGAGGTATGCGTTGTTTTGCAGGGAGTTGATGTCATGAATCTGACTGAGAAGTTGCGCGAGCATGCGGTGGAGCGGGCGGAGCAGGCGGCATTGGTCGACCGGCATCGGGGGAGGGACCGGGTGCTGACGTTTGGCGGGTTGGACCGGCAGGTGGACGCGGTGGCGCGGGGGTTGGCGGACGCGGGGTATCGTCCGGGCGAGCGGGTGCTGGTGTTTCATCCGGTGTCGCTGGAGTTGTATGTGTTTTTGTTAGCCTGTTTCCGGGCGGGGGTGGTGGCGGTGCTGGCGGATCCATCGGGCGGCAGGGAGTTTCTATCAGTCGTGTGCCGGCGGGCGCGGCCGAAGGGGTTTTTCGGGCCGTTGAAGGCGCGGTTGTTCCGCTGGTTGATTCCGGAGATGAGGCGCTTGCCGGTGGTGGGGATGGGTGCGGGATCGGGGTCGGGGCCGGAGTTTGCGAGTCATGACGGGGGCGACGGGCATCCGGCGTTGCTGACGTTTACCAGCGGCAGCACCGGGGAACCGAAGGGGGCGGTGCGGACGCATGGGTTTCTGCTGAACCAGCACCGGGCGCTGGAGGAGTCATTGGAGCTGCGGGCCGGCGAGGTGGATCTGATCACGCTGCCGGTTTTCGCGCTGGCGAATCTGGCGAGCGGTCTGACGAGTGTGCTGGCGGACGGTGATCTGGGGAGGCCGGGGGAGGTGGATCCGGTGCGGGTGGCGGGTCAGATCCGGCGGCTGGAGGTGACGAGGGTGACGGCGGCACCGGCGTTTTTCGAGGCGATGCTGGTGGGCGGGATGCCGGGTTCGGTGAGGAAGGTTTTCACGGGTGGGGCGCCGGTGTTTCCCGATTTTCTCGAGAGGCTGGACGGGACGGGTGCCGAGGTGACGGTGGTGTATGGGTCGACGGAGGCGGAGCCGATCAGCGAGTTGCCGTATCGCGAGTGGAGGCCGGAGTGGCTGGAGCGGATTGCCGAGGGGGCGGGGCTGCCGGTGGGACGGGCGGTGTGCGACGTGGCGGTTCTGCCGGACCGGTTTGGCGAGCCATTGATGGCAATGACCGAGGAGGAGTTTGCCGGAATGTGCCTGGGGGTTGGCGGGCGCGGGGAGGTGTTGGTGGCCGGTCCGCAGGTGTTGGAGGGGTATCTGGACGGTCGGGGGGATGAGGAGACGAAGGTGCGGGTGGGGGAGCGGGTCTGGCACCGGACCGGGGACGCCGGATGGCTGGATGATGCGGGGTGTTTGTGGATGCTGGGGCGTTGCCCGGCGCGGGTGAGGGCGGGGGAGCGTATGTGTTATCCGCTGGAGGTGGAGGCGGCGATGCGGGTGGCGCACCCCGGGCTGAGGTGCGCCTTGGTGGAGGTGGGGGGACGCGGAGCTCTGGTGGTGGAGGGCGAGTGCGCCGCGGATGTCCGGGACATGTCGGGCCGGTTGGGAATCGAGCGGGTGATTCCGCTGGCGAAGATTCCGATGGACCGCAGGCACCAGTCGAAGGTGGACTACGTGCGGCTGCGAGCCGCGTTAGGCGGCGAGTGAGGACCGGCAGGGAGGTTTTTCCGGCGACCGATGCCGGGCGTGTTCAGAGCGGGTGGCTGAACATGACGGCGGCGGTGAAGCCGTCGGTGTCGTAGGTGATCCGGCTGAGTCCGACTTGTTCGGAGAGTGATTGGCCGATGTCGGTGCGGAGCAGGGTTTTGAGCGACCATTCGGAGTCATGGGGTGTCCACTCGGTGCCGACCTGCAGGTAGACGCCGGCAAGGATGGTGTTTCCGGAGGAGGATTCGCTCCATGACTGGACTGTGGTGTTGGTGCCGTCTTTTGAGACGGAGAGGCGTTCTTTTTGTTTGGCCGACCAATGCAGCCAGTGGAGTGAGAGGCCGACTCCGGCTTCGATTTTCCATTGATCGGAGACCCTGCGTTCGAGGGTGGGGCCGAACGAAAGCGTCGTGTGATCGGCGCGGAAGCGGGTGCTGACGTTGTTTGCCACGACGGCGTTTTCCGAGCCGATCTGTTCGGTTGTGAAGCTGCTGGAATCCGGGATGTTTTCGAGCAGGAAGCCCGGTCCCTGGGTGCCGCCCGTGTAGGGTGCGGATGGGACCAGGGATCCGTATCCACCGAGGTTGTAGATATCGGTCCAGTCGTGACGGTAGTCATCCCGGGTTTGGAACAGGGAGAAGTCACGCCACGAGCGGTTCATGCGGATGGGCGACCACGACAGGCTGGCGCTGAATCCGGGGAGGATGCCGGCGATTTCATGCTGATAGGTGGCATCGAACTGGAGGACCGGGGCGATGCCCTTTTCGTTGCGGTCCAACGATGGCAGCGGGCTGCGGGTGAGGGTGTCGGTGCGGATGCTCTGGTAGCCGGTGGCGTGAAAATACAGGCTGTCTGACGCGGCGTCGACCTGACCGGAGTCCTGATAGCCCCAGTTGGCGGTGAGTCCGTCGATGTCGGTGCTGAGGTCGGTGAAGACGAAGCCGTCGTTGTAGGTCCGGTCCGAGTAGGCGTCGTCGCTGCCGATGGGCGGGATGGTGAGCGAATTTTCGCCGACGAATGAGGGGATTCCGGCAAATGGGCTGCGGGATCCGCCGCTGAATCCGAGGGATCCGGACTGGCGCCACGCGGGGCCGGCCGAGAGGGAGAACGCCCAGTCGCGGGGCGGCGAGATGGTTGCCTTGGAGTCGCCGGCGAAGGATGCGGGCGAGGTGGCTAACAGCAGGATGGCGGGGCGGAGGAGGTGCATCGCGGGGAGGGGGTGTGGGGTCAGTTGTCGAGGGTTTGGACGCGATAGAAGCGGCATGGTTTGGTGGTGGGCAGGGCGTCAGTCCAGGGCGGGCCGCGGTCGATCCACTGGACCTTGGTTCCTCCCGCGCGGATGGAGACGGGGCATGATTTCCACTCGGCGGCGTCGTCGCTGTATTGGATGCGGTAGTTTGCGCCGGGTTCGGCGTTGAACTCGATGATCAGGCTGCCATCGGTCATGGGCGAGATGCGGTTCACGGCAAAGGGAGTCGATGCGGTGGCGGTGGGTTGGGCGGCATCGGCTTGTGCGGTGGCGGCCGGTGAAGCGGTGGCGGCCGGCACGGCATCCGGCGTGTAGAGGGTGGAGGTGATCGCGGGAGACGGGACCGTGCCGCGGGGAGAGGCATAGTATTCGAGGGTGAGGGTGACCGATTCTCCGGCGCCCAGCGGCAGGTGGTAGGAGAGGAGTGCTCCGTCCGCGCCGGTCGACGAGCCATTGTAGAGGATCACGCCCTCCCTGAGGCTGGCGAGGGACAAGTCAAAGCCGGCGATGGCGCGACCCGCGACATTGGTGACGGTGACTTGTTGTTCGTAGAGTCCGGTGAGGCGGCTGAGGGTGGGGTCGGAATCCACGGTGATGACCGGGTCGGGGAGTTCGGGCAGGATGACGGTCATGCTTGTTGCGGCGGTTGCGTCCGAGGCGTCGGTGACCTGGATGGCGAGCGAGGAGGTGCCGCTGAGGTAGGGTGCGAAGGAGATTTCGAGCACGCCGTCTTCATTGATCCGCAGGCTGGAGAAGATGGATGGATCGGAGACCTCGGTGACCGACCATTGATGGACGTCCTTGTTGTCCGGGTCGGTGAGCAGGGAAGTCATGTCGAACTGCACGTCATCCGCCTTGTCGCCGGCGTTGATGAGGGGGGAGTTTTCCGGGAGCAGCGGGTTGTCGTTTCGCCAGAGGGCCGTGATTTCGAACTCGCGGGTTTCGGATTGGTTCTGGGCATTGACGGCTTGCAGGATGACGGGGTGGGACATTCTGCGGATTTCCTGGTCGCCCGAGTGTTGCTCGAGCGGGGTGCCCTGGAGGGTTCCGTTGGTGAAGCTCAGCCAGTCCGGGAGGGATTGAGCGGAAACGGTGATGGTTCCGGTGCCGAGGCCGCTCCAGTCGAAGGACGGCGTCCAGCTGAAGGGCGTGTCTTCCACGGCGTTGGGGGTGGAGACATAGGAATAGGTCGTGTCGAGGTTTTCATCGAGGAGATGAATGCGCGGAATGCCGAGCTCCATGGTGATGAGTGCGATGTTTTCCGAGTTGAGCGCGAGCAGCCTGACGGGCGTGCCCTGGAACAGGGGGAGCGAGCCGGTGCCGAGGAAGGTGGAGGCATCCCATGCCTGAACCTGCGTTTGATTTCCGGATGCGTGAATGGTGAGGAGTTTCTGATTCCACCAAAGTGCGTCGGTGAACGCGGGCACGGGTGTGTCGAGTTGGGTCATGCCATCGGTTTCAAAGATGGTGCCGCTGCCGATGACGACCATCGAGCCGTCCGGGCTGACGCGGATCGGCGGGGTGACGGTGAAGTCGCCGTGGTATGGTGTTTCGCCTTTGCCGGTGATGGTGCCGTCGGTGTCGAGCGTTTCGTAGTGGAGGTCGTTGGGGCTTTGGCTGTCGCGGAAGAAATACATGCGTCGCTTGACGGGGTCCCACTGCCAGGCACGCGAGTAGTAGTTCCAATCGACGTCCTGGAGCATTTCTCCGGCGGGAGAGAAG
>JAUTCT010000144.1 GCA_030673875.1 Verrucomicrobiota bacterium JB025 | reverse complement strand
TCGAGTGACCACAACCCAGAGCGGCACCCGCCGCCCCGCAACGCGTCAACCAGCTTGAAGCCAAAAACGCCCGAAATCCGACCAACCCAGGGGTCAATTTTAATTGTCGTCAGCGCCCAGCTTTAATTGTCGCCGGACACGGGGTGATTTGGCGGCGGTGGTGAGGTGGGGGTTCGGGCATGAAGAGCGGGCATGAATGGCGGGTATGAATGGCGGGTATGAAGAAGCCCCGTCCGGGGTGGATCCGGACGGGGCTTGGGTGGGGTGGAGTGGGGTGGAAGGAGGTGTCAGGACACGGGGGTGACGCCTTTTTTGAGGATGATGTTGCCGTATTTGGCGGTTTCTCCGGTCATGACGACGGCGAAGGCGGATTTGGCGCGTTCGTAGAATGCGAAGCGGTCGATGCGGATTGGAGGTTTGGCATCGGGTTCGTGTTTGTGGACGGCGGCCATGTAGTTTTGTTCGACGGAGGGGTCGAGGGTGTCGCCATCGACAGCGGCCATCATGATGAGCGGGTCCGAGTAGGAATCGAGCACGTTGAGGGGGAGGATGGCGTCGATGAGTTGGGCGACGCCGATGCCGTCGGCGCGGAGCACCTTGTCGTTGAACGAGTGGCCGGGGAAGTGGGCGTCAGCGAGGATGAGTTCGTCGCCGTGGCCCATTTCGGCGAGGGTTTTGAGAAGTTCCGGGCTGATACAGGGTGAGATTCCTTTGAGCATGGTTTTTGTGGTGTTGGATTTGTGAACCGCGGGGATGTTAGCGGGGACGGGGGCTGATTGGAAGGGGGCAGCGAGTCTTTTTAAGGGGGGGCGGATGTGCCCTGGAGCCGGGGTGGGTGGGTGTCAGGGGGCGGGTCGTTTGGATTTCGGCAGGGATGAAACGACGAGCTCGTAGGAGTGGTCGATCAGTTCGCGGACGAGGTCGGCCGGGAGCGAGCCGTCGAGGATGACGGTGTTCCAGTGTTTTTTGTTCATGTGGTAGCCGGGAATGACGGCGTCATGTTGTCCGCGGAGTGTGAGGGCGCGTTCGGGATTGCATTTCAGGTTCACGCGGGCGGGGAAATCCGAGGGGTTGCAGAGGGCGAAGATCTTGCCGGCGACCTTGAAGACGAGCACGTCCGGTCCGAATGGGGTGGATTGTCCGGACGCGGGTTTGGCCAGGCAGTGGGCGATGACATCGGGCAGGTCCATGGGTGGGAGTGGGGGCGGATGGGTGGGAGTGGGGGCGGAAGGGGTTAGATGGGTTCGTGGATTGAATATACAATGAGTTGACAGGGTGATGAGGTGCGTTAGGGTTTTTAAACGGGCTGAATCGGATGCTCGGCAACCCCTTAATGTTATGAAAAATAAATATCTCGTTTCCCTGGCCATGGTGCCGTTTGTGATCGTTTCCTGCAACTCGGTTGATGAGACTGTGAAAGAAGACATGGATGCCGGTGCCGAGAAGGTGGCTGAAGGCGTCAAGGAGATGTCCGAAGTGGTGAAAGAGAGTGCCGAAGAGGCGACCGAAGAGGCGAAAGCCAAGGCCGCGGAAGCCATGGAAGGCATGAAAGAGACGGCTGAAGAAGTGGCTGCCAGCGCGGCGGAAACGGCTGGAGAAGCCAAGGAAGCGGCGACTGAGGCGGCGAAGGAAGCCGTTGAATCGACCACTGAAGCGGCGAAGGAAGCTGTTGAATCGACCACTGAAGCAGCTGCGGGTGCGGTGGAAGCCACCAAGGAGATGGCGAATGACGCAGCGAGTGCCGCCGGTGATGCGGCCGCCGGTGCGGTGGACAAGGCCAAGGACATGATGGGTGGCGCGGACGATGCTGCGAAAGCCGCGGACGATGCGGCGAAGGCGGCGGAAGCGGCGGGTGACGCAGCGAAAGCCGCGGGCGACGCTGCCGGTCAGTGATTTGCCAGGTCAGACTGAATTTCGGCCGGCGTTTCTTCGGGAGCGCCGGCCGCTTGGTGTCTGGAGGGATGGCGGACGGGCGGGGTCGGGAGATGTGATTTTCCCGCTTTTCGCCGGGCGATGATTCGCTAGTTTGGCGTCATGTTGATGACGGAGAGGTTCAAGCTTCCTGAGCATTTTGAGATTGATCCGGAGATACGGGAGCAGATGAGCGACCGGCCGGGTCATCAGCGTTGTCTGGAGGGGGCCGGTGAGTTGTTTCTGGTGCTGCACGAGGTGCCGGAGGGCGGCAGGATGGAGCGGGATTCGTTGTTTTTCTGGAAACGGCGGGACGGGCTGTGGGTGCAGCAGAGTGGGGCGGGGATCGGAGGGCTGGGGCGCTTGCTGGACCGCTATGAGCAGGCGGTTGAGGATTTGGAGGGTGAGATCGACCGAGGGGCGCGGGCGGAGGTGTTTTACCGGGTGCTGCGGAGGTCGAGCCCGATGGTGAGATCGAGTGGAAACCTGGTGGCGGCGATCGCCCAGGCGCAGGCGATGGAGCCGGATGACGATGCGCTGCAGGCGTATCTGGACCGCGCGCGGGAGGTGGAGCGGCAGTGTGAGCTGCTGCATGGGGATGCGCGGGCGGCGCTGGCGTATTGGCACACGCGGCTGACGGAGGATCAGGCGGAGGCGGGGACGCGGTTGAACCGGATCGCGCTGCGGATCAATCTGGCGCTGTGGATTTTGCTGCCGATGGTGGCGCTGGCGGCGCTGCCGGGGATGGGGGCGGCGCTGGTGGGTGCGCTGAAGACCGCGCTGTGGGTGATCCTGGTGGTCGGCGGGGTTGGCGGGCTGGTGATGTTTGGCGCGGCGTATTGGCGGAAGCGCGGCGGGAGGCTGCCTACGAGATGGAGGGGACTTTGACGGCGGTGTCGGTGTCTGCGTCGTAGTCGACGCCATCGATGCCGAAGCCGAAGAGGCGGAGGAAGCTGGCTTGGTAGTCGGCGAGGTCGCCGAGTTCGGGGAGGTTTTCGGTGGTGACTTTTTTCCAGGCGTCCATGACGGTTTGCTGGATTTCCGGCAGCATTTCCCAGTCGTCGACGCGGATGCGGCCATTTTCGTCCGGTTGCGGGTTGCGGTTGGCGAGGCGGTCGCGGAAGAGGCGGTCCATTTGTTCGATGCAGTCCTCGTGGTTTCCGGCATCCTTCATGACCTTGTAGAGCAGGGAGATGTAGAGCGGGACGACGGGGATGGCGGAGCTGGCCTGGGTGACGAGGGCCTTGTTGACGGAGACCCATGCCTTGCCGTCGAGCGGGGCGAGTTTTTCATCGAGCAGGCGCTGGACGCGTTCGAGGTCTTCTTTGGCGCCGCCGATGGTGCCTTTGGTGTAGATCGGCCAGGTGATTTCCGGGCCGATGTATGAGTAGGCGAGGGTGGTGGCGCCGGGAGCGATGAGGTTTTGTTCGAGCAGTGTGTCGATCCACATTTGCCAGTCTTCGCCGCCCATGACGGCGATGGTTTGTGCGGGTTCGTCGCCCTCGGCGGGTTCGATGGTGATTTCGTTGACGACGCCGGTGGTGGTGTCGAGGTTCTTGTTGGTGTAGCTCTCACCGATGGGTTTGAGGACGGAGCGGAAGGTTTCGCCGGTTTTCGGGTGGGTGCGGCGGGGTGATGCGAGGCTGTAGACGACGCAGTCGACCTGGCCGAGGTCGTCTTTGATTGCCTGGCAGACCTGGGTTTTCATTTCATCGGAGAAGGCGTCGCCGTTGAAGGATTTGGCGTAGAGTCCGGCGGCCTGAGCTTCTTTTTCGAAGGCGACGGAGTTGTACCATCCTGCGGTGGCGGTGCGGCGTTTGTCGCCGGGTTTCTCGAAGAAGACGCCGATGGTGGCGGCACCGGATCCGAAGGCGGTGGCGATTCTGGATGCGAGGCCGTAGCCGGTGGATGCACCGATGACGAGGACCTTTTTGGGGCCGTTCTCGATGGGTCCGCGGCCCTTGACGACGGCGATCTGGTCGGCGATGTGCTTGGCGCAGCCGTCCGGGTGGGCGGTGGTGCAGATGAATCCACGGATTTTCGGTGCGACGATCATGGGGGGAGGTTAGTGGGAGTGGGGGCTGTGGCAATCCTGTTTTGGGGGGATTCGGTGATCTTCTGGCGGTGAAATCGGGATTTTCGGGTCGGGACGGATCCGGGGAGGGGTCCGGCGAAACGGGAGCCGGGCGGGTGGGTGCGGGAGAGCGGGGTGGATTTGGCTGGGATTTGGCCGGGATTTGGCCGGGATTTGCGCTGGGATTTGGCCGGGATTTGCGCTGGCGGGGTGGTGGTTATTTGAAGAGGGAGTCGATTCCCATGGCGGATTTGCGGAGGAATTTCGGGGTTTTTGCGGGGTCTCTGGGTTTGAGCATGCGGTAGAGGAGGCCGGAGAGGTGGATGGTGAAGAGGTGGTCGAAGATGCGGTATCCGCGTTTGCGGCGGAGGAGGAGCCGGCTGGCCCAGGTGAGGGTGGAGCGGCGGATGGGGAAGGGGGAGAAGGAGGCGCGGATGCGATAGCGGTGGTTTCTGGGCCAGCGATTTTTGTAGGCGGCTTTGGCGTCCTTGATTTGGCGGATGAGGTGGTCGTCGTGGGGGAGGAAGTAGTAGTGGCGGGCGAGCTGGACGAGGGAGAAGAAGTCGCGCATGTGTTCGATGTCGCGGACGGGGAGGTCGGCGTTCCGGGCGAGAGCGATCATTTCGGGGAAGAGGTCGGCTGCGATTTCGCCGCCGCGGAGGTTGCGCGCGGGGCTGGTGACGAAGTGCTGCATGGCGTTGCGCACGGCGTTGTTGATGAAGAGCGAGTCCCAGTAGATGTGGAGGACCGGGGGGATGCGGACGCGGCGGAAGAAGAGTTTCTGGCGGGCGAAGTCGCCGATGTAGAAGAGTTCGTGGATGGCGGTGTCCGCGTGGCGGAGGAGCTGGATGGCGGGTTCCGCGCGCGGGTTTCCGAGCAGGTTGGCGACGGTGTGGCCGGGGCCGAGGTGGTGTTTGAAGACTCCGATGGCGGCGGCGGTGTTGAGGCGGATCCAGATGTCCGAGTGGTCGGTTTCGAGGAAGGCGCGGCGGCGGAAGCGGTGCCATCCGCCGGTTTGGCACCAGACGGAGATGCCGGCCATGTTGGGGACGTCCTTGAGTTCGCGGGCGAAGCGCTGGCAGTCCCAGCCGATGAAGGACGGGTATTCTCCGGCGCCTTCGTATTCGCGGCGGGCCTGGAGTTCGATCAGTTTGCGGTGATGGGGGATGCGGAAGAAGGCTTTGTTGAGGGGGAGGTAGCGGAAGAAGTCGCTCTCGCCGTGTTTCATGGAGACGATGAGGTGGCGGGAGTGGATGCCGTCGAGGGTATTGGCGAGGGTGTCGCGGTGCCAGATGAGGTCGCCGATGGGGTGTGCGCCGACGGTCCAGGTGCGGAAGATGAGTTGTTTGTCGCGGGATTCGAATTCGGGGAGCAGGCCTTTGAGGAGGCGGTTCGTGTCTTTGGCGTTGCGCAGGTGGAGGCGGGTGCGGATGGGGTCGGTGACGTCGTTGCCATCGGACTCGCCGATGCGGAGGATGAGGCCGGAGAGTTGGGGGAAGTCGTCGAGCACGGAGCGGACGAGGCCGCGGTAGTAGTCTTCGAGGGTGGTGCGGTTGGTTCCGAGGGTTTCGTCGACGGCGGGGGTGAGGGGGATGGCGTCTGTGGTGAGGAAGACGCGGAGGCCGAACTCGCGTGTGAAGATATCAAAGAAGCGGGAGAATTTCCCGCGGAGGCGGTTGATGCGTGCGGTGGTTTCCGGGAGGTGGGCGGGGTGGTGGGCGAGGTGGGCGAGGTCGTCGAGGGTGACGGCGTTGTATCCCTGCTGGCTGACTGCGGCGGCGAGGGTGCGGATTTCGTTTTCGACCGCGGACCAGTCCTGCGCGGTGAAGGACTCGAGGTGCATGAAGGGAATTTTGGACCAGTTGACGCGTTTCCGTTTGTAGTTCCGGAAGAAGGGGCCGATAGCGTCGATGAGAAACAGGTCCATGTGCCAGCGGGTGGAGGGTGGCGCGGCGGGATGGGAATGCTAGAGAACTCTTTTGACGGAATTGTCACACTGCGGGGGTGAATCGGGAGGGTGGGGAGCGGGAATGATTCGGGTTTCTTGACGGATGGGGGAGGGTTTGAGAGTTTCCCGTGTGTATTCCGATGACGTCCGGGGATTTCGAACATAAAAATCAGGAGCGCTGGTTGGAATACGAGCGGATGGTGGAGTGTCTGGAAAAGGGGAAGCCGGACGGGAAGGCGGGTGCGCTGCCGCGGAGGTTCCGCGAGTTGTGTGTGGATTTGTCACTGGCGGAGTCGCGGATGTACGGGGGGAGGCTCCGGGAGCGGCTGAACGGTCTGGTGATCCGCGGGTATGAGTTGATCTATCAGACGCGGCGCGGGAGCCGGCAGAAGGTGGTCAGGTTCGTGGTGGCGGATTTCCCGCAGGCGGTGAGGAGGGAGTGGCGCTTGTTCTGGTTGTGCAATGCGGTGTTCTGGGTTCCGTTTCTGGCGATGATGCTGACGTGGCAGCATGACGTGCGGTGGATCCAGGCGATTCTGGGGGCTGGCGGGATGGCGTCGATGGAGCAGATGTATGGCGGGCAGGAGGAGCAGTTGTCACATTTGAGGTCGGAGTATGGCTCCAACTTCATGATGTTTTGTTTTTATATTTATAACAATGTGGCGATTGATTTCCGGATATTCGCGGGCGGGATGCTGGCCGGGTTGGGGACTTTGTTTTTCCTGTTGTTCAACGGATTGCACATTGGTGCGGCGGCGGGCTATGTGAACTATGCGTGCAATCCCGAGTCGTTCTGGACGTTTGTGGCGGGGCATTCGTCCTACGAGTTGCTGGGGATGGTGGTCTCCGGGATGGCGGGGATGCGGTTGGGGCTGGCGGTGCTGAAGCCGGGGCGGAAACCGCGGGTGAAGGCGCTGGCTGAGGCGTCGAAGGAGGCGCTGCCGTTGATCTATGGGGCGGCGATGATGACGACGATTGCGGCGGTGGTCGAGGGGTTCTGGTCGGCGCAGCGGCTGCCGAGCGAGCTGAAGTATTCGGTGGGGATTCTGGGGTGGGTGTTGTGCGGGGTGTATTTCCTGATGGCGGGAAGGGGGGAGCGGGATGCAGCTTGAGGATGTGACGGCGGAGATCCGGCCGCGGAGTGACTGGGAGGCGGTGGATCTGGGGTTGGCGATGGTGCGGCGTGATTTCTGGCGCTGTTTTGCGTTCTGGTGGCTGGCGGTGTTGGTTCCGACGGCGGTGGCCGGGGTGTTGTTGTGGGACAGTCCGATTGTGTGGTTGTTGATGTTTTGGTGGTGGAAGCCGGCGGGCGGGCGGATGGTGTTGTTTGAGGTGAGCCGGCGGTTGTTCGGGGCGAGGCCGGCGATGAAGGAGGTGTTGTTGCAGGTTCCTAAGGTGTGGTTCCGGCGGTTTTTCAATCGTTTCGTGTGGACCCGGTTTTCGCCATGGCTGCCGGTGACGATGGCGGTGGTTGATCTGGAGGGTTTGGCGGGCAAGTCGTACCGGCAGCGATGCCGTCAGGTGACGCGGCGGGGTGAGAGTGTGATGATGTGGTTTTACCTGCTGGCGGATGCGGCGGCCGGGTGGTTCGGGCTGGGGTTCCTGATGGTGGTGTGGATGTTTCTGCCGGAGGGTCAGGATCAGGCGTGGCGGCTATCGATCGAAACCTGGAATCCGGACCAGCCGTTTGATTTTCCGGATCTGATCGTGCGGACGGTGGTGTTGTGCGTGATGCTGGCGATGTCCCTGACGGACGTGTTTGTGGCGGGTGCGGGTTTCGGGGTTTACATCAACAACCGGACGGCGATCGAGGGTTGGGATGTGGAGTTGGCGTTCCGGAGGCTGGGCAGGCGGTTGGCGGGTGTGGTTTCCGGCTTGCTGGTGATGGGGCTGGCATGCGGGCAATGGGCGGCGGGCGCGGGTGATCCGTCCGAGGCGAAGGTGGTGATGGAGGAGGTGAAGTCGCATCCGGATTTCAAGGTGCACACGGTGACGGACCGGATTCCGGAAGCGAAGGGAGGTGGGTTCTGGGAGTGGCTGGCGAAGTGGCTTGATGGGTTGTTTGGCGGGATGGGTGTTGGCAGCATGGGCGGGATGCTCCGGCCGTTGGTGTTGGTTTCGGTGATCGGAGTGTTGGCGGCCTTGATCGCCTGGTTGATCTGGAAGAACCGGCATTGGTTCGCGGTGGCGGGGGTGGTGGGTGCCGAGGAGAAGCCGGCGCGTGCGAGGGTGGTGATGGGGATGGAGGTGTCCGCAGACACGCTGCCGGACGACGTGCCGGGGGCGGCGATGGCACTGTGGCGCGAGGGGAAACGGCAGGAGGCGATGGGTTTGCTCTACCGCGGGGCGATTTCGAAGGTGATGGATGTGGGGGGCGTGGCGATCGAGGAGTCTGATACGGAAGGGGACTGTCTGCGGCGGGTGCATGAGGCGGGTGGGGCGGCTCATCCGGAGTATTTTGCGGGGGTGACCGGGGCGTGGATCGGGCTGGCGTATGCGGGGAAGGTGCCGGAGGATGCGACGGTGGAGTCGCTGTGCCGGGGCTGGCCGTTTGTGGAAGGGGGGAACGGGTGAGGGGGCTTCTGGCGGTGATGTTGAGTGTGGTTTTGCTGGCTTCCTGTTCGTATCGGGAGGTGGAGCGGGAGATCGGCTACAAGGGGAAGGCGCGGGTGAATCCGTGGCTGGCGGTGGAGCGGTTTTGCGAGCGGTGGGGGTGGGAGCCGAAGCCGGTGATCGCGTGGACGGCGCCGGAGTGGCGGGATGCGGTGTGGATCGTGCCGGCATCGATTCTGAGCAACGAGAGTTTCACCCGGCGGATGCGCGACTGGATTGTGGATGGCGGGCATTTGATTCTGCTGATCGAGCACACGGATGCGGCGACGAACGACTGGTCGGTCGGGCACGTGACGCCGGTGCTGGAGCCGGCGCTGCATGATTTTCTGGAGGGTGCCGGGCTGGTGCTGGACGAGGACGATGCGGTGGATGCGGGCACGGTGGTGTTTGGCGGGATGGAGTTTGAGGTGGAGGCGGATTCCGATGCCTCGGTGAAGACGGCGGGTGGGACGGCGGGGGTGTTTGCCTCGAGTGGGTATGGGGATGGACGAATCAGCGTGGTGACGGACGGAAGGATTTTCCGGAACCGCTGGATCGGGGATGAGCAGCATGCGGAGTTTTTTTCGGCGTTGCTGGGAGCGACGGACCATGGGGGTGTGGTGGGGATCATGCGGGGGTCCGGAGTTTCGTTTTTCGGATTGTTGAGGAAGCATTTGTGGCCGGTGTTGATCGCGCTCGGGGTGTTGGTGTTGCTGTGGCTGTGGAAGAGCATCCCGCGTTTCGGGCCGATCGAGGCGGTGGGTGGCGGGGCCGAGTTGAGGGGGTATGAGCGGCATTTGGAGGCGCTGGGGGATTTCAACTGGAGGCTGGACAAGGGGGCGGCGCTGCTGGCTCCGTTGCGCGATCGGGTGGTGGAGCTGGGCCAGCATGCGAGCGAGCGGGCTGGCAAGCGGGATGAGGATTTGTTCCAGTTTCTGGCGGACCGGGCCGGCTTGACGCGCGAGAGGGTTTTCCGCGCGATGGCGGAGGCCGCGCCGACTGACGCCACGGTTCTGACGCGATCCACCGCCGATCTCCAACAACTGCTCAAGGCCCTCCACACCCCGTCTTCATCATGATGCAAGAATCCGATAGTCCCGCCCCGTCCGAACCGGTTCCGTCCGAACCGGCTCCGTCCGAAGTCTCACAGGTCCGCAGTTTGGCGGAGTTGATCCAGCGCATGCGCGGCGAGATCGGACGCGTCATCATCGGTCAGGATGTGGTGATCGACGAGGTGCTGGCGGCGTTGCTGGCAGGCGGTCACGTGCTGTTGGAAGGGAAGCCGGGGCTGGGCAAGACGCAGCTGGTGAATGCGCTGGCGAAGACGTTTGGTGGGGTGTCCGCGCGGATTCAGTTCACGCCGGACCTGATGCCATCGGACGTGACGGGGTTCCGGTTGTTCGACATGCAGAGCCAGACGTTCCAACTGCGGCGCGGGCCGGTTTTCACCAATCTGCTGCTGGCGGATGAGATCAACCGTGCGCCGGCGAAGACGCAGGCGGCGCTGCTGGAGGTGATGCAGGAGCAGCAGGTGACGATCGATGGTGAGACGCTGAAGCTGGCGCCGCCATTCATGACGCTGGCGACGCAGAACCCGGTGGAGCACGAGGGGACCTATCCGCTGCCCGAGGCCCAGCTGGACCGCTTCATCATGAAGGTGTTGATCGGGTATCCGGCGCAGGCGGCGGAGTGTGAGATCGTGACCCGGAGTGCGGCGGAGACGCTGGGCGGGGGGATGGCATCGGTGAATCTGGTTTGCGGCCCGGCGGAGATCATCGCGGCGCAGCGGGCGACCGCGGCGGTGCAGGTGGTGGGGGAGGTGGTGGCGTATGCGGTGGCGATCGCGCAGGCGACGCGGGATTCGCGGTCGATTTCGCTGGGGGCGGGGACGCGCGGGGCGATCAGTCTGGTGAGGATCGGCAAGGCGTATGCGGCATTGAACGCGCGGGACTATGTGACGCCGGATGACATCAAGAAGGCGAGTCTGCCGGTGCTGCGGCACCGGGTGCAGTTGACGCCGGAGGTGGCGATCAGCGGGCAGGAGGTGGACGATGTGCTGAGGACGATCGTCGACAGCGTGGCGGCACCTCGCGGTTAGAAAACGTTAGAAGGATGACGCCGACGACGAGAACACTGAAACTGGCAAGCGCCTGGCTGGTCGTCGCCGCGGTGGCGTGTGCCGTGCCCGCGGTGCTGGTGGCGTGGTGGTGGGTCGGTGCGGTGGTTTTCGGGTGCCTGGCGGTGGATTTTGCGTGGGTGGTTTGGTCGGGTTTTCCCGGGGTGGAGAGGCGGCTGCCGGGGCGCTTCGCAATGGGTGAGCCGGGTGAGGTGCAGCTGGTGCTGCGGAATGGCGGGCGGGCGAAGATGGAGGTTGAGGTGTTTGACGGGATCCCGCAAGGGGCGGTGGCGGAGACGCTGCCGTGGAGCGGGGAGGTTCCGGCGCTGCGGGAGATCCGTGTGCATTACGAGGCGAAGCTGATGGAGCGGGGGGAGGCGGAGTTCGGCCGGGTGGAGGTCCGGCGGGTGTCGCCGTGGGGTTTCTGGAAGAGGAGGCGAAAGCTGGGAGCTGCGGAGAAGGTGAAGGTCTATCCGAACTACGAGCCGGTGCTGCGTTACGCGCTGCTGGCGATGCAGCACCGGGAGAGCCCGATGGGGATCGTGCGGCGTCCGCGGGCGGGGAGCAGCCGGGATTTCCACCAACTGCGGGACTATCGGGACGGTGATCCGCTGGTGCAGATTGACTGGAAGGCGAGCTCGCGGAGGCAGGTGTTGATCAGCCGGGACTACCAGGAGCAGCGGGACCAGTCGATCGTGTTTCTGCTGGATACGGGGAGGAGGATGCGGGCGATGGATGGCGGGGTTCCGCATTTCGATCACGTGCTGAACGCGGTGCTGTTGGTGGCGCATCTGGCGCTCAAGCAGGGTGACCAGGTGGCGGTGAAGTCGTTTGGCGGGTCGGACCGGTGGCTGCCGCCGATGAAGGGGGCGCACGCGATGCCGGTGTTGTTGAATCATCTGTATGACTATCAGACGACGCCGGCGCCGAGTGATTTTGCCGGTGCGGTGGAGCAGTTGATGGTGCGGCAGCGGCGGCGTTCGCTGGTGATCTTGATGACCAACCTGCGTGGCGAGGACGGGAAGGAGTTGTTGCCGGCGCTGCAGGTTCTGGGGTCGAAGCATCTGGTGTTGCTGGCGAGCATGATGGAAGGAGTGGTGCGGGATTCGATTGAGCAACCGGTCGGGTCGTTTGAGGGGGCGCTGCGGTTTCTGGCCGCGGACCGTTATGTGCGCGAGAGGAGGGAAATTCTGGCGGAGCTGGGAGCGTCCGGCATCCTGACGATGGACTCGACGGCCCGGGAGTTTGCGGTGGAGCTGGCGAACCGGTATTTTGACATCAAGGCGGCGGGCCGGATCTGAGGGGTGGCGGGGGATGAGATGAATCGGGTTGCCAATATTTGGCTGTGTGGTTTGCGGTTGATGGCCGGAATGGGAGCCTCCTGGTCATGAGGAATAGCAAAATACGCGTATGCGTGATGGTATTTCAGGTGGGCTGTGGCATTCTCAGCGGCTCAAGGGATTGACAAACATGCCCCTCAAAGGGCCCGCGGCCGCCGGAACAAATGGGGATCCGGCGGCCGTGGCTTTTTTTGGACTGGAGGATTCGCGGAAGAGTGGTCGGAGTGGGGTGCGCGGTAAGCTGGAGCGGGACGCTGGAGTGGAACAAAATACGCGTATGCGTGATGGTGATATGGCCGATTTGTGGCATTCTCTGCGCCGTAAGGGATAGCACAACAGCCCCCCCAAAGGGCCCACGGCCGCTGGAATTAAGGGATCCGGCGGCCGTGGTTTTTCTCCCGGTTGCTTCCAGCGGTTCGCCGTGCGGGATTTCCGCGAATCCGCTTTCGCCCGGCCATGTCGGCAAGCTCCAGGGGCTGCGTGTGGATTTCCGCGGCGCTGCAGCGCGGGCCATGAGTCATGGCGGCGGAGCACCGTTCCAGTTGGCCGGGCTCCGGGTGTGGCGAGCGTGTGAGGCTCAGAATTTCCGGCCGATTCCCATGCCGAAGGAGACGCTGTTGGGATCGATTTCGAAGGAGGAGAGGCCTGCGTTGAGTTCGAAGCTGTTGCCGGCTTCGAGCTGGATGAAGGCGGAGGTGAACCATTCTTCATTCAGTTGGTAGATGCCGGTTCCACGGACGAATAGGCCGACGCCAAGATGGATGCCGGAGGTGGAATCCTGCCACGTTTGCAGCTGTTGGGATGGTCCGCCGTTGACGGAGGCGGAAAGCCGCTCCCGCTGTTTCACCTGATAGTCGTAGAGGTTCAGGGTGGTGCCGGCGGCGATTTGCCAGCGCATGCGGTCGGCGAAGCTGCCTTCGAAGGTGGGGCCGAGGGCGATCGAGAAGGCGGTCATGTCGAGATCGCTGGAGATGCTGTTCGAGTATTCGGCGGTGTCGGTGCTAAGGAGAACCGGGTCGGTGGTCCGGTCTGCCGGCAGGTTCGGGATGGAAGCGCCGGGGCCGTCTTCGGTGCCGTAGTAGGGGGCGGTGGGGACGCTGTCTGCGACGACGCCGAGGTCGTAGGTGTCGGTGTAGTTGAGTTGATAGTTGTCCTGGGTCTGGATTCCCGAGAAGTTCGAGAAGTGGAAGCCGGAGTCGACACCGGTCATGGAGAAGGATATCAGGATGCTGGAGATTCCGAGGGTGCGGTTTTCCGGATAGTAGTTGAAGTCGAGCTGCGGGGTGAAGCCATCGAGGTCGTCGTCCGCGGAGTAGTTGGCGGCGTTGGAGATGCTTGGATTGTAGGTGGTTTGGTATCCGGTGGCGTGGAGTGCGAGGTCGCTGCCGCTGACCTGGGTGGACTGCTCGTAGCCCCAGTACCAGGTGAGCCCGGATGCGCCGGTGATGGCGGATTCGTTGACGTATCCGTCGTCATAGGTGCGGTCGCCGTACCCATCGGTTTCTCCGATGGATGGAATGGTCAGGGAGTCTCCGGACAGGAGTTGGGGGATGGTGAAGTTCGAGGAACGGGAGCCGGTGGAATAGGAAACCTCGCCGAGGTTTTTCCATGAGGGGCTGAATCCGAGGGTCCAGCCGGTTCCGGACCGTGGTGAATCCGAGCTGCCGGCAAGCAGGGGTTCGCACAGCACGAGGGGGAGCAGGAGGAGTCCGGAATATTGGGGTTTATTCATGGTGGTATGGTGATGGCGGAGGATGGTTTGCTAGAGGGTTGGAGGATGTTAGTCAAGTTCTCTAATGGACAGTCGAGTCATGGTCTAACATAAAAACCCATTTGCAATGCATTTTTTGCTGACATGGGTTCTCCGGGCGGGTAATGGTGCACGCATGTTTCGCGTCGCATTGAATTTCGTCCGGTGTTCACTTGTGTGGTTGGCGGTTTCCCTGCCATTGAGCGCCGAGTGGGTGAGTTCGAACCGATCGGGGGATCTGGTGTATTTCTTCTTTGCTTCTCCGGCCAGGGCGGAGGTGTATGACATGGCCGCCGAGGAATGGCTGGATCCAGTGGTTCTGCCGACCAAGGCGGATGCGATCGTCACCGGTTATGCCGATGCTGACGGGATTTATGTGTCTTATGGTCGATCGATTTATCGATACGATTCCAGCGGGGGAGGCGAGACGTTTCTGTTCAGTTCGGCACTGTCGGTGAATTGGGTGGCGAGTGACGGCCCGCTGTTGTTTGTCAATGGCGGGGGCGCCTATTCGGAAGGCTACGGGATCACTTCTGTGTCGAAGACGACGAACACCATACTGGATGCATTTTCCTCGGGGAGCTACAACCAGATTTCCGGCCTCCAGCTGGTACCGCAACGGAATGAGCTGATCGGCATGTATTCGAACAGTATCCAGTATTTTACGTATGATGAGAATGGAACAATCTCGGGGCGGTTGACGAGGGCCAGCGTTTCGTATCCCTATCCCTCGGAGTATTGGTATTATCCGGACGGGAGCATGGTTCTTTCCAATCTCGGGACGGTGTATGAAGGGAGCCGAAATCAGGAATTGGTGGAGTATGACATTGCTCCCGAGCATGTGGATTTCCGTGGATCCGATGTTCTGGTGACGGTTGAGGATGGTGGGGTTCATGCGTACAACAACGCCGGTCTTGAAACTGGTGTGGTTGGGGTGAGCCACGAGGTATCGGCGCTCCATGTCGAGGGAGATGACGTGTTTGTGTTTGGGACTCAGGACGACGAGATCGTGCTGACGAAGATCGCTTTTGCGGATCTTGGCGACCCGCAGCCGGAGGAACCGAGGGATCCAACGGGTTTGGCATATACGCCGGAGAGTGTGTTTGTCGGGAATGACGGGATTGTGTATTTGTTTTCCAGAAGCCATCGTTGTCTTTTCCGTTGGGATCCTGAGAGCCAAGCGTACCTTTCATCGCTCAATCTGGATGGAGCGCCGTGGTATGTGGCCTATTCCAGCGTCCTCAACCGGGTGTATCTGTCGTATCCCGGGGGAGAGATCGAGCGGGCCTCGCTCTACGGAGACCAGTTGAGCCAGTATTCGTATGCCTCTACAGGCGAGACAAATGCGTCCGAAATCATTGCGGCGAAGTCGTATTTGATCTCCGTTGAACAGGGGACTTACAATACGATCCGCGCGTTCAATTCGAGTGGGAACGAAGTTGATTCCGTCTCCTCCGGAGACAGTTCGCCGTTGTTTTGGAATGATGCGGAACAAATGCTGTATTACACCTACAGCGGCCGGCCGAGAGCGATTCCCTTCCGTGCGTCGAGTTCGAAGCACCCGTCATTGGCGATCGGTGAGTTTGGTTCGGTGGTGGGATCCTCGTATGATTCTGAAGACGGCTATGTCGAATTGACAAGTGATGGGAGCATGCTGGTGGCGAGCAGTGGAGCGGTGTATGAGACGGCGACCATGGGGCTCTCGTCTGTGTCGCTTGCCAACGAGGTGGTTGACGGTGTGCTGGAGTCGGGGAGGATCAAGACGATTCGCAATATCGGCGGGGTCGCACAGGTTCAGGCATGGGTGGGTTCCTTTTTTCTGCCGGGGGCCGTGAAGCAGTTGCCAGGGGAGGGGGTGAATCTGGAACTCGTCTCCGGCGGAATGGTGGCGGTGATTCTGGACGAGGAGGGGGTTCCGGGATTCTACGTGATGGACGGGGATTTCGGGATCGTTGCGCCGGAGGTTTTGGCCCGGCCGGAGGGGCTGTTCGCAAGCGTGGTTGATTCTTCATCGGTGTTGCTTGGATGGAATGATGTATCCGGGGAAGAGGAATACCGGGTGGAACGGCTGGCGGATGGGGAGAGCGAGTGGACGGAGGTTGGGACCACCGGCACCAGCCTCACGGAGTGTTCGGACGACACCGTTGCGCTTGGTAATGTCTATCAGTATCGGGTGATTGCGGTGAATGGCGATAAGGAATCCGAGGCATCCGAGCCGGTATTGGTTGAGATGTCAGTGCCAGGAGTGTTGGCGGATCTGGCATCGGGAAACGTTACCGATGATGTGGTGGTTTTGGAATGGACACCGGTTGTCGGTGCGACCGGTTATGAAGGAGAGTATCGCAGTGTTTCCTCAAGCAGTTGGACGACGATGTCGATCGGGGGAGACGGGGGGGCTGATTCCGTGGAGATCAGCGGACTCTATGCGACCACTGATTATGTGTTCCGGGTGCGGTCGGTCAACGGTATCGGGAGCAGTGAATGGTCGATCATTGAAGTCGCGACGCTCGTGCCCGACCCGGTCGCCCCCAACTACTTCCGGTTGTCCGGGACGACTTCCTATGAGGTTTCGCTGTACTGGTGGAGTACTGTTTCCAGTTCGGAGTATGTGATCGAGCGGAGGGTGCCGGGTGGGGATTGGGAGCAAATTGCGATCGTTTCCGGAGGAAACTACGCGGATACTGCTGTTGATCCGGGGAGCTATTACGAATACCGGTGTTTTGCGCGCAACTACAGGGGGGAGTCCGACTACAGCGAGATTGTCGAGGTGACGACTTCCTTGCTTGAAGTTCCCGACAGTCCGGGTATTTCGCTGATGCACGGTGACGGCGGGGCGGTCGAGGTCCGCTGGGTGGTGAACAGTCCGGTCGCCGAGAGCGTGAGGATCGAGAGGAGTCTGGAGGAAGGAGACGACTGGGTGGTGGTTGGCAGTGCGGCCTATGACGAGGGGAGCATCCTGGACGACACGACCGAGCCGGGCTTCCGTTATGTGTATCGCGTTTACGCGATCAACAGCGCCGGCGAGTCGGGTGCCTCGAGCCAGGCGATTGTTTCGATCGACGGTGATTGTCTGATTGAGGATGATTTTGAGAGTCTGCCGCATTCTCCGTGGGTGGAACTCGAGGGTGGCGAGCACATTCTGGATGGTGGCGAGGGATTTCCCGCGGGCGGAGTGTATTGGTTCGGGGGATCGTGGGAGCGGTCGCTTGTGAGTGTGCCGCTGGACCTGAGCTATGGAGGGACCGTGGCGCTGACCGTGCGGATGGGTGACGGAGACAGCTCGGGGCCGTGGGATGGAGCCGAGAGCGACGAGGGGATTCAGATTCAGTATCGGACGGCTGAATCGGGATGGACGGTTGTGACCGATATTCCGATCACGACGACCGGGTGGGAAGCCTTTTCCGTGGCGCTGCCGGCCAGCGCGTGGACGGACTCCACGCAGATCCGGATCATCCAGGAGCAATTCAGCGGGCCGGGCTATGACACGTGGGCGATCGACAGTTATTGCATTCTCGGCCAGCGGGTTGAGAACGAGGCACCGGTGTTTGCCGAGTCGATGCCGACGGTTGTGACGGCGAATGCGGCGGGAGATCCGATCACGCTGCGGGTTGGCGACCATGTGAGTGATCCGAACGTGCTGGACCGGACGTATTTCTCTGTTGTGGAGGCGTCGAATCCGGAGATTTTCTCGTTGTTCACGATTGATCTGGAGAGCGGTTTACTGAGTTTGGAGTTTGCTCCCTATCAGGACGGGAGTTCGACGCTGGTGATTGAGGCGAGCGATGACAGCGGGGCGACTGCGAGCACGACGCTGACGGTGAACCTGCCGGCTCTGGCGGTTCCGAGCATCATCAGCGAGGGGACGGTGACCCTGAATGCGGCGACCGGGCTCTACGAGCAGTCGGTCACCGTGGCCAACAATGGAAGCCGTGCGATTGCCGGTTTCCGGATCCGGGTGATCGGGCTGGATCAAGGTTACATGGTTTACGGATTCCCGGAGGGGTATCTGGATTATGATTCGGTGCTCGAGCCGGGTGAGAGCGTGACGCTGAGCATCGAGTATCATTCGTCGACTTCGGGTGACGCGCCGCGGCCTGCGTTCGAGATCGACGTGCTGTATCCGGACGGGTCCTCCGCCGGGGATTCCGCGGTTGAGGACGGGGACGGGCCGCAACTGATCAACTACCGAGATGAGGCGAAGTTGTTTGAGTTTGATGCGGTGGTGGGCCAGCGCTACCGGATTCAGTATGCCACGGATTTGGGCAATTGGATTGATTCGCCGACGGTGATCACGGCCGGGGCCAACCGGGTGCAGTGGCTGGACCAGGGACCGCCGAAGACCGAGTGTCATCCGGCGCAGTGTCCGGTCCGGTTCTATCGGGCGGTTCTGGTGGAAGATTGATTCGCGGTGGCCCGGAAGGCGATGGGGCCGGGGTGGCCTCCATCGCCTGGTGCGTGTGAGGATGTGTGCCGAGGTCCGGCGGGATCCTGACGAATCGGGTGGGGTGCGGCTGTGGGAGCCGACTGTTTGCGATGTCACCAGGCCGCGGCCTGCGGACATTCCGGAGGAACGTCCGTGGCTGCGTCAGTCCCACTCACAGAGTGCCTCGAGGTGGGCGGCGGAGCCGTCGCGGAGCCAGCCATCGAGTTGGGCGGGGTCCTTGAGTTGTTGGCCGCGCAGGCGGGGGACGGCGAGGTAGCTGGTCTCGATGGACGGGAGGTGGCTCATGTCGACCCAGAGTTTTTCGAACTGGCAGACGGGGAAGACGTCTTCCTGGCCGTGGCCCCAGCGCTTTTTGACCTCCTTGAGGGTGATGTAGGTGGGCATTTTGGCGGCGAGTTTGCGGACGGCGGTGGCGACTTTTTCCCCGTTGGTGAGGTCGGAGCGGGTGAGGCCGAAGGTGGTGAGGAGCGAGTCGATGTCGATCCAACAGGTATTACTGTTGTAGTAGGTGAGGGCGAATTCGTCCTCTTCGCGGGGCATGGCGAGGCCTTCGACGAGTTGGGGGCGGCCGTTGACGCGGGCGAGTCCGCCGCCGCGGTCTTCGAGGCGGCGGGTAATGACTTCGAAGGTGAGTCCGGATCCGGATGCGAGGTGCTGGCCGAGCAGGGCGGGGTCGAGGTTCATGCCAACGGTGTCGATGTTGTGCATGACGAGGGTTTTGAGCTGCGGGCGCTCATCGAGCATTCGGGCGAGGGTGCCGTTGCGGAGGAGGTTGGGGATTTCATACCAGTGGCCGACGGGGTGGAGGCACTGGTTGGGGAGGTTGTCGGTGTAGTCGGAGGATTCGCCGGTGGTTTTGGCCCAGTTGATGAGGGCGGCGCGGAGCGAGTCGCGGACTTTCTGCTGCTGGACGTCGAGGGTTTCCTGCGGGAGTTCCTCCCATGCGAAGCGGAGGTCGCGCTCGGTGGGGACGGTGCGCAGGCCGATGGATTTTCCTTCGGACAGATAGAGCGGGCCGTGGTAGCCGAAGTTGTGGTGAGCGGCGAGGAACTGCTCGGTCGGGCCGTGGGTGAGGTAGGAGGTGGTGAAGACGTGGGGGACGGATGCGCCGAACCGGCTGCCGGTTTTGCGGCTTTTGGCGAGGTGGGTTTCGATGAACGAGCGGTGGCGGTCGCCGAGTTTGCAGAACGGGTTGAGGGCCTTGACGACGCCGGCGCCCTGGGTCCAGCGGGAGCCGGCTCCGGCGGCGAGGGTGACGACGGCGACTTCGCCGTTGGCGAGGGCGGTTTTGCCGCGGGTGATGGCGTCTTCCGGGATGGTGTTGGCATCGGTGAAGTCGCCGGGTTTGACGTCATCGATGACGGTGTTTGCGGGGAGGCGGTTTTGGGCGAGGCCGATGCGTCCGGCGGTGAGGTCGTCGCGGATTTGTTCGTGGGTGGTGCGGTCGAAGCCGTATTTGTCGAGCAGCGCGTGGAGGGAGTTCTGGTTTCCGGACTCACCGGAGGTGTGGGGGAAGATCGAGTCGAAGAGGGTGGAGACCATGCCCTGGAGTTCCGGTTTGGTGCGGCAGGCGGCGGCGAATTGGTCGAGGTCGGCGTGGCGGGCGGGGCCGAGGGTGTCGCGGTCCATGCGGAGGAGGGACGGGACGATGAAGCGGTAGTAGCCGGGAGGCATGAGGGCGTCGGTGCCGGTGAGGAGGTCGGCCCAGGTGCCGCGTTCGTTGATGGAGAAGTCGTAGACGACGGGTTCCATGGCGAAGGGCAGGGCGGAGTTGAGGGTGCCCTTGGTTTCGGTCATGATGGCCTGGAGGCGTTGCTGGCCTTCGGCTTTGCGTTCGGGCGCGAAGATGAAGCCCATGCCGCCGCCGGACATGCCGCCGAGCATCCAGAAGCCCCAGAAGTCATCGCCGAATTCGGCGCGGACCTTGTCGATGAGGGTCTGGGTGTAGAGGTTTCCGGACCAGGGGATGATGGTGTGGAGCGGGCCGAAGAAGTTTTCGGTGGTGGATTTTCCGAGGGCTTTGATGTCGCCGGATTTGAGTGCGGCGAGGATGCGGTCGAGGCCGCCGTGGGTTTGGCCGCGGGCGTCCCACTCGGGTTGTGAGCGGAGCAGGTATTTCTCGGTGACCATTTCGAGGATGGGCCCGACGTTCTGGGCCATGCCGCCGTGGACGAGGACGAGCGAGTTCTGGAGTTTTTCGCGTGATTCGGCCGGGACGTCGTTGAGGTCGAGGATGCGGTGGGTGGGCATGAGGCGGCCGCGGGAGACGCCGTGTTCGGGGTCGTTTTCGGTGGCGATGGTTCCGCAGATGAGTTTCATGCCGGGCCAGACGCCGCCGGAGTCCTGCCAGCCGCCGCCGGATCCGCCGATCCATTCTCCGAGCAGGGCGCGTGCGAGCACGATGCGGCGTTCATTTTCCTCGAGGCCGCCGGTGAGGGATTTCGCTTGTCCGGTGGCGCGCATGCAGGCGCCGATGAGTGCGGCGAGGAGGTTGGTGGAGACGGCGAGGCGGGAGCCTTTGGGGATGTTGTTGACGTTGGAGACGAGTTCGAGGCCACGGCCCGGGCCGACGACGCGTTCGAGCAGGTCGGCGAGTGACTGGCCGGAGCCTTCGATGCCCGGGGGGATGATGCCGCTGGCGATGACGGCGGCCTTGAGCAGGCCGAGGTAGTCTTTGGCGAAATCGAAGACTTCGTTGAGGCTGGAGACTTCCGCGGTGCAGCCGAGGTCGACGCTGGTGAGGCGGAGGACGGGTTGTTCGATGACGCGGAGGCTGGCTTCGACGGGCGGGCGGACGTCGCCGTCGCGGCCGTGGACGCCGAGGTCGACGGAGATGTTGAGGACTTTGGCGCCGTCCGGGTAGTCCATGCCGAGGAAGAAGATGTCGGACCAGGCGCAGTGGGTGAGGTCCATGCGGACGGGGGTGCGTTCGCGGAGGATGGGGTAGAGTCCGGTGGTGGGGTCGGGTTTGGTGAGTTCCGGGCGGATGCGGAGCGGTTGGTCGGCGGGGTGTCCCATGCGGAACATCCATTGGTTGCCGCGGACGGAGCGGACGGAGCGGCGGACCTGGTCGGCGAGGGTTTGGAAGGCGAGTTTGTGGTAGGCGGAGGCGAGGGATGAGGAGATGCCGTCGCCGGGGCCTTGTTCGCGCTGGGCCTTGAGGAAGATGTCGATGGCTTCCTCGAAGCGGCGTTCGAGGAGGTGTTCGTATCCGGAGAAGGGGATGGATCCGGCGGGGACGTGAGCGGCTTCGAGTTTGGCGGGGAGGTGGAAGCGGTGGATGGCGTGGAGGAACATCAGCGCGCGGACGCGGTGATAGAGGTTGTCGTTTTCCCGGCGGAAGTGGTCCAGCGAGGTGGCTTCGGCGAGGAGGGTGTCGAGGTCCAGCGCCATGCAGGCATGGGCGAGGGAGGTATTGCGGACGGATTCGTCCGGGGAGGTGATGAGGTCGGTGAGGCTGGCCATGGGGCGGGAGAGTGATGAAGGCGGGGGGGGGCGCGGAGGAAAGCCGGGGTGTCCGGTGCGATGGCGGTTCCGCGGCCCGGGAGGGGTTGCGAGGGCTTCGGCGTGGGCGTGGGCGTGGGTATTGGGCTTGGCTTAGACTTGGGATTGCACGAGTTGCTCGGTGATGAGAGCGAGGACTTCGGCGCGGTCCTTGCCGTCGAGGGCGAGGGCGAGCTGGGTGGAGAGCAGGCCGTATGAGAAGTCGAGGTCGTGGCGGCGGCCGTGGACCTGATAGGCGAGGTAGCGTTCGTGGCGTGCGAGGTTGGCGAGGGCTTCCGACAGGCCGCAGGGGCCGGATGCGAGGAGCTCGGCGAGGGTGGTCATGACCGAGGGCGGGAGGACGTGCATGCCGAAGAACGAGAGGTAGTTTCCGGCGCGGAGGCCGGGGACGACGAGTGATTGTTCGGCTTCGGTGGGGGTGGGTTTTTCGACGACGGTATCGATTTCGTAGAGGCGGTCGGTTCCGGCGACGCGGGTTCCGCCGACGCAGCCGTAGTAGGGGAGTTTGCTTTCGTGGGTGGACTGGACCGAGGAGACCGCGCATTTGCGTTTGGCGGCGATTTCGAGGAGTTGGGCGACGCAGGAGTGTTCGTTGCGGCTGGTGTAGAGGTGGTCGCCGACCATGAGGAGGAAGGAGTCGTTGCCGGTGAAGTCCGCGGCGCAGTGGATGGCGTGTCCGTAGCCACGGGGGTTCAGCTGGGGGATGAAGCGCATGCGGCCGGCGTGTTCGGCGGCGGCTTGGGCGTAGGCGTCCTCGTCACCGGGAAAGACGATGACGGCGATTTCCTCGATGCCGGCCTTGATGGTCTGTTCGACGAGGATGGCGAGAGCTGATTTTTGGATGCCGTCGCGATCGACGAGGGTTTGGAGAGGCAGGGTGCGCTGGTTTCCGCCAGCGGCGGTGATGACTGCTTTCGTAACTTTCACGGCGGCAGGCTGAGTGAATTCGGCGGGTGTGGCAAGGACCGGACGAAAGATGTCAGTATGTTGGATTGGGGATTTTCCCTGCTTTACGACGGGCCCGGATGTGGGTAGGTGACTGCCGCCATGCATGGATTTTCGTATCGAAACGGTTCATTATATTGTGAGAATGTGGAGCTTGCGCCGCTTGCCGCGGAGTATGGCACGCCGCTCTACGTGTATTCGGCGGGAACGATTCTGGATCACTACGGTCGTCTGGATGCGGCGCTCGACGGGGTGGAGCACGAGGTGGCCTATGCGGTGAAGGCGAATTCCAATCTATCGGTGCTGCGTTTGCTGGCAGAGAAGGGTGCGGGATTTGACATTGTTTCCGGAGGGGAGTTGTTCCGGGTGATCAAGGCGGGCGGGGATCCGCGGCACTGCACGTTTGCGGGGGTGGGCAAGACCTGCGAGGAGATCCAGTATGCGCTGGAGCAGGAGATTTATTCGTTCAACGTCGAGAGCGAGGAGGAGCTGCGATATTTGAACGAGGTGGCGGGAGAGATGGGGGTGGTGGCGCCGGCGGCGGTCCGGGTGAATCCGAATGTGGACGCGAAGACGCACAAGTATATTTCGACGGGCAAGAGCGAGAACAAGTTCGGCGTGGATTTCGAGAAGATCGAGGGGCTCTATGAGCGTGCGGCGGCTGAGTTGCCGAACGTGAGGATGCGCGGCCTGCAGATGCACATTGGCTCGCAGTTGACTTCGGTGGCGCCGTTTGTGGAAGCGGTGGAAAAGGTGGCGCCGCTGGTGGAGTCGTTGAAGGAGAGGCACGGGATCGAGTTTTGGTCGATCGGCGGGGGGATCGGCATTGTGTATGAAGGGTCGCTGGAGAGCGGTGGAGTGGCGTGGTGGGAGGCGAAGTCCGAGGACGAGCGGCCGCTGACGGCGGAGGTTTATGGCAAGAGCATTGTGCCCCGGCTGCGGGAGACCGGGCTGAAGATCATCGTGGAGCCGGGCCGGTTCATCGCGGGCAACGCGGGTGTGCTGATCAGCAAGTGTTTGTATGAGAAGAAGGGTGCGGCGAAGACCTTCAAGGTGGTGGACGCGGGGATGAATGACCTGATCCGGCCGGCGCTGTATGAGGGGCATCACGATATTGTGCCGTTGATCGAGCCCAGCACGGGGGAGACGGTGGAAATGGATGTGGTGGGTCCGATTTGCGAGAGCGGAGACTTTTTCTGCCAGAACCGGAAGTTGCCGGATTTCCAGCGGGGCGAGATGATCGCGCTGATGTCCGCGGGGGCGTATGGGTTTGTGATGGCCTCGAATTACAATTCCCGTCCGTTGCCGGCCGAGGTGTTGGTGGATGGCGATCGTGCGGCGCTGGTTCGCAAGCGGCAGACGATGGACGACCTGATCGCCGGCGAGTTGTGAGGTCGGGTTACTCGCCGAGGAAGACGAGTTCTTCGGCGAGGCGGTTCAGCGACCGGCGGGCGGTGGGGACGGCCTCGGCGAGGGCGCTGAGGAGGTGGCGGGATGATGCGGCGGATGCGATTTCGCATTCGGCTGCGCCACGGAAGGCGTTTTTGGTGAAGGTTTCGTAGAATTCGAGGCCCGGTGCGCCGGTTTGCTTGCTGCGTTTCCTGAGGTAGTCCGGGTAGAGGCCGGTGAGGACGAGGAACTGGTTGCCGGCGGCGACCTGGAGGTGGAAGCGCATGCGGCCTCTTGCGCGGGAGATGACGGAGAGGAATTGGGCGGCGTGGGTGTAGCCGCGCGTGACGTCTTCGAGCAGGTCGTTTTCGAGGCAGACGCGTTTGGCCATGACGCCGGCGACGTAGTCGGCGAGTGAGGCATCGGTGAGGTCCGCGTGGATGAATGCGTGGCGGACGAGCACGTAGAAGTAGAAGAGCGGCGAGACCTGGAGGGTTGAGGGGGAGTCGATGAGGCTGAGGAGGACCTCTTTCAGGTCGAGCATTTCGCGCTGGCCTTCGGGGTCCTGCCAGAGTTTGAGGATGGGGTCGCGCGGGCCTTCCGGCCAGAGCACGGACGCGACGAAATCGAAATCCGCCGTGGTGAAGCGGTCCCGATACGAGGTTGTCCAGTGCTGAGTCATTCAGGTAATCGACTAGCAAAAGGAGTCGGTTGAAATCAAGTCAAAACGTTAAGAAAGGTGAAATATTTGGGTTATTTAGTAAATTTCCCCTGATGGTCATAAAATTTTAAGTGGTGTAAGATTTGCTTGCCATGTTGGAGCGGTCTGCGTATGCCGCGTTTTTCCCCCGCCCGGGCCGGTGATCGGACCGGGGACACTCAACCGACTGATTCAGCATGAGATTACCCTTGAGACTTCAATCCGCAGGTTTGGCCACTGGAGTGCTATTGCTCATTCCGGCATGTGCGATGATTGGCAAGACGACGCGTGAGGAGACGAGCAGCGAGCCTGACTACACGGTGCATTCGGTGCAGCGCGGGATGGCGTCGTGGTATTCGATCAAAACGAATTTCGGGACGGCGACTGCGAGTGGCGAGCGGTTGCGGAACCATGCGGCGACGGCGGCGCACAAGACGCTGCCGATGGGCACGATGGTTCGGGTGACCAACCAGACCAACGGCAAGTCGGAGATTGTGCGGATCAACGACCGCGGGCCCTACATCAAGGGGCGGATCATTGATCTGACGGTCGGTTGTGCGAATCGTCTCGGGTTTTTGAATCGGGGTATTGTGCCGGTGAAGGTCGAGGTGCTCGACAAGGCCGGGGACGAGGACGAGGACGAGAATTGAGCGCGCGGGCCGGAGTGTGATCCGGCGGGCGGCGGTTTGTGATCCGGCGGGCGGCGCGAGTGCTTGGCGGGTGCCGGTGCTGCGGTCGATCGGCTATTAGGCCGGGTGGCCATGTGACCGGGTGGCCGGGAGGATGATTGGCTGGCTGGCGGAGGATGGCGTCAGTTGGCGAGGCGTTTTTCGATATCCGCGATCACGGCCGTGCAGCCGGGCATGAAGGGATGTGCGGGCACGGTGACTTTGACATTGGTGGCGATTTTCCAGTGAGAGCTCCGGGCTGGCAGGATCATCAGGTCCAGCGGGGTGCGGTAGGAGACGAGGCTGAGATTTTTCAATTTTGCTTCATTTTTCGCGAGCCGGGTGAGGAAGCGGCTGCCGGGGCGCATTTGGAGTGCGCCTTTGGATGGGTAGAGGTAGGCGGTGCGGGTGCCGTTGTGGGGGGATGAGATGGTGAGGAGTTTGTCGCAGCGGTCGGCGCCGCCGAGGTCCTGGAGGTAGTATCTGGCGATGATGCCGCCCATGCTGAAGCCAATGATGGAGACGGGCTGGGACGGGCCGAATTCGTCGTCGATTTGTTGTTTGAGGAGATGCGCGAGTTGGTCGAGGCCGCCGCGTCCGTCGTTTGGCCGGAGTTCCGGGACGAGGCAATGGTAGCCGTGACGGGTCAGGCGGTTTTCGAGGGTGCGCCAGATTTTCCCGGAATCGAGGAATCCGTGGATGAGCACCACGTTTCCGGCGTCGGGCGACGGTGTCGGGGTTTCCCGTTGCACGAGTTGTTGGACGGGTTGAAGTGGGAAGCGGTGGTGCGGGGGACGCGCTGCCGTGGTGGTGGCGGTGAGGGTGGCGACCGCGAGTGCTGCGAGGAGGGGATTCATGGGATGATCAGCCCGGGGGCCATTGCATTTGGCGTCCTCCGAGGACGTGGACGTGGAGGTGGGGCACGGCTTCGCCGCCGTCGGGGCCGTTGTTGATGACGAGGCGGAAGCCGGATTCGGTGATGCCTTCTGCGGCGGCGACATTTGCCGCGGTGAGGAGCAGGTGGCCGAGGGTGGCGGCGTCTTCCGGGGTGGCTTCGCTGATGCGGGTGATCGGCTTGCGGGGGACGACGAGGAGGTGGCTGGGTGCTTGGGGCGAGATGTCGCGGAAGGCGACGCAGAGTTCGTCTTCGTGGACGATGGTGGCGGGGATTTCCCTGGCGCAGATTTTTTCGAAAAGTGTTTTTTCGGCCATGGTGTTTGGAGGGTTCAGGGTTTTTGTTTTTCCGCGAGCACGGCGGCGGCGGTGAGTTCGGCGAAGGATCCGAGGGCGCCGGAGTAGCGGATGTTGCGGTCGCCATCGAGGAGGTAGACCAGCGGGTAGGAGGCGACGCGGTATTGGTTGGCGAGTTCGCCGACCGGGTCCGAGAAGTTCCGCCAGGTGATGGTGCCGTCGGCCTTGAGCTTGCGCAGTTCGGTCATCGGGTCGCGGTCGACGCCGATGACGACGAAGGGCTGGCCGGCGAATTTTTTCTCCATTTCGGTGGTGAGCTGGATGATGTGGTCGGCATCGGGGGTCGAGTTGCTCCAGAAGAGGAGGAGGATGACCTTGCCGGCGTAGTCCGAGAGGCGGAATGAGCGGCCGGCGGAGTCGATGCCGTCGAGGTCCGGGGCGACGCGGCCTTTGGTGAGGTAGCGGATGATGTAGAGTTCGTCTTCGGCGATTTCGGCGACGGTGCCGCGGGTGAGCTGGATGTCGGAGCTTTTGATGATGGCTTGGCGGATGTAGCTGAGGCGTTTGCGCATGATCTCGGGTTCTTCACCGAGGGACTTGAGCATCATGGCGGCACCGAGTGCGGCGACGCCCTGGACCTTGGGGTCCGGGTTGGTGGATTCGATTTTTTCGAGGATCGGGAGGGTTCCGGGATCTCCGGTGGCGACGAGCGCCATGCAGACGGGGATGAGTTTGGGGCTTTTGAGGTGGTATTTTTCGACGGCTTTTTTCAGGGCTTCGATTTCGTTGGCGAAGGTGGGGGTGGTGCCGCCCTGCGGGGTGCTGGTGAGCAGGCGCGGGGTGACCTTGAGGAACCAGGCGGCGGGATCCAGCGTCCAGTCCTGTGAGAGTGAGGGAGCGATTTGCTGCCAGACCTGGCGTGCGTATGAGGCGGTGTCCGGGCGTTTGGCGATGGTATCGGCGCGGGATTCCGGGGTGGTGGCGAGTTGCATTTCGCGCTGCCAGTTCTGCATCGCGAGTTCCCAGGATTTTCTGATGCGCGTTGTTTCCGCCGGGGAGGCGATGGCGGATGCAGGGAGGATGATGGAGAGCGCGAGGGTGAGAATGCGCAGGTAATTCATGGCATGAAAGTAGCGGGAGATCCGCCGAGTGAAATGAAAATTCTCAGATTGATGCGGCGGCGGTGCGGCAGAACCCGGCGGCCTGCTGGCGTGCCCAGTGGTCGGCGGTGACGATGGATTCGAGGGTGGATGAGGGTTGGATTTGGTGGGCGTCCATGGTGTGGGCGACGCATTGCCAGATGCCGGGGAATGAGAGATTGCCGGCGCGGAAGGCGTCGACGGCGATTTCGTTGGCGGCGTTGAAGACGGAGGGGAGGGTGCCGCCGGCGAGGCCGGCGCGGCGGGCGAGGTCGAGGGCGGGGAAGTCGCGGGTGCGCGGGGCTTCGAATTCGAGTTTGGCGAGGGTGGGGAAGTCGAGCGGTTGGAGGCTGCCCTTGAGGCGGCGTGGCCAGGTGAGGGCGTATTGGATGGGGAAGCACATGTCGGTGCGGCTGAGCTGGGCGAGGGTGGAGCCGTCGGTGAACTCGACCATCGAGTGGACGATGGACTGGGGGTGGACGACGACGTCGATGCGGTCCATGCCGATGCCGAAGAGCCAGCGGGCTTCGATCATTTCGAGGCCCTTGTTGAAGAGGGTGGCGGAGTCGATGGTGATTTTGGGTCCCATGTCCCAGGTGGGGTGGTTGAGGGCCTGGGCTGGGGTGACGTTTTCGAGGTCGGCGGCGGGGAGTTGGCGGAAGGGTCCGCCGGATGCGGTGAGGATGAGGCGGGAGATTTCATTTTCTCCGCCGCGGTGGCCGTCGAGGCACTGGAAGATGGCGTTGTGTTCGCTGTCGATGGGGAGGATGTCGACGGCGTGTTTTTCGGCGGCGGCGGTGATGATTTCGCCGGCCATGACGAGGATTTCCTTGGAGGCGACGGCGAGGTCCTTGCCAGCCTGGATGGCGGCGAGTGCGGGGTGGAGTCCGGCGGTTCCGACGATGGAGACGAGCACGGTATCGGCATCCGCGAGGGTGGCGATTTCGGTGAGGCCATGGGGGCCGGTGAGGATGCGGGTGCCTTTGGGGAGGAGGGCGCGGAGTTCGCTTTCCTTTGAGGGATCATAGATCGCGACATGGCGGGCGCCGGTTTGGCGGGCCTGTTCGGCGAGTTTTTCGACGTTGCGGTGGGCGGCGAGGGCGACGATTTCGATTTCGTCGGGAAGGTCGTGAGCGACCTTCATGGCGGAGGTGCCGATGGATCCGGTGGATCCGAGCAGGACGACTCGTCGTTTGCGGTTCATGCGGCTGGCAGCAGGATCCATTTCAGATAGAAAAAGAGGGCGGGAGCGGTGAAGCAGATGCTGTCGATGAGGTCGAGCGCGCCGCCGATTCCGGGGAGCATGTTGCCGGAGTCCTTGGCGTCGAGCGAGCGTTTGACGATGCTTTCGGCGAGGTCGCCGATGACGGCGAGGGTGGCGAGGATGAAGCCGAGGGTGACGACGTGGCCGTAGCTCTGGAGGAAGGAGAGCTGGTCGGTGAAGAGTGCGTAGAGTCCGCAGGCTCCGAGTTGGGCGAAGGCGATGCCGCCGGCGATGCCTTCCCAGGTTTTGCCGGGGGAGACGTGGGGGATCATCTTGTGTTTGCCGATGAGGGAGCCGGTGATGTAGGCGCCCATGTCGGTGAATTTGGTGACGGCGACGAGCCAGAGGAGGAGGAATGCGCCGGGTTTGGTGACGGCGCCCGCGGTTTCCAGGCCGCCGGGGACCATGAAGATGATGCGTGCGGCGAAGCTGAACAGGACGGGGATGTAGATGAAGCCGAGGACGTGGGTGGCGACCGCGACGAGGGGCTGGGTGCCGCGGATCGGGTGGCGGAGCTGGAGGGTGAAGGCTCCGGTGGTGGCGAGGGCGACGAAGAAGGCGTCGATTTCCGGCGGCGGCATGTTGCCGGCTGAGAGGAAAACGGCGAGGGTGAGGAAATAGGCGAGGGCGAGGGCGATGCCGAAGCGGGGGAAGCATGCGAGGCCAGCCTTGCCGGCGATGGTGAAGTATTCCACGGCGGCGATCATCGCGAGCAGGCCGATGAGTCCGAGGTAGGCCCAGGAGTTGAAACTGATGAAAACGCCGCTGACGAGCGCCCAGAGGAAGAGGGTGCTGCCGGTTCTTTTGGCGAATACGCCTGCTTTGGAAGAAGCTTGGGGATTCGTGGTTTCAGCCATTTGCATGGCCATCCAAGCCGGACTTTGGAAGTGTGGCAAACCCAATCCCGAAATGTCGCGCAACCTTTTTCAAGGTGTGAGGTTTCATGATCATACGAGATCGCAAGTGGATCTCCCAAGAACAAACCAAATCCCTAAATAATGAAAACGACCACATTGATGACATTGGCTGCCCTCGTTGGAACCAGCCTGATCGCCGGAGCCCAGCAGGAAGAAAAAGGCCCCCGCGGCAAGGGCGGTCCGAAACTTCCGGCGGAAGTGATTGCCAAGTTCGACACCGATGGTGACGGCAAACTCACTGGCGACGAGCGCAAGGCAGCAATGGAAGCCGGCAAGGAGAAGATGAAGGAGCGTCGTGCCGCGATGCTGGCGAAGTTCGACACCGATGGTGACGGCGAGCTGAGCAAGGAAGAGCGCGAAGCAGCCCGTGCGGCGTTCGTTGCCAAGTATGACACCGATGGCGACGGCAAGTTGAGCAAGGAAGAGCGTGAGGCTGTTCCGGCTGACGAGCGTCCGATGGGAGCCAGAGGCGGCCAAGGTGCCAAGGGGCCCAAAGGCGCGAAAGGTAAAGGCAAAGGCAAAGGCCCGAAAGGTGGATCTGACGACGAAGCCGCCGAGTAAGCGGGTCAGTTGATCTTTCTGAACAATCAAACCGCGGGTCAGCAATGCTGGTCCGCGGTCTTTTTGTGCGCTGGGGTGTCGGGTCCGTGGGCTGTGGGCCGGGTGGGTGTGCGGCATGCCGGACGCCCCGGCGGTGGGGGTTTGGCGGTGGGCGGATGGGCTTTGGGTGCGCTCTCATCGAGAGCGCGCTACCTCGGATGGGCTTTGGCGGATGGGCTTTGGCGGATGGGCTTTGGCGGATGGGCTTTGGCGGATGGGCTTTGGCGGATGGGATCTGGCGGATGGGATCTGGCGGATGGGATCTGGCGGATGGGCTATGGCGGATGGGCTATGGCGGACGCCCCGGCGGTGCGTCCCTACCACCGGTGGGCGGATGGGCTATGGCGGATGCCCCGGCGGTGCGTCCCTACCACCGGTTGGCGGATGGGGTTTGGCGGACGCCCCGGCGGTGCGTCCCTACCACCGGTTGGCGGATGGGGTTTGGCGGATGCCCCGGCGGTGCGTCCCTACCACCGGTTGGCGGATGGGCGCCGGCGGAGACGGGCCGGTGGGGCGTCTCTCGTTTGTGGCGTGGTGTTGGCCGGGGGCGGCGTGCTGCGTCAGGCTTCGCGGCCGCAGCAGTTTTTGAACTTCTTGCCGGAGCCGCAGGGGCAGGGGGCGTTGCGTCCGGTGTTTTCGATTGAGAAGCTCGGTTTGCGTTTGGGCAGGTTGAGTTTGAGTTTGGGTTCGCCGGAGGACGGGATCGTCGAGGGGTCGAGGTTTCCGGAGGAGCCGGAGACGGCGACGTTGGCGCGGGTGACCTGCTGTTGCTCGGCGCTCTGGAGCATCTGCGGTTGGTTGTGCAGTTGTTTGAGGAAGGATTCCAGGTTTGCGGCGGAGCGGAAGAGGTTCTGGAGTGCTTCGTTTTTGATGGCGGTCATCAATGTTTCGAAGAGGTTGTAGGCCTCGTTCTTGTATTCGATGAGCGGGTCCTTCTGGCCTTGGGCGCGGAGCTGGATGCCCTCGCGGAGGGCGTCCATGTTGTAGAGGTGTTCCTGCCAGAGTTTGTCGATGGCGACGAGGACCATGCGGCGTTCCTCCTGGTCGAGGACTTCGACCGGGAGGTCGTTGACGCGGGACTGGTAGGCATCCTTGACCTTGGTGATGTAAAGTTCGGTGATTTTTTCCTCATCGACGTTCTGAGGGAGTTCGTCCGCGGTGATGTTGACGGGGAGGGTTCCGTTGACGGATTTGACGAGGTCGAGGAAGTCGATGTCGTCGTCGCCGTTTTCGATGATGTATTCGGCGATTCTGCCGGGGACGGCTTCTTCGATGATTTCCTCGACGAGTTCGCGGGGGACTTCGGTGGTGAGGACTTCGTTGCGGTAGCCGTAGACGACTTCGCGCTGCATGTTCATGACGTCGTCGAAGTCGAGCACGCGCTTGCGCCATGTGTAGTTGCGTTGTTCGACGCGTTTTTGTGCGGTTTCGACGGATTTATTGAGCCATGAGTGTTCGAGGGCTTCGCCTTCTTCCATGCCGAATTTCTCCATCATGGAGGTCATGCGGTCGGCGGCGGCGAAGTTGCGCATGAGGTCGTCTTCGAAGGAGATGAAGAACTGTGAGCGGCCGGGGTCGCCCTGGCGTGCGCAGCGGCCGCGGAGCTGGCGGTCGGTGCGGCGTGATTCGTGGCGTTCGGTGCCGATGACGAAGAGTCCGCCGAGTTCGGGGACGCCTTTGGCGAGTTTGATGTCGGTTCCGCGGCCGGCCATGTTGGTGGAGACGGTGACGGCGCCGAGTTGGCCGGCGTTGGCGACGATTTCCGCTTCCTGTTCGTGGAACTTGGCGTTGAGGACGGAGTGGGGGATTTTGGCCCGCTTGAGCATGCGGGAGAGGGTTTCGGAGGCTTCGACGGATGCGGTGCCGCAGAGGCAGGGTTGGCCGCGGTCGTGTGCTTCCTTGATGGTATTGATGACCGCGTTGAATTTCTCGCGGCGGGTTTTGAAGACCTGGTCGTTTTCGTCGACGCGCTGGTTGGGGACGTTGGTGGGGATGGGGAGGACGTCGAGGCGGTAGATGTCGTGGAATTCGGCGGCTTCGGTTTCGGCGGTGCCGGTCATGCCGGCGAGTTTTTCGTAGAGGCGGAAGTAGTTCTGGATGGTGATGGTGGCGAAGGTCTGGGTCTCCTGTTCGATGACCACGCCTTCCTTGGCTTCGACGGCCTGGTGGAGTCCGTCGGACCAGCGGCGGCCGGCCATTTCGCGGCCGGTGTTTTCATCGACGATGATGACTTTGCCTTCCTTGACGACGTATTGGATGTCTTTTTCGAAGACGCAGTAGGCTTTGAGCAGCTGGGAGATGTTGTGCATTTTCTCGGCCTGAGAGTCCATGCGCTGCTGGCATTTTTCCTTTTCTGCGGCCTTTTGTTCCGGGCTGAGCTCGGTGTTGGTGTCGATGTCGGCGAAGAGTTCGCCGAGGTCGGGCAGGGTGAAGGCTTCGGGGTCTCCGGGGGAGAGGAATTCGCGGCCCATTTCCATGAGGTCGGCGTCGTGGCCTTTTTCGTCGATGACGAAGTAGAGTTCCTCCTTGAGGTTGAAGAGTTCGGTTTTCTGGGCGTCCTGGTGGAACGAGAGTTCGGCTTTTTCGATGAGGCGGCGCATGTCGGGCTCCTGCATGAAGCGCATGAGCTGGCGGTTGCGGGGTTGGCCGAGTTTGAGTTTGAAGAGGGCGCGGCCGGCGGCTTCCTCGTCGCCGGCGTCCATGAGTTTTTTGGCTTCTGCGGCGACTTCGTTGCAGAGGGTGGTCTGGCGTCGGACGAGTTGTTCGACGAGCGGTTTGTAGACGTCGTATTGGTGGGTGCTGTGGCTGGACGGGCCGGAGATGATGAGCGGGGTGCGGGCTTCGTCGATGAGGATGGAGTCGACTTCATCGATGATGGAGAAGTAGTGGCCGCGCTGGACCTGTTCATCCTTGGTGGCGGCCATGCCGTTGTCGCGGAGGTAGTCGAAGCCGAATTCGGCGTTGGTGCCGTAGGTGATGTCGCAGGCGTATTCCTCGCGGCGTTCCCAGGGGGCCATCTGGTTCTGGATGCAGCCGACGGTGAGGCCGAGGTATTTGAAGAGGGAGCCCATCCAGTCGGCGTCGCGGCGGGCGAGGTAATCGTTGACGGTGATGACGTGGACTCCGAGGCCGGTGAGGGCGTTGAGGTAGACGGGCAGGGTGGCGACGAGGGTTTTGCCCTCACCGGTTTGCATTTCGGCGATCATGCCGCGGTGGAGTGCGATGCCGCCGATGAGCTGGACGTCGAAGTGGACCATTTCCCAGAGGATGGGGTGGTCGCTGACGGTGATGGTTTGGCCGCAGAGGCGGCGGGCGGCGTTTTTGACGACGGCGTAGGCTTCGGGCAGGATTTGCTCGAGGTATTTGGCGCGGATTTTGGGGAAGTTGGCGGCGGCGTCGTTGAAGGCGTTTTTGGCGGCCTCGATGGAGTCGGGGTTGGGTTCGACGGAGGCGGGGAGGTCCGGGAACTCGTTGCGGAGGGCGGCGAGGCGTTGTTCGATGGAATCGGCGACGGCTTTGAGGTCGTCAGCCGGCATGGATTCGATGGCGGGTTTTGCCGGGGCGTCGAGCACGTGGTAGCGTGCGAGGTGGTTTTGCCACTTGGCGGTGAGTTCGCGGAGTTTTTCCTCCGGCTCGTTTTGCAGAGCCTCTTCGATTTCGTTGATACGGGAGACCGTCGGGCGGATGCGCTTGATTTCGCGCTGGTTTTTACTGCCGACGATTTTTTGGAGAATCCACTTGATCATTGTGTGAAAGGGGTTGGACGGGCAACCCGTCGCGGCGGACGCAATACACCGGGTGGTGGGTGCGTGCAAGTGCCTAGGGAGGAAATGGTCTGTTGGAGCACGGGGGCAGGCCGCCGTCAGCGCGTGACGGGAGGCGACGTGGCGCGACGGGGTGGTGCCGGAGCCACGGGAGCGGGGCAAATCTGCCCGTTCCCGGTGGTGGACGTGGCCGGGGAGATCCGCTAGAATGGCGGCGGTTGCTTCGCCTCTCCGGTCGGGCTGCCCGGTGGGCTTTTACGGGGTTTCAGCCGGGTGATTTTTTTGGGATCCCCGGGGAGAGGTGAAGCGGGTTCCATCAGTCGCGCACCCTGAGGCGGATGAAGCGTTTGTGGTGGGTTCCCACCGGATCCGGGTCGATCATGCGGACGCGTTCGCTGGATTCGTCCACCTGATAGAGCAGTTCCACCACCGCGCGGTCGTCGGTATCCCAGTTTCTGAGGTTGGTGGAGATATCGAGGAGGAACTCGATCTCACTGTTTTTGCGTTGGGTCCACTCGATGCCCTGGTGGTGGAGGCCGGCGACCTCGAGGTCGATGGAGACCGGCAGTCGGTCGCCGGGGTCGGCGCCGGGGGCGATGCCGCAGGCGAACTCCATGAGCACGCCGACGCCGTTGTCGTCGGGGTCGGCGGCAGGGTTGCTGACGTCGTAGAGGAACCAGTCCGGATCCCCGTAGAGCGAGCGCAGGTAGCGTTCGTAGAGGGTCGGCAGGCGGAAGTAGGCGTAACCCTGGGACCATTCGCCGCTGGCGAAACGGGTGTCCCGGGCGCGGATGCGCCAGAACCAGCGGCCGGATGGCAGCGAGTCGGCGCCCGGCAGGTCGGCGAGCGGGATGGAGGCGAAGAAGCCGGGCCCGTAGATGGTGTCGCTGACGGTGATGCCGGTGGCGTCGACTTCCGGCGAGTCGAAGGTGTAGTCGTCATCGATCTGGATCTGATAGTCGAGCACCTGGTCGCCGAGGTCGGGGTCGGAGGTCTGGAACCAGACGAGCAGGCCGTTGCCGTCGATGAGCAGTGAGTCGTTGGCTGGAGCTGCGATGGCGACGGCCAGCGGCGGGTTGTTGAATTCGTTGATGTTGAACACCACGGCATCCGACCACGGGCCGGTGTTCACGCCATCGGAAGCGCGGGCGCGCCACCAGTAGGGAGCGTGGTCCGGCAGGTCGACATCGACCTGCCACGAGGTGGTGGTGACGCCGGAGGCGACCGACGGGATCTGCGCGACGAGCTGGGTGAGTTCCTCGTCGGCATAGACCTCGAACTGGTGGGTGAGTGCATCGCTTTGGTAATCGGTGGCGTTGGCCGCAGTGAGCGTGGGCCGGACGATATCGACGGTTTCGTTTTCAAACGGCGTGACCGGAGTGGGAGCGCCGGGCGTGGCCTCGCCGATGCCGATGTTGTCGAGGAAGATGTCGTTGGCAGGCTGATAGCTGTTGCCATGGGATGCGAAATAGATGCGGATCTTCGAGCCTTTCCAAGCGGCGAGCGAGGCCTGCTGCTTGATCCAGACTGCGGAGTTGAATCCGCTGTCGCGGTTCAAGGTGGAGATGTCCGACCACGATGCGCCACCATTGGTGGAAACCCGGACGCGGAACCACGAGTAGTTCACCAGATTGCCGCGGATGAAGAATGTGAGCGTGGGATCCACGGCGTTGGTCAAATCCACCTCGCGGGCCAGCGTCAGGTAGTTTGGTGTGTCCGGCGGGTTGCGGTGGTTGACGGTATCCTGCACGACGGAGGTGCCGGCGTAGGGGGCGTCGGTCACCGTGGTCCATGATCCGGCCAGCCAGTTTGCGGTGCCGTTTTCGAAGTTCTCGAAGAACGGATAGACCGATTCGACCGTGCGGTCCGAAATACTCAGGTCATCGATGGTCCATCCGTCGGACAGGTTGGCGTCGGTGCTGCGGCGGAAGCGGATGAACACGCGCACCTCGCCTTTCCACTGCGAAAGATCGACTTCCTGCATCTGCCAGGTGTCGCGGATTTCGGTGACGCCGTTGACGACCGTCCATGAGGAGTTGTCTGCGGAAACCTCGACCCGGCCCCATGAGCTGCCGGCGAAGTTGTGCTTGTCCCAATAACGCAGGACAGGCCACTGGGTGCCCGCCAGGTTGACGGCGAAGCGGGCGTGGGTGTCGGTGCTGGCGAGGTAGTCGCCGGGGGAGTCCACGAGCGCCGTGCCGCCGTTGCGGCCGACGCCATTCTGGAGCTGCCACTGGCCGGTGAAGGTCCAGCCGGGAAGCGCGGTCTCGAAGTCGTCGGTTAGCGGCAACGGCATTCCCAGCGTGGTGGCGGAGACCACTTCCGACGGGCTGTAGGTGTCGCGGTCGTCGACGAGGTAGACCCGGTAGTAATACTGGATGCGGGACTCGAGTCCGGTATCGGTGAAGGACGAGGCACCCTGGTCGGTGAGGGTCGCCACAAGGTCCGAGCTGTTTGATACCGAGGATGTCGTGGAACGGTAGATTTCGTAGCGCTGGAATGTCGCCAGCGGGCTGGGTGTCCAGTTCAACCGCAGCGATGTGACGTTCACATTGTCGATCGGCTGCATGGCCACGGCGGCGGGCATCTCGGCGAGGGTGAACTTGTCGATGGAGATGTCGACGACCGGGGCGCGGGAGTCGCAGCGGGTGGCGAAGCGGAGGCGGACGGTTTGTCCGGCTTGGCTGGAAAGTGAGGTTTGAACCCTCAGCCATGCGCCGTTAGAGTCAAAGCCATAGTATCCGCTTGTTGAGATGGAGTCCGTCCATGAGACGCCGCCGTTGGTCGAGTATTGCAGGGCGTAGGAGGAATCGCGGTTCATCGCGCC